>DASUQB010000447.1:0-36578 GCA_036280835.1 Microbacterium sp. | reverse complement strand
CGGCGTCGAGGGCGGCGACCGTTCCGCTGCCGGCCGCGGTGACGGCCTGGCGGTAGGTGGGGTCGATGACATCTCCGGCGGCGAACACACCGGGCAGCGAGGTGCGGGAGGACCGGCCGTCGACCCAGATGGTGCCTTCGGGGGTGAGACGCAGCGAGTCGTGCACGAGGTGCGTGCGCGGGTCGTTGCCGATCGCGACGAAGAGGCCATCGAGGGCCAGCTCGCGGGTGCCGCCATCGACGGTCGACGCCAGCAGGACACCGTTGACGGCCTCATCGCCGAGGATGTCGATGACCTCGGTGTTCCAGATGAACTCGATCTTCTCGTTCGCGAACGCGCGCTCCTGCATGATCTTCGACGCGCGCAGAGTGTCCTTGCGGTGGATGACGTACACCTTCGACGCGAAGCGCGTGAGGAAGGTGGCCTCCTCCATCGCGGAGTCGCCGCCGCCGACGACGGCGATGACGCGGTCGCGGAAGAAGAATCCGTCGCACGTGGCGCACCACGAGACGCCGCGGCCGGAGAGCCGGTCCTCACCGGAGAGGCCGAGCTTGCGGTAGGCGGATCCGGTCGCGTAGATCAGCGTCGAGGCGTCGTACTCCTTGCCGCTCCCGAGCTTCACGTGCTTGACGGGGCCGGCGAGGTCGAGCTCGACGACGTCGTCGTAGAGGATCTCGGCGCCGAAGCGCTCCGCCTGCTCCTGCATCTTCTGCATGAGCTCCGGGCCCTGGATGCCCTCGGGGAACCCCGGGAAGTTCTCGACGTCTGTCGTGTTCATCAGCTCGCCGCCGACCTCGACGGAGCTCGCCACGACGAGCGGCTCGAGGTTCGCACGCGCGGCGTAGATCGCCGCCGTGAAACCCGCGGGACCGGAACCGACGATGATGACCTGACGCACGAAAAACCCCCTGGAAGACGGATGGACACTCGGCTGTCGCTGGGTGCAAGTGACTCAACACATGGTAGCCGCGGGGCATTCCGCGGCACGAAGCGATGTCGCGGTTCCCAGGGAACCGTCACCCCCGCTTCAGAAGCCGCTTCACGAGGTCGGTGGCGATCGTCAGCTCGGGAGCGCGGAGGAGCGCCAGCAGGGGAAGGTAGACCAGCAGGCAGACGGTGCCGATCAGAACCGTGCCGGCGGCGCCGGCGAGCTGCCCGGAGACCGTCCACCCCGACGCGCCGCCCAGGACCTCGAACGTGAACCAGCCGGCGGCGCCGGCCGGAATCGCGGCGATGCCGAAGCGAGCGAGCGACGCAAGCGTGCGCCGCATCCCGAGGTCGCCCAGACGCCGGTGCAGCAGCCACGACGCCACGATCACCTGCAGGAGGCTCGCAAGCGATTGCCCGAGCGCGACTCCCGCCGTCAGGTACTCGAGCGGCAGGGTGGCGGCCGCGACGAGTGCCGTGAGCACGACGAGCGCGCACTGGAAGAGGGTGAAGAAGAAGGGCGTGCGGGTGTCGCCGTAGGCGTAGAAGGTGCGCTGCACCACGAAGAGCATCGCGAGCGGAATCAGACCGACCAGGAAGCACACGAGCACGACGGCCGCCTGCATGGCGTCGTCGGCGGAGTTCGTGAAGATGCGGGATGCGGGGATGGCCGCCACTCCGACGGCGGCAGTCGCGATGACGATGAAGAATCCGAGGATGCGGATGCTGCGCCCGACATCCGCCCGCACGTCGTCGTCCCGCCCGGCGGCGGCATGCTCGCTCAGCTGGGTGAAGTAGGGAGTGCCGATCGAGAGCACGATGATCGAGTACGGGAGCATGAAGATGAGCCACGCGTTCTGCATGACGAACACCGACGCGTCATCGCCGGATGCCGCGGAGACGACCTGGGTCTGGACGAGCCCGGCGAGCTGCCCGGCCACGACCATCAGGAACGTCCAGCCGGCGAGCCGGCCCACGTCGGCCATGCCGACGCCTCGCCAGCGGAAGTCGGGCCGGACGTGCAGCCCGGTGCGCCTCCAGAAGAGAAGCAGCACGCCCGCTTGCACGATGATGCCCAGCGTCGCGGTGCCCGCCAGGACGGCGACCATCTGCGGCGTCCAGTCGCCGAGCGCGGACTGCTCGCCGCCGAACAGCGCGATGAAGATGAGGAACCCGGCGATCGAGACGAAGTTGTTGATGATCGGCGCCCACGTGAACGGACCGAAGATGCGCCGGGCATTGAGCGATTCGCCCACGAGGGCGTAGAGGCCGTAGAAGAAGATCTGCGGCAGGCACCAGTAGGCGAACGCCGTGGCGAGCGCCCGCTGATCGTCGGTGAACCGCAGACCGTACAGCGCCACGAGGAGCGGTGCGAGGATCATCGCGAGCGCGGTCGCGGCGAGCAGCACGACGGTGCCGAGGGTGAACAGCTTCGAGATGAACGCCCGGCCGCTGTCCGGATGCGCGCTCGCCTTGACGATCTGAGGAACGATCACCGCGGTCAGGATGCCGGTGGAGATGATCGCGTAGATGTTGTTCGGCAGCTGATTGGCGACGGCGAAGGCATCGCCCGCCTTGCCGACCGAGCCGATCGCGGCGACCAGCACGATGGTGCGCAGCAGGCCGGTCACGCGGGAGACGATCGTGCCGGCTCCGATGACGACGCTCGCGCGGCCGAGGCTACTCATTCTTCTTCTCGGAGGCCGGACGGTGCTCGGGCGCGGGTTCGCTTCGGAGCGCTGAATCGGTCTCGACGACGGATGAATCCGCTTTCGCCTGGAATTCGGCCGCGGCATCCGCCCTCTTCGCCCGTCGGCGACTCAGCACCATGCGCACGACGCCGAGCGTCAGGAACGCCCCGATGAGCACGCCGAGCACGACGAGGCCGATGCCCTCCCAGTCCGCACGGACCGTGACGTCCGCCGACTGGGTGTCGCCGATGGCGACCCCCGACGGGCTGAGGAGGCGCAGCTCGATGACGACGTCGCCGCTGCCGACCCGCGCCTCGACGGGCACCTGCACCCGCGTGTTGGCGTCGGCCGTCGCCAGCACCTCGGTCTGCGGCGTGACGACGAGGCGGGGATCGTCGGGCTCCGCGTACAGCACGACGTTGACGGGGTACGGGAGGTCGTTTCGCACCCACACCGGCAGTGGCGCCTCGGGGCTGAGCAGCTGGATCGTGCTCGGGGGCTGGATGCCGACGGCGCCGAGCGTCGCGACCGTCTGCTCCCTGTGCAGCGCGAGCGCGGACGTCCACTCCTCGGGCAGGGCCGACCAGCCGACGCCCAGCAGCTGCAGGATCGACGTGCGTTCCGGACCGGTGAGCAGGGAGGGCTGGTCGAGGATGCTGGCGAAGTCCGTGATGAGGTCCTGGTCGGCGGTGAGGGCGGATGCCGCGTCGACGCGGGCGGGCTCGGGGGCGACCTCCGCCACCGCGACGCCCGATGGGCTCGCCTCGCTGAGGGCGGCGAGGCTGACGATCTCGGCGCCGGGCACGTTGGCGACCCCGGCGATGGCGGCCCGGAGCGCCACGACCGAACGGTCCTGCCCGCGCTCGGTGCTGACGAGGATGGGGGCGCCGCCGGCATCCCGGGTCGCGAAGGTCAAGAGCGCGGTCGCCTCGGTGAGGGCGGCGCCGCGGAGGGCCGATTCCTCGGTGGAGGACGCCTCGTCGAGCGCGGCCGAGATCTGGGAGTCGTAGACGAGCACACCGGCTCCGCCGTCCGTCGTGCCGCGGGCGACGACGGTCGTGCCACCGGCGCCTTCGGCGGTCGTGGCGGACGGGAGGAGGGTCAGGGAGGGGAACGTCTCCGATCCGAGCTGACCGAGGGTGTCGACGATCGCGGGACCGGCCGATCCGGGCTGGGGCCAGAAGACCCCGCTCCGCCCGCCGCCGATGTCGAGGAGCGTCTCGAGGTCCGGGAGCACCGGCTCCGTGGGCGAGGTCGTCGGGGTCGCGTCTGGTGTGGGACCCGGGGTGGGCGTCGCCGTGGGGGCCGGAGGCACGAAGAAGGCGGGGTTCAGCAGGGACTGCAGCGTGATGGGGGCCATCGGGCGAGGCAGGCCGGATGCCAGCTGCGCCGAGACGTCGGCATCGCCGAACTGCAGCGCGAAGCGCGGGTTGGGCAGCGCGTCGAGCTGCTCGAGCCACTGGAGCGCCTCCGGCGGGGCGGAGGTGCCCAGCACCCGGATCGCGGCCGTGATCGCCGGATCGACGGCGAGGACCGCGGATGTTCCGTCGACGGCATCCAACTGGGCGCGAAGGCTCCCACCCACCGCCGTGAGCTCCGTGAGCTGCTCCGGGGTGAGGAGTCCCGCCTCGATCGGTGTGGCGGTGATGGGCACGACGACACCGACGGGTGCCGCCGGTGCGGCGGGGTCCGGCACGATCATGGCGCTCGTCGCGACCACGGGGCCGCTCGCCGCGTTCAATATGGCGCGAAGGGCATACACGCCGGGGGGACGGCCCGCAAGCGCCGGCGAATCGGGTGTCACGGCCATGCCGAACGTGTTCGACGACGCGGCGGGGACCGCTTCGCTCGGCATCGCCGCGGCATCCTGCACGTCGATCGTGGACCCGTCGGCGAGCCAGGCGGACAGCTCGTCGCGCCCGCTCAGCGGTGCCGTTCCGATCGCCAGGGTGACGTCGGCCGGGGCCAGCGCCGCCTCGGTGTCATTGATGACCGTCACCGACACGTTCAACGACTCGCCGGACGGCACGAGTCCCTGGCCGACCGGCGCCAGCACGAGCTGCACGGTTCCCGGCGGCTCGGCGACCGGCGCCGCCGACGCGGTGTCTGCCGGGGCGGCCCAGCCGCCCGCGACCGTCGCCGCCGCAACGGCCAGCGCCGCCGTCGCGCGTGCGATCACGCGTCGCCACGGGTGCGCGGTCGTGCCTGAAGAGGGGAAGGTCACGGTCATGCTGGCGTTCTGCTCGTGTGCGATTGCGTCCGCACGATCAGCCTCGATTCTAGGGCGGGACCCTCCGAGACTCCCGAGCGGCGCGGCGGCGGACCACCTGCTCGTCCAGACGAACCTGTTGACACGACGCGTCCGGCAGGTCCATAGTTCGATCGAGGCGCGGATGAAGTTGTCCGCTTCTGCGGGGGGAAGCGGACAATCGACCGTGGGGGTCGCTTGTCCCGTCCGACGGGAGATGCCGTGCGTAGATCGAGCGGCGGGGTGCGTCCACGACGCACAGCGCGCCGCTCCGGCGCGCGTTCCGGACACCTGAGCCTCATCGCCGGTGTCGTGACCGTTCTGCTCTCCGCGGTACCCGCCGCCCTGCCCGCAGCGGCATTCTCAGCCGGGCCGTCCGCCCCGTCGTTCGCGCTGCGAGTATCGGCGGCCCGCACCAGCCCTCCCGTTTCGGAACGGCTCTCCACGGATGCCGTCGCCCTCGTGCTCGGCGACGCGATGGCCCTGTGGGGCATCGACCGGCTGCCCGGAACGAACATCCGCATCGGAGACGTGGCCGGCAACCAGGTGGCGACGACCAGCGGGCGCACGATCACCCTCGACCCGACGGCCGCGGGACACGGCTGGTTCGTCGACCGCACGCCATCCGCGTCGACCGAGTTCGCCCAGGTCACGGGCGCCACGGCGAGGGCGGATGCCGGCAGTTCGGCGGCCGGCCGGATGGACCTGGTCACCGTGCTCGCGCACGAGATCGGGCACCTGCTCGGCCGCGCCGACCTGACCGACGACGACGCATCGATCATGGACAGCCACCTCGCGCCGGGCGAGCGCTACCTGTCGGTCGGGGAGGACCACGGCGCCCGGGCACACGTGCGGCGCGCGCTCGCCGCGGGGGCGTCGATGCCCCTTCGAGCGCTCGAGACCGACGCCCTGGACGAGACGGGCGGTGCCTCCGGAGGCGAGGCTCCCGCCGAGACGGAGCCTGCCCCGGCCGAAGAGCCGCCCGCCGCGCAGGAGCCCGCCGCGCAGGAGCCCGCCGCGGAGCAGCCCGCAGCCGAAGAGGCGAGCGTCGCCGAAGATCAGCCCGAAGCGGCCCCGCAGCCCGAGGCCGCGGCCGCGGCAGCCACCGGACCCGCCGCAGCAGCTGCGCCGCCGTCCGGAGAGCCTGCGCCTGCCGTGCAGGAGCCCGCGGCATCCACCCCCCACTTCGACGAGTCCGCACGGCCCGCATCGCCCGCCGATGCGAACACCGGCCCCACCCAGGGGGAGCCCTCCGAGCCGGAGGGTCTGCTCGAAGAACTCGGGGACATCGCGCCGATCGCCGCGCTGGCCATCGGCATCCTGAGCGTCTCGCTCGACTGCGACACCGCGTGCACCGTCACGATGACGGACGGTGTCGATCACAAGGTGCGCGTGCACAGTACCGCCGCCGACAACGTCACCATCGAGTTCACCGACGGTTCCGGCGAGACCCGCACGGTCACGGTCGCGGCGGCCGTCGCGTTGACGGTCCTCGGCGGCACGGGCGACGACGAGTTCACGGTGGAGGATCTGCCCGTGCTCGTCGCGCTGGCGATCCACGGCGGGGCGGGCAGGAACACCATCAAGGTCGCCCGCGATTCGGACATGACCCTCGCCGAAACCTCGCTGACCGTCGGGCTTCAGGCCATCGCCCTGGCCGACGTGCAGATCGCCGAGCTGACGGGCGGCGCCGGGGCCAACACCTTCACCGTCGACGGCTCCTGGACCGGGACGGCGACGATCGACGGCGCGGGCGGGAGCGATACGCTGGCCGGCCCGGATTCCGAGACCGACTGGGTGATCAGCGCGGCGAATGCCGGGGCCACCGACTCCATGACCTTCGTGGACATCGAGAATCTGCGGGGCGGGTCCGGCGACGATGTGTTCGCGCTGACCAAGGTCCCATCCAGCAGTCCGGGAGCGGCGTATGCCCTCTCGGGGACCATCGACGGTGGGGCCGGCGACGACGCCGTGGTCGGCGCCGACATCGAGAACCAGTGGACGATCGGCGGCGCCGGCGCCGGCGACGTCAACGGCCAGGCGTTCGTGAACGTCGAGAACCTCATCGGCGGCAACGACGACGACACCTTCGTCTTCCTCGCCGGCGGCTCGCTGACCGGCGTCATCGAGGGCGGTGCGCCCGACGAGAGCGCGGTCGTCGCACCCATCGACACGATCGACTTCTCGGCCTTCGGCGGCCCGGTCATGGTGATCCTCGCGGGCGGGGCCGTCGACATCGAGACCGTCTTCTCGTCACTCACCGCGAACGCGAATCCCGGGGCCGGGAAGCTGCGCTTCGACACGGCGGTGCAGAGCGCGGCCACCAAGATCTTCCTGAGCACGACGGATGCCGCGGGCCGCGCGATCGCGGAATCCATCGACCGCGTCGACACCGGCGTGCCGGGCGGGCAGATCCGCATCTACACGAGCGCGGACTTCACCAAGTGGCTGCTCTTCGCCGTGCTGGGCATCACGGTGCCCGGCGACACGAACTACCGGGTGGTCTCGGTGCAGCTCATCGGATCCAGCTCGGCATCGCCGTTCGTGGACGGTGACGCCATCACCCTCTCGTACACCCCGCCCGCCCACACGGCGACCGGAGTGGGCGGCTTCGTCGACATCGACGTCGTGACCGGAACCGGCGGCACGGACAGCATCCGCGGGCCTCCGGACGCCGCCGTGCGCTGGACCGTCGACGGGGCGGACGCGGTGAGCGTCGCCGGAATCGACTTCACGTCCTTCGAGAACCTGATCGGGACGAAGGACAACGTCGACGTCTTCGTGTTCGAGACCACCGGCAGCATCTCCGGCTCGGTCGACGGCGGCCTCCGCGGCGCGGACGCCCTTGTCGTCTACGACACCGAGACGGACGCCCGATTCATCAACCCGAGCGCGCAGGACAGCTCGGGAATCCTGATCCTCCCGGGCGAGAACCTGGACTACGCGGGGATCGACGGTCAGACCGCCCTCGGCGGTGACAACGTCAATCGCCGCTTCACCGGCACATCCGCCGACGATGTGATCATCGTCTCGGCCGTGAACGCCAGCACCATCCGGGTGCGGTTCGCGAACATGAGCTGGTACAACCCCGACACCGGCACCAGTGCGTCGGTCTGGGACTTCGCGGTCCCCCTCGAGTCGCTCATCATCGAGGGTCTCACCGGCACGGACTCGATCACGATCGAGGGGCTCGCATCCGGCTGGCTCGACGGAGTCGGACTCTTCGTCTACGGCAACCGCCGGCTCAGCGATGAGGTGCCGATCTTCGTCGACGACACGGCACCCGATTCGGTGACCTTCACCGGCGACGTCGACACGAACGACGGCGTCATCGAGATCTACGCGGCGCACATCACGGTCGCGAACGGGGTCAAGGTCGACGCGGGAGAGAACTACCTGGTCTTCCGCGCCCGGCAGATCGGCAACGCGTTCGCCGAGAACCTGTCGCCCGTCTTCGTCACCGACCGCAGCGTCTCCATCACGATCGGAGACGACGCCGAGATCCGGGCGGCCGGCATCTACCTCATCGCCCAGGCCGAGGACCGCGGGCTGGCCGAGTATCTCGGGGTGAGCAAAGAGGTGGCGAACTTCGTGCTCGATCCGCTGACGGGGCTGCTCGAGGGGGCCATCGCCCTGCCGGTGAAGGTGCTCTACAAGAGCTCGACGGCCACGATCACGATCGGCGAACGGGCGAAGCTGATCGGCACCGACACCGTCGGCATCTACGCGACCTCGAGCGCCGTCGCGACCGGCGTCGCGAGCGGCAGCCTGGTCAGCGCCGGCTATGCGCAGGCCACCGCGACCTCCTCGGTCACCATCAAGACGGGCGCGCTCATCACGAGCACGGCGGCCATCGTCATCACGGCGACCGCCTCCGCGACCGCGTCGATGACGGCATCCACCACCCGCGAGCTCGACAGCTTCCCGAACCCCGGCGGGGCGCAGGTCGCCCTGTCCCTCGCCGTCAGCAACGCGATCGCGAACGCGCACATCACGGTGGCCGCCGGTGCGGTCATCGACGCGGGGAAGACCGCGAACCTCATCTCCACCGGCGTCATCGAGTCGTCGGCGTCCGCGGAGTCGGGCATCTACGCTTCGGGGGCCGCGGGGCTCGCCTTTGCGATCGAGCTCTCCGACGCGAACATCGGCACCACCGTCGACGGAAGCGTGACAGCCCGCATGACGCCCTGCGAGGACGCCGCGGGCAACGCCGTCTTCTGCTCGATGGTGAAGATCGAGATCGACCCCCTCGAGACCGACATCACGAAGCCGGGCTACGTCGACTACGCGAAGGACATGATCTTCGTCGGCCCGCACGCGCTGGTCACCGAGGACGTCATCACCTACACGAACCGCCGGGGCACGAGCATCGGCGGCCTGGTCGACGGCCGCGTCTACTACGTCATCGCCCTGGTCGACGACGTGGAGACGACCGACCGAGACGAATCCCAGTGGATCAAGCTCGCGCCCAGCGAGCAGCGGGCCATCCGCGCCGGCCTCGGACCGGACTACCACGCCGGCAACGTCGTCGACCTCGCGATCCCGCTCTGCGCGCCCGGGGCGTGCCCGCTCGACCCGGACACGAACAAGCGCGAATTCATCGGGTCGGATGTCGATGGCGCGGCGAACACCGTGAAGCTCCGCTGGCCCGGCGGCGTGTTCAACACCTTCGAACTCGGCCAGGCGGTCGTCTACCGCCAGGGGTCGGCCCCGATCGCCGGACTCGTCGACGGGGGCACCTACTATGTCGCGGCGAGTACGAACCAGACGAACCTGCAGGGCAACACGCGCTTCGCCGATGCGCAGGTGATCGGCCTCGCAGAGACGGAGAACGAAGCGCGCGCCGGCGTGCTGATCGACATCGGCGACGTGCCGGATTCGGCGGTGGGATACCGGTTCGAAGCGAAGCACGTCCTCGACTCCGACTTCGCGACGGGCGTCGGGATCATCTCCCGCCTGACGGTGAAGGACTCGTCATCGGCGAGCGCAGGCCTCAACAACGAGGAGGACAACGCCAACCTCTGGGCGAAGTTCAAGCAGGTGCTCGACACGAACCTGCCCGACACGATCTTCACCAAGCTGACGAAGGCCTACGGCCTCAACTCCGGCGCCGCCGGCGTGGGCGCCACCGGCTCGCTCAGCGTGGCCGGCGCCCTGGCCTTCGCCTTCGCCGACCACGACGTCGTGACGATCGTCGGACCGACCGCCGTCATCCGCTCGAACGAGGACCTCGAGGTCAAGGCGACGATCGCGCAGACGATCAAGCTCAACGCCGAGAGCAACGCCGAGCCGCAGGTCGACCCGGACGACCCGACCGGCGCCCCCGCGAGCGCCGAGACGCTGGTCAGTGTCGCCGTGACCGTGGCGATCATCGACAACCTCGCCACGGCCACCGTCCGCACCGGCGCCACGCTCGACGGGCTGAGGGCCACCCGCATCATCGCCGACGTGTCGTACCCGTTCCTGACGCGCTTCGACCAGTACATCCCGCTCTCGTGGGGCGAGTTCGTCGACTCGATCCGCACCGAGGGCTACGACTCGGTGCTCAAGTACGTGAACACCAACCTCGGCCTGAAGGACTCCTTCTTCAACACCTGGACCTCCAGCACCTCCAAGGCCGACAAGATCGGCATCGCCGGTTCGGTCACCGTGCTGGTGCTCACCAACGCCGCGATCGCGACGGTGGAGTCGGGCGTCGAGATCAACCAGGACGTCGCCTGGCGCACGTCGGACCACCCGAACAACCGGGACGAGACGAACCTCGACGGGGACGGCAAGGACAGCGACCTGCTGGAGGGAGAGCAGGTCGTCTCCGTCGAGGCCACCAACTACCAGCAGTTCATCAACATGGTCGGCATCTTCGCGCTGCCCGACATCGACCTCGACGCCAAGGACACCAAGTTCAAGGACCGCATCTCGCTCAGCCCGGCGGGCACCAGCGGCTCGAAGGGCGGGATGGGCGGGTCGTTCTACATCTTGGTGCAGGACAACACGACGCACTCCGTCGTCGGTGACGGGGCGATGATCTACAGCGGCTCCGACGGCGGCTTCAACATGAAGGCCGAGGAGGCGATGTTCCACATCGACCTCGTGCAGTCCGGCACCTCGGGCGGCAGTTACGCGATCGCGGGATCGGTCGCCTACATCGGCCAGGACAGCGACACACTCGTCCGGCTCGGCGCCGACGCCGTCGTCACCGGCCGCGACGTGCGCCTGTATGCCGGCAGCCTTACGACGCAGGTGACCTGGGTGGGCGCGATCGCGGTCGGCAACGGCGTGGGGGTCGGCGTCTCGGTGGCCGTCAACGACCTGGACCGCACCACGAAGGCCGTCATCGGCGACCCCGCCGCCGTCGCCACGAGCGGAGCGGCGGCACGGGGCGTCGACCGCATCACCGTGACAGGCGCCGTCGATGTGCTCGCGAAGCTCGACGGGGACCTGTGGGCGTTCACCGTCGCCGGGGCCGTGTCGACACCGGGCGCGCCGGCGCCGACGCCGCCGTCCGGAACACCCTCGAAGGCGGTGTCGCTGCTCGGGACGAACGCCCCCGCATCGACCACGAGCATCGGGGCGGCCGCCGCCATCTCGATCAACATCGTGCACGACACCGTGCAGGCATCGATCGCGGATGCCGGTCTCGTCCGCGCGGGCAGCGTCACGGTCACCGCGATCGACGACTTCTTCCAGCTCTCGGTGACGGGCGGCGCCAGCTTCGTCGTCTCGACCGGTGCGGGCACCTCGCTCGCCGGGGCGATCAGCGTGAACGACCTCGAGGTGACGACGCGGGCGTTCATCGTCGGGACGGACCTGCGCGTGACCGGCGATCTCGCGGTCACCGCCACGCGCAGCGGCGACCTCGTCTCCCTGTCCGCGGGCCTGGCCGCCGCGACCGGCCCCGACAGCGTCACGGTCGGCGGGTCGTTCTCCGCCAACGTGATCCTGAACGAGACCGAAGCGTCGCTCAGATACGTCGTCGGCCGGATCGACGGCGGCGTCGCGATCACGGCGACCGACAGCTCCCGCATCATCGCGGTCGGCGGCGCGCTCGCCCTCGGCGGCAAGGCCGGGGTCGGCATCGGCATCGGGCTCAACCTCGTCGGCACGGACGCCCGGCCCACCGTCACCCGGGCCTCGATCAGCCGGTCGACCCTCACTGTCGGCGGCACGTCGCTGACCGTCGCCGCCAGCAACGACAACGTGACCGGTCAGCGCATCCTCGCGTTCGGGGCCGGGATCGGTGCGGCGGTCGGCACCACGAGCGTCATCGGACTCGGGATGATGCTGTCGGTCAACATCGTGGTCGGCACGACGGAGGCGAGGATCACAAGCAGCACGATCACCGACGAGACCGCGACGCCGGGCGCGCTGGACGTCACGGTGACGGCGACCGACGACTCCGGCATCGTCGCCGTCGCGGGCGCCGTCGGGGTCTCCACCTCGAATGCGATCGGAGCCGCGGCGGGCTACAACGAGCTCGACACCGACATCCTGGCCCGCCTGGACGACGTCGACCTCACGATCGACGGGGCGCTCACGATCCGGGCCACCTCGACCGGCGAGATCGGCGGCGTCGCCGTCGGCGTCTCGGCCGCGATCGGTCCGCAGAGCAATCTCAGCGGAGCGGGATCGCTGCTGATCAACATCATCGAGTCCCGCGTCGAGGCCTCGATCAGCGATACGGTCGCCGCCGGCGACTCGGCGATCGGCGCGTCGGTGATCAGCGCCGGCGGCCCGATCCTCCTGACCGCGACCGACTCCGCGCTGATCGTCTCGATCGCGGGAGGCATCGCGATCGGCATCCAGGGCGTCGCGGTCGGCGCGGCGATCAGCTACAACCTCATCTCCAACGAGATCGTCGCCTCGATCGATGACGCGAGCGTCGACGCGCGGGGGGCGGCATCCGATCTCAGCGTCTCGGCGACCTCGACGGCCACACTCGTCGCGATCGCCCTGGGAGTGGCGCTGTCGGGCGGAAACGTCGCGGTGGGCGGCTCGCTGACGGTCAACGCGATCGCCAACACGGTCGATGCGCACATCGCCGACAGCCCCGACATCCACGCGGGGCGGGACGTGCTGGTCACCGCGACCGAATCGGTCACCCTCGTGGTGGTCGCGGGGGGCGTCGGCGTCAGCCTCTCGGGCACAGCGGTCGGCGCCGCCATCGCCTACAACTTCATCGGCGGGAGCTTCAGCCCGGCCAACCCCGACGTCATCGACCGCAACAGCACCGCGACCGACCAGATCACGGCATACATCCACAACGCCCGCGTTCGCGCGGGCGGCGACATCCAGGTCAAGGCGGGCTACCTGCCCGCATCCGCGTCGGTGCCCGCGTCGGTCTCCGTCGGCGACACCACCGTCGCCGTGCCAGGCGACCCGAGCACAGAGGCCCGCGCCCCGTTCACGTCCACGATCGTCAGCGTGGCGGTCGGCGCGGCCGCCGCGAACCAGCTGGCGATCGGCGGGGCGATCTCGATCAACGTGATCGCGCACGACATCACGGCATACATCTCCGGCCCGCGTGCGGTCGAGGCCGACGGCAGCATCCTGGTGCAGGCGACCGACGATCTCACCGCTGTGTCGGTCGCCGGGGGCGCGGGGGTCGGCCAGAACGCGGCGGGCGCCGCCGTGCCGCTGCAGATCGACCTCAGCTCGGTGACCGCCTACATCGGGGCGGGAACGACCGTGGATGCCCGCGGCAACGGCGCCGGCGTGCTGGCCCGAGTCGGCACCAAGAACTCTTCCGGTGTCGCCGAGGCGGTGCTCACGAAGGGCCTCGCCGTGTCGGCCACCTCGTTCCAGACCGTGCGCACGATCGCCATCGGCCTCGCCGGCGGTGCGCAGTTCGGCGTCGCGGGTTCGGGCAGCGTCACGGTGATCGACCGCACCGTGCAGGCGTGGATCGGCGAGGGCGCCCTCATCAACACCGGCACGGCGAACGAGGGCGGCGACCAGAGCGTGCTCGTGCTGGCCTCCTCGCGCACCGACCACATCGGCATCGCCGGGGCGGTCGCGATCGGCGGCAGCGCCGGCATCGGCGCCGGCATCGAGGTCGGCGTGCTGACGAAGCGCACCGAGGCGTGGATCGGCTCAGGCGCACAGGTCGAGGCCCGCCGGCACGTGCAGGTCCTCGCCTTCTCGTTCGAGAAGATCGTGTCGGCCGCCGCGGCGATCGCGGGTGGGGTGGATGTCGGGATCGCCGGCGCCGTCGACGTGTATGTGATCGACATCACCACGACGGCTCAGATCCGCGGCACCGCCGCCGGCGCCACGCCGACCCGCGTCGCCGCCGACGGCTCGGTCGTCGTGACCGCCTCCTCGGGCAGCGAGCTCGACTTCATCGCGGGCAACGTCGCCATCGGCGGCACGGCCGTCGGGATCGGCGGCGCTGTGGTGGTTCCGGTCATCACGAAGCGCACGGATGCCTCGATCGGCGCACGCGCGGTGGTGGACGGCCGCGGCACCGGCACCGGCATCGACGTGCTGAGCGGCTTCGGCATCGCCTTCGTCGCCTACGGCAGCGATTCCACGCAGGTCGCTCCGCCGTCGATCTCCGACGAGGAGGTCGGCTACGACCCTGATGACAGCGAGTCGCAGAATCCCCTCGTCGACCAGCAGCTGACGGGGAACCGCGTCGTCACGCCCGCCACGCGCTCGGGATTCACCGGGGTGGCGGTGACCGCCCTCAACCGCGACGACATCGCGCTCTTCGGCATCGGCGCGGCCGGCTCCGGCACGGTCGCGGTGCAGATCTCGGCCGTCGTGCACGTCATGACGACGGTCACCACGGCGGTGATCGACACCCTCGCGAGGATCAACGCGGCCGCAGGCACCGAGGGCGCAGGTCAGAGCGTGCTCGTGACGGCCGCGAACGACTACCAGCTGCTCGGCATCGCGGGCGGGGCGGCCATCTCCGCGGTCGTCGCGGCCACTCCGGGCGTGCACGTCGGGGTGATCGACAACACCGTGACGGCGAGCATCGGAGATTCCGCGCTGGTCGAGGCGCGGCGCGACATCGAGGTGCGGACACAGGCGGCGGAGGACGTGCTCGTGATCGCGATCGCCATCGGCGCGAGCGGGGTGGTGGGCATCGGCGGCGCCGTGGCCGTGCTGGTCATCGATGCCGCGACGCACGCGTCGATCGGCGCCGGGGCCGAGGTGCGGGCCGGCGGCAACGTGCTCGTCTTCGCCTCCGATTCCACCGACGTCGACATGATCGCCATCGGCGCCGGCATCGGCGTGCTCGGCGGGGGAATCGGCGCGGGCGTCGCCGTGACGGTGCTCACGAAGGACACGAGGGCCTGGATCGGCAGCGCCACGGTGGATGCCGCGGGCAACTCCGCGCGGGTCGACACCTATGACGGGACCCTCAGCGACACGGGCGTGTTCGGCATCACGGATGCCGCGGACGACGTCCACGGCGTGATCGTGGTCGCCGCCAGCGACGAGAACGTCCTCTCGCTCGCGATGGCGGGGGCGGGCGGGCTCGGCGCGGGCATCGCGGGAGCCGTCACCGTCGAGGTCATCGACTCCGACACCCGGGCGTTCATCGACGGCGGCGCCCTGGTCAACACGGGCAACGACGCGGCGACATCCGCGAACCAGGATGTGCGGGTCCTCGCGATCAACGACGTGACCGTACTGGGGATCGCGGGAGCGGTGGGCATCGGCATCGTCGGCCTCGCCGGCGGCGTCGACGTGGGCGTGCTGCACAACGACACCACGGCCTTCATCGCGGGGGCCGATGTGCGGGCGCGACGGCACGTGCAGGCCAGCGCGCTCGCCGACCGCGACGTCAGGAGCTTCGCCATCAGCGTCGGCGCGGGCATCGTCGGTCTCGGTGCCGCCGTCTCGGTCTGGACGCTCGGCGGCAACCTCGTCTCGACGTACTCCTACGCCGACAAGAAGTCGAACGGCGACAACACCACCGTCGGCGGGGACTCGCTTGCGGGCAAGGACGAGGACGGCGCCACGACGTCGACCCTCGGCAAGGTCGACCAGATGATCTCCGGCGGCGGGGCGTCGTCGGTGCTCGGCGGCGTCGCCGCCCCCGGCGCCGGTGCCGGTTCGACCCAGAACTCGGGAGACAGCCGCGGCGCGGCGGCCGACGCCAAGGCGGCGTTCGACTCTCGCTCTCCCGGCGGATCCGTGGGCGCCTCGACCGGCGCGCCCGCGGCCACCGGGATCGTCGGCACGCAGAGCGTGCCGAGCGGAACCACCGCCTTCATCGGGCGCAACGCCACCGTCACCGCGGGCGGCGACGTGCGCCTGAACGCCCGGAGCCGCATCGACGTGACGATGATCGGCGGCGGCCTGGGCATCGGCGGGGTCGGCCTCGGCGCCGGCATCGCCGTGCTGACTTTCGACGACGACGTCACGACATTCATCGGCTCGGGGGCGACGGTGAGCGCGGGAGCGACGGTGGCTCTGCACTCCCGCCTCTTCGCCGACTTCGGGGTGCTCGCCGTCACCGGCGGATTCGGTGCGCTCGCCGGTGCGGCCGCTTCGGTCGTCGTCATCAACGACCGGGGCACCGTCTCGGCCTACCTCGAGGATGCGGCGAACGCCGACGGCGCGGCGGTCATCTCGGCGGCCGGGTCGGTGCAGCTCCTGGCCGAGCGGATCGTCAAGATCCACACCGCGGCGGTCGCCGCCGCCGCGGGATACCTCGCCGGCGCCGTGGGCGCATCCGTCATCATCGTCAACTCGACCGGCACCGCCGTCGCCGCGGCAGGGACGTACTCGCGCATCGGCACCGACTCCGCCGTCCGCACGGTCGGCGGGGTGGACATCGAGGCGAAGGTCACCACAGAGGTCACGTCGTTCGAGAATTCGAGCGTCACCCTCCTCGCGCTCACCGGCGGACCCCTGGCCGTCTCGGCCGGAGTGCTCGTCGTCACGGTCGGCGCCTCGGCGGCCGCCGTCGCCTCCGCGGAGGTCCGACGCGGCACTCTCATCTACGCGTCCGGTCGAGTACGGGTCGCCTCCGACTTCACGCCCACGGTGCGGGTCTTCGGCACCACCGCAGCGGGGGGATTCGTCGCCGTCGGCGGCATCGGCGTCACCGTCACGCTGCAGGGCATGTCCCGCGCGTCGATCGGCGAGGGCGCGCTCGTGCGCGCCGGTTCGATCGAGGTCGCCGCCGACAGCACCGCGATCGCGGACGCGAAGATCCTCGTCGTCTCGGTCGGACTCGTCGCCGGCGCCGGTGCGCGGGTCGACACCGACGTCGACGTCGACGCGGTCGCCCTGGTCGGATCGGCATCCGGCACCACGACCACCCTCGACACCTCGGGCTCCATCTCCCTGCTGGCGACCTCGACGCAGACCTCGCGGGCCACGTCCGAGGGCGGAGCCGGCGGCCTCGGCGCCGTGGCGTGGCTGATCGCAGACGCCACGCTCACCGGTGCGACCACGGCGAGCATCCTGGGACGCACCACGATCATCCGCGCCGGAGGCGTCGACGTCACGGCCAGGGCGCTCGCCGCCATCGCGAACGCCCGGGTCGTCGTCGGCTCCGGGGGTGCCGTCTCGATCGGCGGGTCGCAGGCGCTGGCCGACTCGAGCCCCGACATCACGGCCTCGATCGGCGACGCCGTCGTGATCGGCAACCTCGCGGTGGCGTCCGCGCCCGTGCCGATCCTGGGCGGCGTCACCGTCGAGGCCACGGCGAAGGCCGAGGCGGACACGACGGCGAACGCCTACGGCGGCGGAGGGGTGCAGGTCGGCATCCCCGAGGCCCGCACCGTCATCAGCCCCGCCGTCTCCGCGAACATCGGCACCGCCGGCGCGGCTGCGCCCACCAGGATCTACGTCGCCGGGTCGGTTCGCGTCGCGGCGGAGCTGTCCGATGACGCCAGCGTCGCGCTCTCCGACCGGATCACCGCGATCAGCATCTCCGGCAATTCCGTGACCTTCGAGTACCCGGGCATCGGCGAGGGCGACGTCGTCAGCTACCAGGCGACCGGCGGCGGCATCTCCGGCCTGCACGACGGCCGCACCTACACGGTGCTCGACACGGGCACCGCCGGGCAGATCCGGCTCGGGTCCCTCTTCGATGCGGCCCAGGTCGACGCCCTCACCGAGACGATCACCTTCGGCACGGCGCACGGCTTCGTCAGCGGCGACTGCGTCGTGTACGACCCGCGCGGCGGCGCGTCGATCCTCGCCGGCGGTGGCATCGCCGGCGGCGCGTGCTCCGCGTCGGGGCTGCCCACCTTCTACGTGCGGGTGATCGACGACTTCCGCATCAAGCTGACCACGACGCAGGCCGCTGCCACCGCCACCGGCGACGCCACCCTGACGCCTGTCGTCAGCGGCAACCAGCTGCAGGACCCGACCCTGGCCGCGCTGCCGAGCGGCACCGCCGTCGTCTACCGGGCACCGGTGGCGGCGACCTTCGTCTCCGGCGCGGTCGACGTGACGCCCGTGCAGGTCACCGACCCGGTGTCCGGCAACCTCGTGTGGGTTCCGCAGAGCACTCTGAACGGCGACAACACCGTCTCGATCACCCACGTCGCCGCGGCGAACAACATCTTCGTCGGCACCGCCGTCGCGGCAACGCTGAACACCGGCGACGCGGTGCTCTATCTCGCGCTCGACGGCACACCGATCGCGGGACTTTCCAGCGCGACGACCTACTACGTCATCGTGCGCCCGAACGGAGTCATCCAACTCGCCCTGAGCTACTGCCTCGCCGTGGGCTGCCCGGACCCGGACGGCGATCCGGACACGAACGACGGCATCGCCCAGTCGGCGATCTCCATCGCACCGGGTGTCTCCGAGACCCTGCGCCACTCCATCCAGCGCAGCATCCTCGGCCTGCGCGACGGACAGACGTATTACACGCGCACCGGCGGATCGATCCCCGCCGGCTCCGTGGAGCTGGCAGCCACCCCGACGGGCGGCACCTCCATCCCGTTCTCCACGGCGAACCGCCCGGGCAGCCACCGGTTCGGCCTTGTGGAGGTCGACCTGAAGGCCGGCACCGGCACCCAATCGTTCTACGCCAAGCTCACCGGCACCCTTCCCGCCGGCACGCACACCCTTGCCGGCCCCGGGGGCGAGCCTCTCGCCTCCCTGGCCCCCGCCGGCGGCGACGGCGCATCCGGCGCCACCACGAACGGCGGCTCCGGCGGCGGCGTGGACGTCAGCGTCCCCTCGGCCCGGGTCACCGGCTCACCCGAGGTGAACGCGCTTCTCGCGGCGGGGGTGACCCTGGCGGGCGGCTCGGTGGAGGTCGCAGCGACCGGCGCCTCCCGCGCCACGGCCTACGCGAACACGGCCGGCGGCGGCGGAGTGTCGGTCGGCGAGGCGCACGCCGATGTCGTGTTCGACACCGCCACCACGACGGCGGCGATCGCCGCCTCGAGCCGGGTCACGGCCGGGCAGGACATCACCGTGGTCGCGGCGTCCGACCACCGCATCGAGGCAACCGCCAAGTCGAAGGGCGGCGGCGTCATCTCGGGGAAGATCGCAGAGACCACCGCCCGCATCGACAACGACACGACCGCGAGAGTCGGAGCCGGAGCGGTCCTGACCGCGGGCCGGCATGTGCGGATCCTCAGCAACTCCGCCACGGACGGCACGACCTTCTCCGACACGGAGTCGTGGGGTGTCGGCGCCGGGGCGGACTCCGACAACACCAACGACGACCGCGGGGTCACGATCGGCACGAGCACGGATCCGGCCAAGACCTGGGTCTACGTGGGCCAGGGTGCGCAGATCACCGGCTCGACGGTCGACCTCCACGCGTCGATCACGCGCATCACCGCCCGCGCCACCGCGAAGGCGCTCGGCGTGAACCCGATCCTGCTGGGCGTGGCGACGGCGTTCGCGAATGCCGACGTGAACATCAACTCCGACGTGCTCGTCGAGGTCGACGGCAACGGCACGACGAGGACCATCGTGCGCGGCGAGCGCGGCATCGACATGCAGGCGACGACCACCGGGGTCTCCATCACCCGCGACGCGCAGCGCCTCGCCGTGGCGCTCATCCCGCCGCAGGACGCGGACGCGGGCGGCACGGACGACTTCGACAACGAGGTGGACACCGACAAGAACGTGCTCGTGATCGCCGGCGCCCGCGCTGCGGCCCCGCCCGCGGCATCCGGCCTCGCCCCGCTGCCGACCCCGGGGAGCGTCGCCCTGTACGCACAGGCGGCCAACGTCTCGATCACCGTGAACAACAATCCGCCGCTGGACAGCAACCGCTACCGCAACGACGACAACTCGGTCCAGGCGCGCAACGGCGACATCGACTGGGATGCCGACGTGATCATCCTCGGCGGCCTGAACGGCGCCCCCCTGCTGGTGGTGGACGCGAACGGCTTCGTCGTCGCCGCAAACGCGATCACGATCAACGGCGGCACGGTGCCCGTGGCCGGTGGGCCGAACCCGACCCAGGTCGACCCGGACGGCGACGGCTCCTACGTCATCGACCCCATCGTCAACTCCGGCTACGCGAACGTGCTGTTCACCGCCGACAACGAGATCGACAACGAGGACTACGCGGGGAGCACGGACGGCGACCCCAACCAGCCGTGGCCGACGTTCGAGTTCCGCGACACGCTCGACTCCGTGATCATCGTCGACTACTCGGGCCTCGACGTGACGGTGTCGAGGATCGACGTGGTGAACACCCTCGGCTCCTGGCCGCTCGTGATGCTCCGCTCGGCGCTGGGCGACTTCCGCACGCACACCACCCTCGAGTTCGACCTCCGGCATGCGGCGGGCCAGAGCTACGTCGACATCGAGAAGCGCGGCGACGGTCGGCTGGTGCTCGCCGACCTCGTCAACAACCCCGTCGGACTCACCCGCATCGTCAGCCTCTTCGGCGACATCCTCGCCTCGACGGGCAGCACCCTCATCGTGACCAACCTGCTCGACATCGAGGCCACCGAGGGCTCGATCGGATCCGCGATCCGCCGCCTCGAGGTCGACCTGGTGCGCTTCACGGTGAAGCCGCGTCTGGACGCGCCCACGGCGAGCGGAGTGCGGGACCCCCGCCTCGTCGCCGAGGCCGGCGTGGACGCGTCCCTGAGCCTTCGCGGCCTCGACCGCACCCAGACCGGCGTCACGTCGATCGCCCTCGTGCTCGACCACATCGTCGCCGGGCGCGACATCGACCTCGAGCTGCGCACCGCGCTGCGCCAGTCGGGCAGCGCCCAGACCGCGGACGTCCGGGTGCAGGCGCCGACGGAGTCGAGCCTGTGGATCGTCCCCCGCGTGCACCGGTTCCACTTCCGCGGCGGCAACACCACGACGGGATACGACCCGGCGCGCACGGGGGCGTCGGCGCTGCTCGACCCCGCGGTCTACATCGGCGCCGCATCCGCCGACATCTCCAGCGTGTACGACCTGCAGGAGCGCAACCTGCCGCTGGCGCGCACCGAGGTGCCCGTGAGTGCGGGAGGCCTCACGGGCTACGCCGGAGAGACCCGCCTGGGCGAGTTCGTGCTGTTCGAGCTCGCCGCCCTGCCGGCCGGACGGCCGGGCCTGGTCGCGGGCGACGACATCCGCATCCGCGACACGGAGGCCCTGGCCAACGGCCCGGAGGCGGTCGACCAGGGGTCGCCCACGACCATCACCCTCACCGGCTTCATCGACCTCACCGCCGCCGGAACCGGCACCGGCTGGGTCGACGTCGACGTCGACGGCGGCATCACGCTCGAGGAGGTCGAGGGCGACCTGCGCATCGGGCTCATCCGCTCCCGCACCTCGGACGTCGCTCTGACGGCGGCGGTCAGCATCCTGGATGCCGACACCGGCGAGCCGAAGACGCACCCGTCCGACCCGCGAGACGTCGAGGGCGTCAACATCACGCTCATCGCGAAGACCGGGTCCATCGGCACCGAGGCAGACTTCCTCGAGATCAACCTGCTCGACACCGTGGGCATCGCGCAGACGCCGGCGAGCGGCATCCTGAACGCGACCGCGGCGCTCGGCGTCTACATCATGGAGACCCTCGGCGCCCTGCGCGTCGGGCTCGTCACCTCGACGCAGGCCGACCTCACGAAGACGACGGATGTCTCGCTCGTGACCGCCGCCGGCTCGATCGTCGACGGGCAGGCGGATGCCGCGGCCGACGTGATCGCCGATCGCATCGACCTGCGGGCGTTCGGGGGCGGCATCGGGCTCTTCGCCGACGACCTCGACGTCAATACCAGCGTCACGGGCTCCGGCTCCGGCCGCCTCTACGCGGAGGCCGACGGCGGCATCTTCGTCACCGAGACCCAGTACGAGCTGCGCCTCCTGGCGGCGAAGTCGTGGAACGGCGACGTACGGCTCACCATCCCGGACACGAACGGGGTGCGCGGCCCCCCGGGCACCCGCACCGAAGACCTCATCCTCCTCACCAGCGGCACGAGCCTCGTCCGGGAAGGGCAGCCGCGCGACACGACGCCCGGCGCCGCCGACACCGCGGCCACCACCCGCACCGGCATCTGGGCGAAGCTCCACATCTCCCTGTGGATCGGCGACGACCTCTTCGCCCCGGCGAACTCCGACATCGTCGCCGGCGGCATCATCCACATCCACGGCGACACCGACCGCGGTCCCGCGGCGCCGACCGCGATCGATCCCGATCCCCTCGGAACGCCGACCGCCGGCAATGCCGACACCCACACCGGCCCGGCCGCCGTCACCGCGGGCTTCGGCACCACGATGATCTTCTCCGGGCGCCTCGGCGGGCTGTTCGACCTCGGCGGAGGGGCCGACCGCACGGACGAGACGCTCGTCTTCGGCCATGTCGACGTCGACCACTTCTTCTTCACCTCGACGCTCCTCGGCGCGAAGGTGCACGTCTTCGGCAGCCAGAACCGGTCGGCGCTCGACGAATCCCGGTGCGCGGCCACGGCGCTCCAGGTGCTCTGCGGCGACGGCGAGGACGACTTCCGCATCGTCGACCTGAGGACCCCCGACAACTCCGCGCTGCACACCCTCACCCTCGACGGGCAGCAGGGCAGCGACCACTACCGGGTCGAGACGACGACCGATGCGACGCGCACCTACGTGATCAACATCCTGGACTCCGGGGCTCCCGACGACGGCGTCGACGATGCCGTCGTCGTCGGGACCGAGGGGCGCGATGTCTTCCTGCTGCGGGGGGTCGGCTCCATCCCGGGGGAGGCCGCCGACCGCCCCGCGTTCGTCGCTCTCGTGCACGGGACCGTCGACGGGCTGCGCGCCTCGCCGGCCGTGGGCTCGGGTGTCGAGCGGATCAACTACGACGCGGCGCTGAACGGGCGCCTCGTCGTCGAGGGCCGCGGAGGCGACGACGTCTTCGCCGCCGACGACACGAGCGCCATCATCACGCTCGACGGCGGCGCGGGCGACGACGACTTCCAGTTCGGCCAGCTGTTCGGCACTCCCCGCGACGCGGCCGCCGGCCTGGCACCGGCGGACGTCTTCCCGAGGCTCATCGCCACGACCCGCGGCTATCTGAGCCCGGGCATCGGCGCTCCGCTCGTGGCCCTCGGCGGCACGGGGGACGACCGGTTCACGGTGTACTCCAACCAGGCGGAGCTGCGCCTCGAGGGCGAGGACGGCAACGACCTGTTCGTCGTGCGGGCCTTCGCCCTCGCCCAGGTCGGCGCGGACGGTCGCATCCTCACCGACGGCGCCGGGGTGGCGATCCCTTCCATCGGCTCCTCGTCGGCCCGCCCCCTCGACATCCGCACGGGTGGCGGTGACGACGAGGTGCGCTACACGATGAACGCGCCGGTCTCGGTCGACGGCGGCGCCGGGTTCGACAAGCTCGTCATCCTCGGCACCGAGTTCCCCGACGACATCGTGATCACCGCGGGGGGCATCTACGGCGCCGGGGTGACCGTCCGCTACTCGACGCTCGAGTCGATCGAGATCGACGGCCTCGAGGGCGACGACCAGTTCTTCGTGCAGACCACCGCCCCCGGCGTCTCCTACCGGGTGATCGGGGGCCTCGGCAGCGACACGATCAACGTGGCCGGCGACATCTCGACCGACATCGCGGTGCGCGACATCGAGGGGGCCAGCGGCGCGGTCGATCATCTCGTCACCTCGGGTGACATCCGCTACGACGGCCTCATCGTGACGGGCATCGACCTGCACGTGGCCGGCGTGAACGAGGGCATCGTGGTGATCACGGAGTCCGGCGGCCGCACCTCGGTCGGCGAGGGCGCGACGAGCGCCTACGACTCGTACTCTGTGCGGCTCTCGAAGGCGCCGACGGGCCGGGTCTACGTGACGGTGTCGGCGACATCGTCCAACGCGGCCGAAGCCGGCGGCGGCGGCGACACCGTGTGGCTCTGCAGCGGCGCCGCGGCGGCCTGCGACGACGCATACGCCGAGTTCCGGCGTCACCTCGTCGACAACGGCGTGATCCTGGATGTCGCGGGCCGAGCCGTCGTGCTCGTCTTCGACGCCCTGAACTGGGCCATCGGCCAGACGGTCAACGTCTACGCCGTCGATGACCTGCTGCGCGAGGGCGACCGCGTCGTCGCGATCAGCCACAGCACCATCGCACCCGACGCGGCCGATCGCGCGGCCGGATTCGACGGGGCCTCTGTGCGCAACGTCGAGGTCACGGTCCGCGACAACGACACCCCGGGCGTCACGGTCGTCGAGGTGGCACCGGGCACGACCGACGAGGACGGCACGACCATCGTGCTCGAGGGCGACGCGACGGGGATCTCCGACGACCTGCTCGTCTCCCTCTCCAGCCCCGCCACCGGAGTGGTCGCGGTGCGGCTCGATCTGCCCGACGGCCAGGTCGTGCTCTCCAGCGCCGACGGCCGGTACAACGCGGCGACGCGCACCATCACCTTCCAGGCGGGGGACATCACGCCGGTGCGCATCACGGTCCGCGCTCTGCAGGATCTGCTCCCCGAGGACCCGGCCTGGGTCCGCATCATCCTGACCCTGATCAACGCCCCCGCGGGCTACGCCTTCGCCGCCGAAGCGGTCTACGTCGATGTGCGCGACGACGACTCGGCCGGCGTCATCGTCACCCAGAGCGGCGGCAGCACCACCGTCGTCCTGGGCGGCCCCGGCGACGACTACACGATCCGGCTCACCACGGCGCCGACGGCGGACGTGCAGATCGCGATCCTCACCGACGGCCTCACCGACGTCGTGCTCGGCGGACGGGTGTCGATGAAGACCGTCGGGGTCGCGGGCGCAGGCCTCTTCACCGGCGGTGTCACATTCGATGCCGCGACGCGGCGCATCACACGCACCGACGGCGGCGGCTTCCTCGCCGACGGCTTCCTCGAGGGGCAGTGGATCTCGTTCGACGGCGGTCTCTCGTTCGTCAAGATCGCCGTCATCCGCGGCACGAACGGCACTTTCGACAACGTGCTCGAGCTGACCGCCGGATCGACGCTCGCGGGTCTTCCGGCAACGGTCACCCTGCGGCGCGCGGCCGCCACGATCACCTTCAGCCCGTCGAACTGGGCGGATGGCGTCACGGTCGAACTGGTCGCCGACCCGTTCTTCGACGTGCCGCTCGTGCGCCAGGGAGTGAAGACCTTCGCCGTTCAGCCGCACCTGCTCTCGCAGCTCGCCGGACCGCTCGCGATCGAGGGCGGCACGACGCGCGCCGACCGCTCGCTGCGCGGCGGCATCAAGCTGCCGGGCGAGACGGACGGCCCGCTCCTCGGCATCTCGACGGCGGGCGTGCCCGAGGGCAGCCAGATCGACACCCTCAACATCTTCGACGACTCCAGCATCCAGGATCACGTGCGCACCCTGAGCTCGACCTCGCTCACCGGCACGGGCCTTCCCGCCGGCCTGACGTTCGCGGGCGGCACGGCGTTCGGCGAACCGGCGAGCGTGCCCGCGGGCATCTCCTTCGGCAGCATCCGGTTCGACCTCGATGCGAACGGCGATGTCGCCGGCATCGGAACGGATGCCGCCACCTCCACCATCGAGGTGCTGAACCTGCTTCTCGGCGCCGGCAACGACCGCCTGACGATCGTGGGAACCCTGCAGGGGGCGCCGGAGGACGACGGCGACCCCGGCACCACGACCGACCCGCCCGCGGCACACGGCACCATCACCACGGTGCACGGCGGCGGCAACCGGCTCGTGGACGGCGTGGTCGGCGGCGACACGATCGTCATCACCGGCGGGGCGGGACCGGCATCCCCCCTCGTCGTCTACGGCGACACGTCGCAGGACGGGGTCTGGTACTCCGGGCGCCCCGCGCTGCAGGATGCCGGCGACTTCGGCGCGAAGCCGTTCGACCGGTTCCCCGACATCCGCGACGAGGACGAGCGCTTCCTGTTCCCGCTCGCGAGCCCCTTCGACCACGCGGGCGACGACGTCATCGACGCCCGCGCGCTCTTCGCCGGCGCGACCGCGGGCGTGCTGCCCAGCGTCGGCATCATCGCCTACGGTGGTGCGGGCGACGACACGATCTACGGCAGCCAGGCGGGCGACTACCTCGCGGGCGGGTCGGGCGACGACCTCATCCTCGGCCAGCGCGGCAGCGACCAGCTCTACGGCGACTCGGGCATCACTGTGGACGTGATCACGCGCACCCTGTCGATCCCGACCGCGAACACGAGCGCGCACGCCAACGCGGACGCACTCCTCGCGGGCCGGGACGAGCTGACCGGCGAGGGCGCCGGATCCGCCGTCGGCTCGGGCAGCGACGCCGACGACATCATCTTCGGCGACCACGGCGTCGTCACCCAGGCGGTCGCCTCCGGGCGTCCGCTCCTGACGGGCCCGCCGGTGTTCGTCCGCCTGCAGACGACGCGTCTCGTCGTGGCCATCGCGACGGCCGAGCCGGCGAACGGCGCCGACGACGTGATCGTCGGCGACGGTGCCATCGCCGGCGGCGGCGATGACCGCATCCTCGGCGGAAACGGGAACGACATCATCACGGCGAACGCCGGGGCCGACATCGTGTTCGGCGACCACGGCCGCATCGAGTACGCGACGCCCGACGGCTTCCGCAGCCTGATCTTCACCACCGATCCGGCGGTGCGGGCGGGCGACGACACGATCGCGGGGAACGACGGAGCGGACGTCATCCTGGGCGGCAACGGGGACGACACCATCACCGGCGACGCGGGGGCGGACGTCATCCTCGGCGACCACGGCCGCGTGACCTACGACACGACCGTCGGCATGATCCGCCGCGTCGAGACGACCGACCCGGCGAACCTGGCCGGCGACGACACCATCACCGGCGACGCGGCGGCCGACATCATCCTCGGCGGCAACGGCGACGACCTGATCGGCGGGAACGACGGCGCCGACATCCTGCTCGGCGACCACGGCCGCGTCGAGATCGACACCCCGTCCGGCATCGTGCGGGAGATCACGACGACCGATCCGCTCGTCCCGGCGGGCGACGACGTGATCTTCGGCGACGGTTCCGGCTCGAACGGTGGCCGCGACGTCATCCTCGGCGGCAACGGGCGCGATGTGCTCTCCGGGGGCGCCGAGGCCGACATCATCCTCGGCGACCACGGCCGGGTGCTGGATGTGACCGGGTCCGCGCTCTCACCGACCGCGCAGCTCGCGGACGGCACATGGGACCTCATCACGACCACAGACCCGAACCAGGGCGACGCCGACGTGATCGACGGCGGTACGGCGAACGACATCATCCTCGGCGGAACGGGCGGCGACACGGTCGCAGGCGCCGACGGCAACGACCTCGTCTTCGGCGATCACGGCAAGGTCGAATCGGCCGTGCTCTTCGCCGGCCGGTTCGGGATCTTCCCCGAGCTGCTCCCGCTGAACATGCCGCTCGCCGCGCACCCGTTCCGCTGGATGTCCATCGACACCGGGGCTGCGCAGGGCGGCGGAGCCGATCTGCTCCGCGGCAACGACGGGGAAGACGTGATCATCGGCGGGCAGGATGCCGACCGCATCACCGGCGGCACGGGCGATGACGACCTCATCGGCGGGCACAACGTCGCGGGAGGCGCCGATGCCGGGGACTTCATCGACGGCGGTGCGCAGAACGACGTCATCGCGGGCGACAACGCGAGCGTCCTCCGCACCGGCGACATCTCGAGCCGGCGGTTCCAGACGCTCACAGGTGGCGCGATCTTCACGCAGGACACCGGCTGCGCGAACATCGCCTCGTCCACCGCCTGCGGCACCACCCCCACCACCTCCTACGACGACCCGCGTGGCGTCAAGGAGCGCGACGTCGTGCTCTTCGATCACGACACGTCGACGCCGGCAGGGCGGTACGGCGCCGACGTGATCGCCGGCGGTGCCGAGGACGACCTCGTCTTCGGCCAGCTCGGCGACGACTGGCTGCAGGGCGATGGATCCGCGATCGACGACGCCGGCGCCATCACCGTCGACGTCCGCGCCACCCGGGAATCGGTCGAGGACTGGGCGGGCTCCGGCCGCGACGGCGACGACTACGTCGAGGGCAACGGCGGCAACGACGTCATCTTCGGCGGGCTCGGCCGCGACGACCTCATCGGCGGCAGCTCGAACCTCTTCAGCCTCACGACCGCCGACCGCCGACCCGATGGCGCCGACACGATCTTCGGCGGCGCCGGCATCCGGCTCGTCCGCAACAACCACGGCGACCTCGAGGAGACCGGGCACGCCCGCGACAGCGACGTCATCCTCGGCGACAACGGCAACATCCACCGCCTCGTCCGCATCGTCGCCGGCCTCGGCGGTTCCCCGACCACCGCGTTCCTCGTCTTCACCTACGACACCTACGGCGGCGCGATCCGCCTGCTGCCCCGCGCCTACACGTTCCTCGACTACACGCAGGGGTCGGGGACGGGCATCGGCGCCGCCGACATCGTGCACGGCGAGAACGGCGACGACACGATCCACGGCCAGCTCGGCGACGACGTGCTGTTCGGCGAGGGCCAGGACGACGACCTCTACGGCGGCTGGGGCAACGACCGCATCACGGGCGGCACCGGCACCGACGGCATCCTCGGCGACGACGGCAAGCTGCAGACGAGCCGCAACGGGCTGACCGAGATTCTCAACCACGTGACGACGGTGGATGCCGCGCAGTTCGTGTCGATCCCGGGCCCGTTCACGGGTGCCGAGATCTACATCCTCGGCGAGCTGCTGAAGCGGGCCGACATCGCCACGTGGATCGACGGGCCGGTCAACAACGACACCCTCTACGGCGGTCTCGGCGACGACTTCATGCACGGCGGCGAAGGCAGCGACGGGATGTCGGGTGCCGAGGCGATGCAGGAGTTCTACAACCGCGACCTGCGGTTCGGCTCGCTCACACGGCTGGCGACCGAGCTGCCGCTGATCGACACCGACCCGCTGCACTACAACGCCGACACGACGATGTTCGCGCAGTACGACGCGGAGGACCCGCGCTCGCTGATCCCGGGCTTCCTGCTCAACTTCGACGCCTACGTGCTCGACGAGGCGACGGGCCTGGCGATCGACATCAACGGCGTGCGGGTCAAGAGCGAAGACGGGCGCGACCGGCTCTACGGCGACCTCTGGCACGACTGGCTCGTCGGGGGCACCGACTGCGACTGGCTGTTCGGCGGGTTCGGCGACGACCTCATGCAGCTCGATGACAACCTCGAGACCGCGGGCGGCGCGAACACCGACCCCGAGAACGACGACCCGCGCTTCCGCGACGGCGACTTCGCCTACGGCGGCGCAGGCCGCGACGTCATGATCGCCAACACGGCGCAGGACCGCATGTTCGACTGGTCGGGCGAGTTCAACAGCTACGTCGTGCCGTTCAGCCCGTTCGGCATCCCGACGGTGAACCGCCTCTTCAGCCCGGCGGCGCGCGACTTCATCCGGGCGCTGTCCGAGGCGGGCGGCTCCGACGAGGGGCCGAGCGTGCCGAGCGGCGAGCCGTTCGACGAGGAGGCGCTCGTCGAGCCGAGCGACGGGCAGCTCTGGAACGACCAGAAGGGCGGCCCGCGCGACCCCCAGCCCGGCAACATCGGCGGGGTCGCGCGCGACGACGTCGGCGAGCCGAACCTGCACTGCCCGTGCGACATCCTGCCCGTCATCCGCGTCGTGAAGTACGTCGAGGGGCAGGACGCCAATGTCACGGGTCCCGTGCTCGCCGTGGGTGCCCCGGTGCGCTGGACGTACGAGGTCTCGAACCCCGGCACGGTGGCCATCCAGCTCACCCGCATCCTCGACGACGACGGCACGCCCGCCGACGCCGCCGACGACTTCGAACCGCTCTACGTCTCCGGCGACACCGATGGGGACGGCCTCATCGACGCCGGCGAGATCTGGTACTTCACCGCCTTCGGCATCGTCCGCACCGGCCGCTACCTGAACACCGTCACGGTGGAGGGCACGGGGGTCAACGGCGAGGACGTCAGCGACACGGACACCGCCGTGTACTTCGGCAGCCCGCTCGATCTGCACATCTCGAAGACCGTGAACGGTGTCGACGCCGACTCGTCGCCGCTGCTCGTGTCGGTCGGCGCGCCGCTGGTGTTCTCGTACGCCGTCTGGACCACCGGCACGGTCGCCCTGAGCGTCGTCCGCATCACCGATGACAACGCGACGACCGCCACGACGGGCGACGACTTCGTGCCGCAGGCGGTACTGGTGCTCGGGTTCAACATCGGCGACCTCGACCGCGACGGACTGCTCGACCCCGGAGAGATCTGGCGATTCATCAGCCCCGCGACCCTCGGCCGCCTGGCCCGCGCCGGCGATGAGATCAACATCGCGATGGTCGAGGCCACGGACGGCAGCGTGTCCCTCTTCGCGGACGACAGGGCGTGGGTGCGCGCCACGACGGGCATCCGCATCGAGAAGTACGTGAACGGGGCGGATGCCGACACGGCACCGGGTGCGCAGCTCCCGATCGGCGCCCCCGTCGTCTGGACCTACGAGGTGCACAACGAGAGCGGCATGGCGCTGGGCTCTGTGGTCGTGACGGATGACGGCGGGCCGGACGCCTCGTTCACCCCGGTCTTCGTGGGCGGCGACGCCAACGGCAACGGCCTGCTCGACCCGGGAGAGGTCTGGACGTACACCTCCGTGGGCGTGCGTGCCGCGACGGCGGTCGCCGGCCACTACGCCAACCTCGCCACCGTCACCGCCCTCACGCTGGCCGGCGGGGTCCTCACCGACGACGACGAGGCCCACTACACCGGGGTCGGCACCCAGCTCGTCGTCGAGAAGGCCGTCAACGCCGTCGATCCCGCCGACCCGGACTTCCTCGAGGACGCCGACGACGCGACGGGCCCGCACCTCCCGGTCGGGGCCACGGTCACCTTCACCTACCGCGTCTTCAGCACGGGCACGTCGTCCGTCACCGGCATCGTCCTGATCGACGACAACGGCACGGCCGCCGCGGGCGACGACTTCGCGCCGACGTACTATGCCGGCGACACCGACGGAGACGGCATCCTGGATCCGGGCGAGGTGTGGCTCTACCGGGCTCTCCGCACCGTCGTCGAGGGCCAGTACACGAACACCGCCACGGTCACCGGGTCCGCGGACGGCCGGCAGCTGAGCGACACCGATCCGGCCAACTACTTCGGCGTGATCGCGAGGATCCAGATCGAGAAGGCCGTCAACGCCGTCGACCCGCTGGCGCCGACCTCCGCCGAGGACGCCGACAGCCAGGCGGTCGCGCGGCTGCTCGCCGCGGGGACGCCCGTCGTCTGGACCTACCTGGTGCGCAACCTCACGGCATCCAGCCTCCGCTCCGTCATCGTCACCGACGACAACGGCACCCCGGCCGACGCGAGCGATGACTTCACGGCGTCCTACGTGTCGGGCGACACCGATGGCGACGGCGAGCTCGACCCGAACGAGGTGTGGCTCTTCACGTCGGCGGGTGTGCTGACGTACACGGCGGGCGCCGGCTTCTACGGCAACCGCGGTCTCGTCACGGCGCGCGACCTGCTGGACGCCGTGGTGAGCGACGACGACGCGGCGTTCCACTTCGGGGTCGTCGTCGGCATCGACGTCGAGAAGAGCGTCAACGACCGGGATGCCGACACCGCCCCCGGCGTGTTCGTCACGGCCGGCTCGACCCTGACCTGGACGTACACCGTGGTCAACACCGGCAACGTCGCGATCTCCGTCACCCTGCGGGACGACAACGGCACGCCCGGCGACGCCGCCGACGACTTCGTACCGACGTTCACGGGCGGCGACACCAACGGCAACGGGCTGCTGGATGTCGGCGAGACCTGGACGTACCTGTCGAGCGGCACCGCGCCCGCGGGCGCCTATGTCAACGTCGCTTCGGTCGTGGGCCGGTTCGCCGCGACCGGGCAGGACGCCCGCGACACCGATGCCGCACACGTCTACGTGGCCGGTGACCCGCGGCTGCGCATCGAGAAGTCCGTCAACGCGGCCGACCCGGCGAATCCGACGGCCGCCGAGCGCGCCGACGCGGCACCGGGGCGCGAGCTGTACGCCGGCACGGCCCTGGTCTGGACCTACCAGCTCTTCAACGACGGCACCGATGCCATCGACGTCTTCGGCATCACCGACGACCGCGGGACGCCGAACGACGCGAACGACGACTTCCTCGCCATCCCGGTGCTCGACGCGGACGACTTCAACGTCGGCGACCTCGACCAGGACGGGCTGCTCGATCCCGGCGAGGTCTGGCTCTTCACCTCGGCGGGCGTCGTCTTCGACGTGGTGACCCCGGGCCGGTACGGCAACCGGGCGATCGTCTCGGGTGTCGTGCCCGGCATGCACGAGGAGCTGTTCGCCTTCGACGACGCGTTCCACACCGGAACCGCCGTTCCGGTGCGCATCGTCAAGCTGGCCAACGGCCAGGACGCCGACACCGTCGCGCAGGCGGTGCTCGTGGCCGCGGGATCGAGCGTGGAGTGGACGTTCCTCGTCACTTTGATCGAGGGCTCGGGCTCGCTCGGCGCGGTCGTCGTGCTCGATGACCGCGGCACCCCGGGCAACGCGGCCGACGACGTCACCGCAAGCTTCGTCGCCGGCGACGCGAACGGCAACGGGCTGCTGGACCAGGGCGAGACGTGGCTGTTCCGCTTCACCAGCACCGCGGCCGCGGGCCCGCTCGCGAACCGCGCCGTCGTCACCGCGAAGGATGCCGGCGGCATGACGCACACCGACGACGACGTCGCCCACATCTTCGGCGTCGCCCCGCGCGTGAACATCGAGAAGGCCGTCAACGCGGTGAACCCATGGGCGCCGAGCGGGCTCGAAGACGCCGACGCGGTCGGCAACGAGTGGCTGGCCGGCACCCCGGTCGTGTGGACCTATCTCGTGACGAACACCGGCAACTATGCGGTCGCCATCAGCTCTCTCGTCGATGACCACGGCACGCCGGGCAGCGCCTCCGACGACTTCACTCCGATCTACGTCGGCGGCGACACGAACGGCAACGGGCTGCTCGACATCGGGGAGACCTGGCTCTACACGTCGCTCGGCGCGGTCACCCACGTCGTCGGCGTCGCCGGATACACGAACACCGCCAAGGTCACCGCGTTCGAGTCGCGCACGGCGCAGACCGTCGCCGACGACGATGTCGCCGTCTACCGTGTGGCGGCGAGGGGCGAGGGCAACACCCCCGGCTTCTGGAAGAACAACGCCGAGAACTGGGGGGCGGCGGCCTGGGCCCGCAACCCCGACGGCTCCCTGGTCTACGCGCCGGGGCAGACCCTCGGCAGCGTCTTCACCGCCGCCCCGTCCGCCTACGCGAGCATGACGCTGCTGCAGGTGCTCGGCACCGGCGGCGCGGGGCTCGAGGCCCTGCTGCGTCACGCGGTGGCCGCTCTCCTGTCGGCGGCGCAGCCGTTCATCGCCTATCCCCTCGCGGCGAGCCAGGTCGTCGCCCTGACCAACGCGGCGATCCTGAGCGGCAGCAGCAGCCGCATCGAGGCGCAGAAGAACGATTTCGACCGGTACAACAACTACGGTTCCGACATCGATCAGCACGGCGTCGTCGCGCCGCCGCCCCCGCCGCCGTCCCTGAGAATCTCCGACACGGTCGTCTCCGAGGGCAAGAACGGCTCGACGATCGCCACCGTGACGATCTCGCTCTCCTCGGCGTCGACCTCGACCATCACGGTCACGATCGCCATCACCGGGGGAACGGCGACGAAGGGCAGCGACTACACCGGCGGCGCGACGATGGTGCTGACATTCCTGGCGGGTCAGACGACCGCGACCTACTCCATCGTGATCATCGGCGACCGCGCGGTCGAGGCCAACGAGACCGTGCTGATCGGGCTCTCCGGCGTCAGTTCCGGGGCGACGATCGCCGACGCCCAGGGCGTCATCACGATCAGGAACGACGACGGCTAGCGCCGTCCGTGCGCCGCGCGCGCTGCCGACGGGTTGAATGGACGGATGCACGCCCTCTCCTCGCCTCATCGTGCGCTCGCCGAGGCGCTCGGCCGTGACCTGTCGGCTTCCGGTTACCGCACCGCGCCGCTGCGGGCGCTCTGGGGCGACCTCGCCGCCGACGCCCTCGGCCGCGGCAACGCCGTGCCTGCGCGCCGCGCACTGGCCCGGCATCCGGACTCGGCGCTCGCCGCCCTCGCGTCCATGTTCTTTTTCGGCGACGCCGTGGGGGTGGATGCCGCGGCCCGAGCGCTCCCTTCCCTCGGTGTGGACGGGGCGGAGGAGCTCGGGATCCTGAGGCGCGACGGCGAGGCGTCGGCGCCCGCAGTCGCCGTCCGCCCGTACGCCTTCACCGACACCCACGGCGAAGGCGAGTGGTGGATCGCAAGCGACCTGGACGAACTCGCCGGCGTCTCCCCGCTCCGCGATGACCACGTGCTCGGCGTCGGCGGCGCCGGCCGCACGCTCGCGGCCCTGCTCGGCCAGGAGCCCGTCGCGTCGGCGCTCGATCTCGGCTGCGGCTGCGGCATCCAGGCCCTGCATCTGAGTCGTCATTCCGCCCGGGTCGTCGCGACAGACATCTCGGCGCGGGCGCTGTGGTTCACCTCGCTGAACGCGGCGCTGAACGGGGTGTCGGGCATCGAGACCCGCCTGGGCAGCCTGTTCGAGCCGGTGGAGGGCCAGCTGTTCGAGCGGGTCGCCGCGAACCCGCCCTTCGTCATCACGCCGCGCGCCGACGGCGTTCCGGTGTACGAATACCGCGACGGAGGGCTCGAGGGCGATGCGCTGATGGCGTCGGTGGTGACATCGGTCGGCGGGCACCTCGCCGCCGGGGGCGTCGCCACCCTGCTCGGCAACTGGGAGGAGCGCCCCGACGCGACCGGACTGGACCGCGTCCGCGGCTGGGTCGACCGATCGCCCGTGCCGCTGGACGCGTGGGTCATCGAGCGCGAGCGGCTCGATCCGGCCCGCTACGCCGAGGTGTGGGTGCGCGACGGCGGAACGCGCCCCGGTTCCCGGGAGTACGAGGCGATGCTCGGCGCGTGGCTCGATGACTTCGAGCGGCGCGGGGTCGAGGGCGTCGGGCTCGGGTGGGTGCTGCTCCGCCGCCCGGCCGACGCGCCGACCCTCGCGCGCTACGAACGGGTCGAATCGGCGGCGGCCGGGGTGTCCGGCCTCGCCTCCGCCGCGCTCGCAGCGCACGACCGGCTCGGCGGGCTCGACGACGCCGGCCTCGCGGCATCCACTCTTCGTGTCGCGCCCGACGTGACCGAGGCCCGGCATCACTTCCCGGGCGAGGAAGGGCCGAGCGTCATCGAGCTGCGTCAGGGCGGCGGCCTCGCCCGCACGGTCGACGCCGACTCCGCGCTCGCCGCGGTGGTCGGGGCGTGCGACGGCGAGCTTCCCGTCGGCGCGCTGATCGACGCGGTCGCGCAGCTGCTCGAGGCGGATGCCGGCGCGCTGCGAGCCGACGTGCTGCCGCGCGTGCGCGAGCTGGTCTTCACCGGCATCCTCACGTTCGCCTGAGCGCGGCTCGGTAGGCTCGAAGGATGCTGAACATGGCCGAGGGTGTCGCGCGCCTGGGCGAGCTCGCGGCGTCCCCGGTGGTCGCGACGCTCGCGCGCGCCTTCGCCGATGCGGGACATGAGCTGGCGATCGTGGGCGGCCCCGTGCGCGACGCGCTGCTCGGGCGCACGACCAACGACCTCGATTTCACCACCGACGCGATGCCCGACGACATCCTGCGGATAATCACGCCGATCAGCAGCGCCCGGTGGGACATCGGGCGGGCGTTCGGCACGATCGGCGCCCGCGTGCGCGGCGAGCAGGTCGAGATCACGACGTACCGCGCCGACTCGTACGACGGCGTCACCCGCAAGCCCACGGTCGAATTCGGCGACACGCTCGAGCCCGACCTCGCGCGCCGCGACTTCACCGTGAACGCGATGGCGCTGCGCGTGCCCGACGTCCAGCTGATCGACCCGGCGGGTGGGGTCGAAGACCTCGTGGCCGGGGTGCTGCGAACCCCGGGCGACCCGCGCGTGAGCTTCGGCGACGACCCCCTGCGCATGCTCCGCGCCGCCCGATTCCGCTCCCAGCTCGGGTTCGAGGTCGACGCCGACACGGTCGCGGCGATGTCCGAGCTGCGCGAGACGTTGAGGATCGTCAGCCCCGAGCGCATCAACGGCGAGCTCGTCCGCCTGCTCGCCGCCGACGACCCCGTGCCCGGCATCCGCCTGCTCGTCGACACCGGGCTGATCGACGAGTTCCTCCCCGAGGTCTCGGCCCTGCGCCTCGAGGTCGACGAGCACCACCACCACAAGGACGTCTACGAGCATTCCCTCACGGTGCTGACCCAGGCGATCGCGCACGAGAAGGAACGGTTCCCGGGCACTCCGCCCGACATCGCGCTGCGCGTCGCCGCCCTGCTGCAC
>DASUQB010000446.1:0-2862 GCA_036280835.1 Microbacterium sp. | reverse complement strand
GACTCGGCCAGCTCGTGCTCGAGGCCAAGAAGCTCAAGAAGGGCTTCGGCGACCGCATCCTCATCGACAACCTGACGTTCACGCTGCCCCGCAACGGCATCGTGGGCATCATCGGCCCGAACGGCGTTGGAAAGACGACGCTCTTCAAGACGATCGTCGGGCTCGAGCCGCTCGATGGCGGAGACCTCAAGGTGGGGGAGACCGTCGACATCTCCTACGTCGACCAGAGCCGCGGCGGGATCGACCCGAACAAGAACCTCTGGGAGGTCGTCTCCGACGGCCAGGACTGGATACAGGTCGGCAAGGTCGAGATCCCCTCCCGCGCCTACGTCTCGCAGTTCGGCTTCAAGGGCCCGGACCAGCAGAAGAAGGCCGGCGTGCTCTCCGGTGGCGAGCGCAACCGCCTGAACCTCGCCCTCACGCTCAAGCAGGGCGGCAACCTGCTGCTGCTCGATGAGCCGACGAACGACCTGGACGTCGAGACGCTCGGCAGCCTCGAGAACGCCTTGCTGGACTTCCCCGGCTGCGCCGTGGTCATCACGCACGACCGGTGGTTCCTCGACCGCATCGCCACGCACATACTCGCCTACGAGGGCACAGAAGAGGATCCGGACAACTGGTACTGGTTCGAGGGCAACTTCGAGGCCTACGAGGAGAACAAGATCGAGCGCCTCGGCGCCGACGCGGCGAAGCCGCACCGCTCGACGTACCGCAAGCTCACGCGTGACTGACGACCCGGCTGCGGGGGCGCCCGCGCGCCCCCGCATCCGCATCCCCATCCACTTGCGGTGGGGCGACCTCGACGCGTACAACCACGTCAACAACACGGCGATGCTGAAGCTCCTCGAGGAGGCGCGGGTGCGCGCCTTCTGGCGCGCCGACGAGGGACCCGCGGCGCCCTCGACGGCGGTGCTCGAGTCGGGCCACGCGAGCGGGCTGCTCACTTTGATCGCCCGGCAGGAGATCGTCTACCTGCACCCGGTGCCCTACCAGCGGCATCCGCTCGACGTGCAGATGTGGTTCGGCAAGGTCGGCGGCTCCAGCCTCGAGGTCTGCTACGAGATCTGCAGCCCCGCCGAGACGCCGCCGCAGGTGATCTACGCCCGCGCGATCACGGTCGTCGTGAAGGTGGATGCCGCCTCCGGCAGGCCGGTGCGCTTCAGCCCGGAAGAACGCGCGGCGTTCGAGGAGTACCTCGACGAGCCCATCCGTCTCCGCCGCTGAAGATCCGCCGCTCTAGTTCCGCCGCTGAAGGTCCGCCGCTGAAGGTGCGCCGCCAGCGTCCGCCGCTGACCGTCCGCCGGCGCTTCGGAGCTAGCGCCCCGAGCCGGCGATCCGGATGACGACCTCCTGGGCGACGCTCGCCACCAGCTGACCATCCCGCGAGTACAGCCGCCCCGTGGCGAGACCGCGGCCGCTGCCGGCGCTCGGCGACTCCTGCACGTACAGCAGCCAGTCATCCACCCGCCCCGGACGATGCCACCACAGGGCGGTGTCGAGGCTGGCGAGCTTCAGCCGGGGATTCGACCACGCCTGCCCGTGAGCCCGGAGGATCGGCTCCTGGATCGAGATGTCCGTCATGTAGGCCAGCACCGCGGCGTGCAGAGTCGGGTCATCGCCGATCGGCCGCCGCACGCGGATCCACAGCGCCTGCGACGCCGAGCGCTCGGCGTCGGGCTCGAGGTAGATGGGCGCCGAGACGTGTCGCAGCTCGACCGGGCGGTCCTGGATGAGCCGTCGGGTGAGCGGATGCTCGAAAGACATGCGGTCCTCGATGGCGGGGAGGTCCTCGGGCGCCGGGATACCGGCCGGCATGGGCACGAAGTGCTCCAGTCCTTCTTCATCGCGCTGGAAGGAGGCGATCATCGAGAAGATCGGCTGACCCTCCTGGAAAGCCTGCGTGCGCCGCGCGGCGAAGGACCGGCCGTCGTGGATCCGGTCGACCGTGAAGAGAATCTCCTGATCGGGGTCGCCCGGACGAAGGAAGTAGCCGTGCATCGAGTGCACCGCGCGATCGTCGTCGACCGTGCGGCTCGCCGCGACGACGCACTGGGCGAGCACCTGACCGCCGAACACGCGGCCGTGGGGCATCGGCTCGGACCCGCCCACGAACGCCTCCAGACCCGACGGGTCCGTCGTGGGAGTGAGGTCGAGAGTCGCCAGCATGAAGGAGACCGACGCCGCGGCACTTCCTCGGGCGTCACGGGTTTCGGTCACGGAGTGTAGTTTATGGGGGATGTCCGAGCGCCTCCGATTCGCCGATCCCGAGAGCCGCGACGACGCTCTCACCTTCGCCGCGCGGGCCGCGCGACTGGCGGACCCGACGGTGCGCCTGCGCGCCTCCGCCGGCGTCCTGGCGATGACCGCAGCCCCCCTGGTGCCCCGCGACCTGATCGACCCGACGCCCACGGTGCTCGCCCTGCGCACCCTCGCGGTCGATCCGGAGCTCGAGTGCGACCTCACCGTCGAGGCGGTGCTCCTGCAGCCGGCACCGGAAGGGACGGACATCGTCCTGCCCGAGACCGCGACACGGGCCACCTGGGCGGGTGTGTCACCGCCTCGCACGGGATGGGCGCCCGCGGGCGAGCTCGACGCGGCCGCCCTGGCCGCGCAGGCGCACGACGGCATGGCCCGCGTCGCATCGGCACTGCCGGCCGATGCGGGCGAGGAAGTCGTCCACCGGGTGCGAGCCGGCGTCTGGGGTGAGCCGGTCGCCGAGTGGGGCGACCTTCCCCTCGGCATCGCGTTCGGGGCGGTCGCCCTCGGATTCATCTCCGGCGCCGAGAAGGCGCGCGTGTTCACCGCGGGCCCGTGGACCAGGGTCAGCCTCTCCCGCGGTCACCTGCTGGTGCGCGGCCCCGC
>DASUQB010000445.1:0-3694 GCA_036280835.1 Microbacterium sp. | reverse complement strand
GTCACCGTCATCGGCGAGGCTGCACGCGATCAGCGAGCCTGCTTGATCGTCACCGGCAATCGCGGCCGTGGGCCATTTCGGGCCGAGCTCTTCGGCTCGGTCTCGACGGGCCTCGTGCAGCGCGCCGGACGACCAGTGGTCCTCGTGTCGCCGCGCGCCGAGGATGCCGTAGGGCCAGGCTCCGTGCCGTGATCGCCGGCGCTCGAGATGCCGCTCAGCGGCGCGTTCACGGCTGACCCTGCGCGTCGACCGCGAGCACGAGCGCATTGCCCGACGGGTCGCGGATGACCGGATCCGCCGCGTCGGTGTCGGCGGCGTGCCCGCGGTGCTCTAGACGTTCGAGGAGCTTGTCGCGTTCGGCCTCGTCGGGTAGCACCATCGTCGCGTGGCGCAGCGCCGCTGTGCCGGGCGGGGCCGGCGACGCGCCTGCGCTCTCCCAGGTGTTCGCGCCAACATGATGGTGATAGCCGCCTGCGCCGAGGAACGCCGCTCGCTGGCCGAGCATCGCCATCACGCCGAAGCCGAGCGCGTCGCGGTAGAACTCGACGGTGTCGGGGATCGTGGCCACCTTCAGATGCACGTGGCCCATGGTCGTGCCCGGCGCCAGCCCGTCGAACGGCACCGACCGCGGGTCGTCGAGCTCGCCGAGCAGGCTGTCGACGTCGAGCGGCAGCGATGTCATCCGTGCGGCTACGAGCCCTTCCCAGACGTCGCGCGGGCGGTCCCAGTAGATCTCGATGCCGTGTCCGTCGGGATCGGTGAGATAGAGCGCCTCGCTCACGAAGTGGTCAGACATCCCGGTGAGCGCCACGCGGTCGCGTGCAGCGTGCGCGAGCCACGCCGCGAGGTCGGCGCGCCGCGGGACCAGCAGCGCGAAGTGGTACAGGCCGGTGGAGCCCGCCGCGGGGTGTGCGCCACGCTCCTCGACGAGCACGAGCAGCTCCCGGTCGCCGACGCCCAACGCGGCGCCGCGATCATCGCGGGAGTGCACGCGCAGGCCGAGCACGGCGCTGTAGTAGTCCAGCGACCGAGGCAGGTCCGAGATGGTCAGATGAACCGGCCCGAGACGCGTGCCGGCAGGCAACTCAGCCTGCTCGTCGGTCACGTGTGCAGCATCTACCGGGCGGCCGAGCCTTTCTCGCTGCGGCCCGTGACCTCGCGGTCCCGGGTGAAGCGGCGACGGTCGCCGGCCTCGTCGGCGTCGCTCGCTTCGGCGTCCGGCACCGTGCCGGTCATCGCCTTCGGCGGGTGGACGATGAACGGGATGACCGAGGCCACGAGCAGCATCACGGCGATCGCGTAGAGCGCGCCGTCGTACTCGCCCGTGGCGTCCCGGACCTGCGAGATCAGCAGCGGCCCCGCGATGCCGCCGGCGCTCCAGGCGGTCAGCATGAGGCCGTAGATCCGGCCCACGTGGGTCGGCCCGAAGTAGTCGGCGGCGAACGCGGGCATCGTTCCGAAGCCGCCGCCGTAGCAGAGCAGCACGATGCAGGCGAGCACGGCGAAGAACCCATAGGACGTCGCGTTGGGCATCACGAAGAACACGACGGCCTGGATCAGGAACAGCGCCAGGAACACCCAGCGGCGGCCGATCACGTCCGAGAGCGCGGCCCAGAGGAAGCGCCCGGCGCCGTTGAAGATCGCGATGATGCCGACCAGGGTCGCCGCCGCGGCCGCCGATGCGCCGGCGATCTCCTCGGTCATCGGCGCGGCCTCTGAGATCAGCGCGATGCCGGCCGTCACGTTGAGGAACAGCAGCGCCCAGAGGGCGAACCACTGCCAGCTCCGCAGGGCCTCGCCGAACTCGAAGTCGCGCTCCGCCTGCTCGCTCTCGTCCTTGGCCGGGGGATCCCAACCCTCCGGCTTGTAGCCCTCGGGCGGGTTCCGGAGCAACTGCGCCGCGGCGACGACGACCACGATGTAGAAGACGCCCATGATCGCGAACGTCTCGAAGACGCCGACGGAGGAGATGAGGCGCTTGGCGATCGGCGCGGTCACCAGCGCGCCCGCACCGAAGCCCGCCACCGCGATGCCGGTGATCACCCCGCGCTTGTCAGGGAACCACTTGATCAGCGTCGCGATCGGAACGATGTAGCCGAGCCCGATGCCGGTGCCGGCGATCACGCCATAGGTCAGATAGAGCAGCACGATGCTGCTCGACGAGAAGCTCGCGAGGATGACCCCGACGCCGTAGAGGATGCCCGCGGCGGTGGCGACCCTGCGCGGACCCACACGCGCCATCCACAGGCCGCCGAAGTAGGCGGCGATGCCGAGGAACACGATCGTCAGCGTGAAGGCGAGGTTGACCGAGGAGACCTTGGTGTCGAACTCCTCCGAGAGCGGCTTTCGGAACACGCTCCAGGCGTAAACGGCACCCAGAGCGATCTGAACCGCGACACCAGCCGCCGCGATGATCCATCGGTTCCCAGCCTTCGCGGCCATGACGCCCCTCCTTCGAAGCAGGCAGTTCCAAGGGTGCTTACCGCCGATCGCACGTGCCAAACGTCGCAATGCCGCTTGCGCACGCTCGGGGAAAATCACTTCCTGCAGCGCTGCTGCGTCGTGGGCGATGTCGGTCGCTCTCACGCCACAGGGTCGGCGCGGAGCGCGGACGGCGGGCGAAGCGCGGTCTGGGTCTCGAGGTCGCGCAGGACGTGGAGGAACGCTTCGGAGAAGGTCGGAAACGGCTGGATGACGTGGAACATCACCGCCAGTGGCACCCGTGCGTGGATCGCGAGCGTCGCCCGCTGGAGCCACTCGCCCGCATCCGGCCCGACGGCATAGGCGCCGGTGAGGCGCTCGCCGTCGGAGACGAGCGTGAGGAAGCCCGGCCGGGTGTCGTAGGCGCGCGTGTTGGTGGCTGTGCGGGACACCTCGGCCAATGACACGGTGGCGTGTAAGGACCCTCGGCGTCGCCCACCGCCGCGGCCTGCGGGTCGGTGAAGACGACGCGGGGCACGGCGTCGTAGCCGGCCTCGCGGTCGAGGCCGAGGATGTTCGCCGCGACGATGCGGCCCTGGTTCTTGCCGACGAGGTCAGCGGCCAGATGCCGGTTACGTCACCGATCGCCCAGAGGTTCTCCCCGAGCGAGAGGCGTGCGTCGACCGGGAGCCCGTGCCGGCCGGTCTCGATGCCGACGGTCTCGGTCGGCGACGACTTCCGGGTCGTGCAGCTGACCCCGCCCGGGTCGGACGCATCGATCATCTTCGGTGACGGCGTCACCGCCGCGATGCCGGGATCGATCGAGGGTCTGCAACTCGTCGTCTCAGACATCGAGGCGGCGCGCACCCACGCTGGAGGAAGGGCGGCTCTGGGTCGCCCTCCTTCCGTGGCGTCAGATCGGCTTGGATGACCCGTCCCGGTCGCGTCCTCAGGAGCCTCGGTCTTGGCGCGGCTGGGCGGGACGCAGAGCTCGACCAGTAGCGCCGCTTCTGATCCTCCATCCCAGCCGGAAACCTCTTCGGAGCGCGGCGTCGGAGGGGGTCACGAGGTCGCATGCCCCGAGAAGGGCCGAATGGCGGCCCCCGAGCCAGTCGGTCCGCCTCCAGGCCGAGTACTACGGCAAGGGCCCGACGAAGGCGTCGACCTACATCGTCGAGGACCTCGTCGTCGTCGTGCTCGAGGAATCGTTCACGCGTGCCGAGAACCCTCGCCGATCGGGGCGAGCGCGACGCCAACCAGCACATCCGCCGCC
>DASUQB010000444.1:0-4314 GCA_036280835.1 Microbacterium sp. | reverse complement strand
GTGGAGGTGGACGGTGGTGCCGGCCCCGACGAACGGCGTGCCGTCGGAGTCGAAGCGCTGCTCCGCCTCGAGGCGGCTGGGGGCCACGGGATGCCCCTCCTCGTCGAAGCTCACGCCGGAGTACATCGGACCCGACGCCGGCCGAACGTCGCTGAGCGTCAGCCCCGACGCCTTCTGCGCTGTCCAGGAAAGCAAGGCCTCGCCGGCGGTCTTGAAGCGCGATTCGCCGCTGCCGATCCGCCAGGACTCCTCGGCGGGGATGCTGCGCTCCGGCGGATACTGCATCAGGTCGGGCGCCTGCGTGGCACCCACGGCGGCGTAGTCGACGGTCTCGTCCCTGAACGTGCCCCGGCGCATGCGATCCAGCCTACTTCGCAGCTTTGGACTCGACATCACCCGACAGAGCCGCGATGAACGCCTCCTGGGGAACCTCGACGCGGCCGACCATCTTCATGCGCTTCTTGCCCTCCTTCTGCTTCTCGAGCAGCTTGCGCTTGCGGCTGATGTCGCCGCCGTAGCACTTGGCCAGCACGTCCTTGCGCATCGCGCGGATGGACTCCCGGGCGATGATGCGGGCCCCGATCGCGGCCTGGATGGGCACCTCGAACTGCTGGCGCGGGATGAGCTTCTTGAGGCGCTCGGTCATGAGCACCCCGTACGCGTAGGCCTTGTCGCGATGCACGATCGCGCTGAAGGCGTCGACCGGCTCGCCCTGCAGCAGGATGTCGACCTTCACGAGGTCGGCCTCCTGATCGCCGCTGGGCTCGTAGTCGAGGGACGCGTAGCCGGCGGTCTTCGACTTGAGGTTGTCGAAGAAGTCGAAGACGATCTCGCCGAGCGGGATCGTGTAGCGGATCTCGACGCGGTCCTCGCCGAGGTACTCCATCCCGAGCAGGGTCCCGCGCCGCTGCTGGCAGAGCTCCATGATGGTGCCCACGTAGTCCTTCGGCGCGAGGATCGCGGCCTTGACCATCGGCTCCGTGACGCTCGCGATCTTCGTGCCCGACGGGAACTCGCTCGGGTTCGTGACCGTGTACGTCTTGCGGTCATCGGTCGTGACCTCGTAGGTCACCGACGGCGCGGTCGAGATGAGGTCGAGGCCGAATTCGCGCTCGAGGCGCTCCGTCACGATCTCGAGGTGGAGGAGCCCCAGGAACCCGCAGCGGAACCCGAAGCCGAGGGCGACGGAGGTCTCCGGCTCGTAGTTGAGCGAGGCGTCCGAGAGCTTCAGCTTGTCGAGCGCTTCGCGCAGCACCGGGTAGTCGCTGCCATCGATCGGGTACAGGCCTGAGAAGACCATCGGCTTCGGGTCGGTGTAACCGGGGAGCGCCTCCTTGGAGGGCTTGGTCGCGCTCGTGACGGTGTCGCCGACCTTGGACTGGCGCACGTCCTTCACACCGGTGATGAGGTAGCCCACCTCGCCCACGCCGAGACCCCTCGTGGGCGTCGGCTCCGGGGAGGAGACGCCGATCTCGAGCAGCTCGTGCACGGCCCGCGTCGACATCATCTGGATGCGCTCGCGCGGCGAGAGCTTTCCATCGATCATGCGGACGTAGGTGATGACGCCGCGGTACGAGTCGTACACCGAGTCGAAGATCATCGCGCGGGTCGGGGCGTCCGGATCGCCCTTCGGAGCGGGGATCTGCCGCACGACGTGGTCGAGCAGCTCCTCGACGCCGAGGCCGGTCTTGCCGCTGACCCGCAGCACGTCCTCGGGCTTGCCGCCGATGAGGCTGGCGAGCTCCTTCGCGTACTTCTCGGGATCGGCGGCCGGGAGGTCGATCTTGTTGAGCACCGGGATGATGTGCAGGTCGTTCTCGAGCGCCAGGTACAGGTTCGCGAGCGTCTGCGCCTCGATGCCCTGCGCGGCATCCACCAGCAGGATCGCACCCTCGCACGCGGCCAGCGAGCGGCTGACCTCGTACGTGAAGTCCACGTGTCCGGGGGTGTCGATCATGTTGAGCGCGTAGACCTGCTCGGGCCCTTCGGCGTCGGGCAGCGTCCACGGCATCCGCACCGCCTGCGACTTGATCGTGATGCCCCGCTCGCGTTCGATGTCCATGCGGTCCAGGTACTGGGCCCGCATGTCGCGGTCGGAGACGACGCCGGTGATCTGCAGCATCCGGTCGGCGAGGGTGGATTTGCCGTGGTCGATGTGCGCGATGATGCAGAAGTTGCGGATCTGCTCGGGGGGCGTCGCGGCGGGCTCGAGCGGCTTCAGGGAGCGGGGTGACATGTCCCGTCGATTCTACGGGGCGGGGAGCCTGCCCAAACCCGCGAGCAGTTCCGCCCGGTCCGAGGCGAGGCACACGCGGATCCAGCCCTCCCCTCCCGCGCCGAAGGCGGTGCCGGGGGCGACCGCGACGCCCTGCTCCTCGAGGAAGCGGACCGTCCAACCGGCGACGTCGCCGCCGGTCGCGTGGCTGAGGTCGACCCAGAGGTAGAACGCCCCGGTGGGCGTGAGGTAGCGGATGCCGCGCGCATCCAGCAGCTCCGCCGCGGCCGCGAAGTTCGCGCGGTAGTGCGCCGCCGCATCCGTCACCGGCTGCTGCGATCCGGTGAGGGCCTCGATCGCGGCGTACTGCGCCGGCGTGTTCACGCAGCTGATGGCGGATTCCTGCACGCGCAGCATCGTGCCGTGGAACCCGCGCGGTGTGACGAGCCACCCGACCCGGATGCCGGTCATCGCGTACGTCTTGGAGAGCGAGAAGACGCTGAAGACGCGGTCGTCGGCATCGAGCGACGCGATGCTCACGTGCGGGACGTCCCACGTGAACCGTTCGTACACCTCGTCGGAGATCACCCAGAGGTCGTGGCGGCGAGCGAACTGGAGGATGCCGGTGAGCGTCTCCCGGTCGAACGTCGAACCCAGCGGATTCGACGGTGAGTTCACGATGATCGCCCGCGTGCGGTCGGTGACAAGGGCGTCGAGGCCGGCGATGTCGGGCCGGAAGGCACGCGCGGGATCGAGCGGATAGCCGACCGGACGTGCGCTCAGCATGTGCGCGTTCATCGTGAAGGTCGTGTAGCCGGGATCGGGCACGAGCACCTCGTCGCCCGGTGCCAGCACGATCGCCATCGCCTGGTGCAGCGCCTGCGTCGCCCCGACGGTCACCCAGACCTCGTCGGTGCTCACGCGGATGCCGTTGTCGCGGGCGAGCTTGGCGACGATGGCGCGGCGGAGGGCCGGGATGCCGCCGTTGGCCGTATAGCGGGTGTGGCCCGCCTCCCAGGCGCGGGCACCGGCTTCGCGGATCGGGTCGGCGACGGCCTCCCCCGGTTCGCCGACGGCCAGGATGATCGTTCCCGGCCGCTGGAGGGCGAGCTCGAGGATGTGGCGCACCCCCGAGCCCGGCATCCCGGCGATGTGCGGTGCGATCTCGGGCATGACGCCATGCTAACGAGCCCGGCGGGATCGCCTCTCGCCGGTCAAGCCGGGGAGTCCGGGGCGGGCATAGCCTGAGAAGCGTGACCGTTCAGGTTGTGCTCGTCCACGGAATCCGCACGTCGGCCACCATGTGGCGCGCCCAAGTGCAGCATCTGACCGAGCGCGGCAACCCCGTCAACGCTGTGGACCTGCCCGGCCACGGCAGGCGGATGTCCGAGGAGTTCACCTTCCAGGGCGCGTGGGAGACGATCGATTCCGCGGTGCTCAACGCCGCGGAACACGGACCGGTGCTTCTCGTCGGGCATTCCATGGGCGGTCTGCTCTGCATCGAGTACGTCGGCCAGGAGGACACACCACCGGTCGCCGCCTTCATCGCCGCGTCGTGCACGGCGATACCCCGCGGCCTGAGCCTCGCGGCGTACCGGCTCGTCGCGCGCGGCTACGACAGCCTTCCCGATCGCGGCATGTGGTTCACCAACAGGATGCTGGCGCGCACCCTCCCGGAGGAGACCCGCGCCGACTTCGGGGCCGGTGGGTACGCCTTCGACGCGCAGGATGTGGCGATGCGCAGCCTGTCGGTACTCGATCTGATGACCGCCCTGCATCGCATCGATGTGCCGCTGTGGTTCGTCAACGGTCAGTTCGACCAGCTGCGGGTGAACGAGAAGCTCTTCGTCAAGGTCGCCAAGCACGCCGAGCTCATCGTCGTGCCGCGCACGACCCACCTCGTGACGGCAATGCGACCGCGCGTCTTCAACGCCGTCCTCGACGTGGCGATCACGACCCTCGAACAGACCTGATAGACTCGGTGATTGGCTTGCGTGTGGGTTATGCCCTCACGACCGCCGTGCGGCAGCCCTCTTCTGCCCCTCGGCAACTCCATCGCTCACCGAACGAAAGTCCGATCACTCACGTGGCAAACATCA
>DASUQB010000443.1:0-2789 GCA_036280835.1 Microbacterium sp. | reverse complement strand
CCGTTCCCGGCGTCCCGGCGAACGCCTGTCCGATCTCCATCCACTCGCGCGCGGCATCGCCCGTGACCACGAGGCCGGTGTCGTCGACGTGACGGCGACGAATCAACACGAGGCAGAACTCCTCCGCGTCGCCGGTGATGGCGTCGCCACGTGAGTGATTCGGGTCGTCAGGACGACCCGGATCACTCACGTGGGGCTCGCCCCATCGCCACACCCCGCCCGACGGCCCGGTCAGCTCGACGCGCACCGGGGCCTCCGGGACCTCGCGACCCCGCACCCGGTACCCCTGCGCCCGCGCGCGGACCGCGATGTCGGCGACGTGGCGCAGCCGGTCGGTGGGCGGGAGTCGGGTCCCCAGGGCATCGGCGACGTCGCTGCCGTGCGCCCAGGTCTCCATGATCCGGCTGGTGATCGCCGACCGGAGCGACATCGGCGGCCCGTACCAGGGCAGCCGGGTCGACGGGTCGCACGCGCGCGCCGCGGCGTCGAACGCCCGCGCCGCGTCCTGCCACCACGCCAGTGCCGCGGGGCCGGCATCGGGCACCGCGGCGTTCGCGGCGTCGACGAAGCCGTCGAGGTCGGTGATCGCGTCGCGCTCGGCCTCGAACTCCGCGGGCGTGGAGATCGCGCGGGCGAACGCCGCGTCGAACCAGCCGAGGTGGGCGATCTGGTCGCGCACGGTCCAGGGCTCGGCGCGGGTGGGCAGCGTCCACGACGCCGGCGGGAGCCCGCGCACCAGCGCCATCACCGCCGCGCGCTCGTCGTCGAGGTCGGCGAGCAGGTCCTCGACCGAGGGCCCGCTCACGCGTCCAGCCCCAACCGGCCCGCGACGACCTCGTTCATGATCTCGGTCGTGCCGCCGCCGATGCCGAGGATCCGCGCGTCCCGGTAGTGGCGCTCGACCTCCACGCCGTGCATGTAGCCCATCCCTCCGTGCAGCTGGACCGCGCGGTCGACGACGGCGTCGCACGCCGCGACCGCGGTGTTCTTGGCCATCGCCAGATCGGTGACGACGTCGGCTCCGGCCTGCCAGCGCGCCAGCACGTCCCGGACGTACGTGCGCGCGACGGCGGTCTCGCGCGCCATCTCGGCGACCTGGTGACGCACGACCTGGCGCTGCGCCAGCGGCGACCCGAAGGTGCGCCGGGCCCGGGCCCACGCGATCGTCAGGTCCACGCAGCGCTGCGCGGTGGCGTACGCCTGCACGGCCATGGACAGCCGTTCGGCGGCGAAATTGACCATGATCTGCCGGAAGCCGGTGCCCTCGGCGCCGACGAGGTTCGCCGCCGGCACGCGCACGCCGTCGAAGCGCAGCTCGGCGGTGTCGCTGCAGTGCCAGCCCATCTTGCGCAGCCGCGAGCGGGACACCCCGGGCCGGTCGGTCTCGATCACCAGCAGCGAGATCCCGCGGTGCCCCGGCCCGCCGGTGCGCACGGCCGTGGTGACGAAGTCCGCCCGCGTCCCCGAGGTGATGAACGTCTTCGCGCCGGTCACGACGTAGTCGTCGCCGTCGCGCTCGGCGCGGGTCGTGATCGCCGCGACGTCGGAGCCGGCCTCGGGCTCGGTGATCCCGAGGCTCGCGATCGCGCGGCCGGCCAGGACGGGCCGCACGAGGCGCGCGACCTGCTCCTCGTCACCGGCCGCAGCGATGTGCGGGACCCCGATGCCGTGGGTGAACAGCCCCGCGCAGACCCCGCTCGACCCGCCGGAGAGGATCAGCTGCTCGGCGACCAGACAGGCGTCGAGGTGGTCGCCGACCCCGCCGGCGGCCTCCGGGAAGCCGAGCTCGAGCAGCCCGAGGTCTCCGGCGCGCTCGTGCAGGGTCCGGGGCAGCGCGCCCTCGTCCTCCCAGCGCTCGAGGTTCGGGACGATCTCGCGCGTCGTGAAGTCGGCGACGAGCTCGCGCAGCGCCCGTCGCTCGGGGGTCGACCACGCATCGTGCGCGGAGACGGATTCCGGCCGAAGGGCACCTTCGCGCGCTCTCTCCGGCTGACGGTGCCCTTCGCGCGACACGGCGGACGCCTTCATCGCCGTCCTCCTCGGACACCCCACGCCGACGTGACCTGGGCTACTCTGCCCGTACGTGCGGTCAGTTCACAAGGGGGCGTCATGACGGAGCCGGCGACGGTGGCCCCGGGTCGCGCGCGGGGTGGGCGGCGCGACGAGATCCTCGTGACCTTCACCCGCCACGTCGCGGAGCGCGGGTACGACCGCGCGAACTTCGGCGACGTCGCGTCGGAGCTGGGCCTGTCCAAGGGGACGATCGTCCATCACTTCGGCACCAAGGACCGCATGCTCGCCGAGGTCCAGGAGCGCTACATGCGCCGCGCGCTCGACGAGGCGCGCGCCTTCCTCGCCCGGCTCGACCGCCCGGAGCACCGGCTCGCCGCGTTCGTCCACGCCGGCGTGCGTTACCAGACCGACGACCCGGCGACGACCATCGCGTTCCAGCGCGAGGTCGTCCGCCTCACCGACGAGCCCGGGATGGAGACGGCCCGCGCCCAGCGCGACGCCTACCGCGACCTCGTCGTCGGCGTCCTGCGCGACGGCGAGGCGGCCGGGGTGTTCGTCCCCGGCGACGCCCGGCTGCGCAGCCTGCAGATGTTCGGCTCGCTGCACTGGATGTGGACCTGGTTCGACCCGCAGGGCCGCCTCGCGCCGGAGGCCGTCGCCGCGGAGTTCTGCCGCACGCTCCTGCGTGGGCTCGGCGTGCCGGAGACCGCCGTCGCGGAGGCCGCGGACCCGGACGGTCCTGCGGCGGTGTGCGCGCGGGAGGTCGTCGGGAGCTG
>DASUQB010000442.1:0-15592 GCA_036280835.1 Microbacterium sp. | reverse complement strand
AGCCTGCCACGACGGGCCGGCGGAGCTCCCGGATGTCCTGGGCCAGGGCGGCCAGCTCGGTCTCGGTGATGCCGGGGTCGATCAGCAGCACGCCGTCACGGCCCTGCACGACGACGGAATTGCTCTGGAGGAACTCGCTCTCGTGGACGAGGACGCCCTCCGCGACGCGCTTCAGCATCGACATCTCCCTGCACTCGTGGTCCGCGACCGCCTGCCGCGACGGTATTGCCTGCCGGTGGTGCGTGCAAGGACCGCTGGGGTCGCCGTGGAGTGGTCCGGTTGCCGGGGGAGCGGGCCGCGTGACGACCAGGCTGGCGAGTTGCGCCCGGCTCTCCCACTTAAATCCCCGTGGGGTAAATTGCTTACCGGCGCGGGAACGACCTCTGCGCGGCGGAGGAGGGCGCGATGGGCGAGGCCGAGGACCCGCCCACCGCCGCGCTGCTGGACGGGCGCTACGAGCTGGGGGAGTGCATCGGCGAGGGCGGAATGGCCCGCGTCTACCGCGCCACGGACGTCGCGCTCGGGCGCACCGTCGCGATCAAGATGATGCGGGCGGATGCCGGTGCGCTGGCCACGCCGGCGCGCGCACGCACCGAGATGACCGTGCTCGCGTCGCTGAATCACCCCTCCCTCGTGAAGCTGTTCGACGCGAACCTCGACCCCGGGCATCCCGGCTATCTGGTCATGGAGTTCGTGGAGGGGACGACCCTCACGCAGCGCCTGCGGCAGGGGCCGCTGGATGCCCCGGACGCGGCCCACATCGCGGCCGAGCTCGGGTCGGCGCTGCACGTCGTGCACGCCGCCGGCATCGTGCATCGCGACGTCAAGCCCTCGAATGTGCTGCTCACCCCGACCGACCTGCCCGTCAGGAAGTACCACGCGAAGCTCGCGGACTTCGGCATCGCCTATCTGCTGGACAGCACCCGGGTGACATCGGCGGGCATGGTGGTCGGCACGGGCGCGTACCTGGCGCCCGAGCAGGTGCAGGGCGACCCGGCGACGCCCGCCTCGGACGTCTACGCGCTCGGCCTCGTGCTGCTGGAGTCGCTGACGGGTGAGCGGGCATTCGGTGCGGCCGGCGGCGTCGGGGCCGTCATGGCGCGACTCGTCGATCCGCCGAAGGTGCCCGACCGCCTCGGGCCGCGGTGGTCCGAGCTGCTCACGCGAATGACCGCCACCGACCCGGCCGTGCGGCCCACCGCCCTCGACGTCGCCCGTATCGCGGCGCAGCTGCCGGCGCAGACGATCCCGGCGCCGCCCCCGGCGCAGACGATTCCGGCGCCGCCCCCGGCGCAGACGATCGCTGCGCCGCCCATTCCCGTGCTCAGCGCCGCCGAAGCGGCGTCCGCTGACGGGCCGACCGTCCTCCTGGACCCGCCGACGCGGCGGATGGCCGACCAGCCCGCCGGCGGGGTGGCTCCAGAACCGGCGGCAGTACGACCCCGCCGGCGCGCGGGAGGGGCTGTCATCGCGGGAGCGGCCGTCGTCGCGGCGCTGGCCCTCGCGGCCGGCGTCTGGACCGGGACGACGGCGGGCACCACCGTCGAGCCGGAGCCCGAGCCGAGTGCGCCCGCCGTCACCGAGACCTCGACACCGGTCGAACCGTCCACGCCGCCCTCGGAGCCCGCCGCCCCGGTCGATCCCGAGGAGCAGAAGCGAGCCGAAGAGGCGCAGAAGAAGCTCGAGCAGGAGCAGAAGAAGGCGGCGGACGAGGAGCGCAAGCGCCTCGAGGAGGCGGAGAAGAAGGCCGAGGACGAGCGCAAGAAGGCCGAGGAGGACGACGGCGACGACTGATCGGACCGGCCTTCGGACGCGGTGCCGCCCCGGGGGCCGATTCCCGCGCTACGGTCGAGGATGCTCAGTTCGCCGCAGGATGCCCCACGAAGCGCCGACGGTGGGCTGCCCGCCGAGGTGCCGGGCGGCGCGGGAGGCGACACCACCCGGCGCGTCGAACTGACGCTGCACAGGCCGTGGTTCGCGCTGTACGCCCGGATCAAGCCGACGGTCGTCGTCGCCGGACGCGGTCAGCCGGCCCAGTGGGGGCCGGGCACGTGGCAGGTGCCGTCCGACCGGAGCGTCGTCCTCGGCGTGTTCCTCTTCACCCGGATGTGGCGGTTCGGTCAGGCGGAGTTCGTCCTGGAACCGCAGGATGCGCCATCGGTCGTGTACCGCGCGCCCGCGCTGCCGTTCCTGCCCGGACGCATCGGGATCGGCGCGGGCCGGGTCGCAGGGAGATAGTGGCGCGGTAGGTCCCCCGAGCCGGGGCCTCGCCTTCTCGGGGTCGGGTCAGCGGCGCTCGAGCACGAAGCGCTCCCGACCGACCAGGGCGCCGATCACGCCCTGGCCGATCAGCACGACCACGAGCAGCAGCAGCGGCACGGTCCAGTCGCCGGTCAGGGTGTGCAGCGCACCGAAGGCGATCGGCCCGAGCGCGGCGATCACGTAGCCGACCGACTGCGACATGCCCGACAGGGCGACGGCGGTGTGGTGGTCGCGGGCGCGCTCGGCCATCAGCGTGAGCGACATGCCGAGGGAGGCCCCCGCCGACAGCCCCGCGAGACACGCCCATGCGAACACGGCGTCCGGCGAGATGATCAGCCCGAGCGCGGCGATGATCGCGAGCGAGGGCAGCAGCGCCGGCACCCAACGGCGCAGGCCGCCGCGCAGCACGACCGGCACGAGCAGCGATCCGATCACGCCGGTGATCTGGAAGAACATCACGTCGACGCCGGCGACGGCCTCGCTGCGGCCGATCGACGCCGAGATCGGCGCCAGCCATGTGACGAGCATGTAGAACGACGCCGCCTGGAGGCCCATGTAGGCCGCGACCTGCCACGCCAGCCCGTCGCGCCAGATGCCGGTCGGCTGCCGACGGGTCGCAGCGCGCGGCCGGGCCGCGGCATCCGCTCGCGCACCGCGCATCGTCCATGCCCACAGGGCGATGGCGAACGGCAGCAGGATGCCGGTGGCCAGCAGCGCGGGACGCCACCCGAGCTCCCCGCCGTCGGTCGCGACGTGCGAGATCGGCACGACGACGCCCGAGGCGATCGCTCCCACCCCGCCGAGCAGGGCCGTGTAGACCGCCATGACGGCGGGCACGCGCGCGCCGAAGTCGCGCTTGATGACGGCAGGCATCAGCACGTTGGCGATCGCGAGGGCGACGCCGATCAGCGCCGTGCCGAGCCACAGGTTGAGCGCCGGACCCGCCGCCGACCGCCAGATCGTTCCGGCGGTGAGCAGCACCAGCGACCACAGCACCACGCGCGAGTGCCCGAAGCGCCGGCTGAGGTCGTGGGCCGCCGGCGACACCACCGCCCATGCGATGAGGGGCACGGCCGCCAGAACGCCGAGCGCCGCGCTGCCGATGCCGAGGTCGTCGCCGATCTGGTCGAGCAGCGGACCGATGCCTGTGATCGTCGCCCGCATGTTCGCGGCGATCAGGCAGACGGCGACGAACAGCAGCAGCGCAGTTTTCGGCTCCCGCGCTTCGCTCATGGTTCCGGGACTATACCCCAGCGCCCGCGCGCGGTCGGGGGCGGCTCCCGCTGACCGGGCGTGCGGCGATCACAGCTCGATGGGCCAGCCCGTGTACGCCTCCGCGAGGTAGGTGCGCCCCGCCTCCGACTCCACCACGGAGCGCAGCTCGCCGAGCTGGCGCAGCCGGTCGAAGTCCGAGGCGTCCGGGGCGACGTGCAGCATGCTCGTCATCCACCACGAGAAGTGCTGCGCCTTCCAGATGCGGCGCAGGGCCTTCTCGGCGTAGGCGTCGATCGCGCGCTCGTCGTTCTCGAGCAGCAGGGCGCGCAGCGCGCGCTCGAGCAGGATGACGTCGGCCACCGCGAGGTTCATGCCCTTGGCGCCGGTGGGCGGCACGGTGTGCGCGGCGTCGCCGACGAGCGCGACGCGACCGTGGCGCAGTTCGTGGGCGACGAAGCTGCGGAACCGCAGCACGTCGCGCTTGATGATCGGCCCCTCGACGAGGGTGGTCCCGGGCACCCGCGCCTGCAGCGCCTCCCAGATCTCGGCCTCCGACAGCGCGTCGGGGTCGGCCTCGGGATCGCACTGGAAGTACATCCGCTGCACGGTCGGGCTGCGCTGGCTGATGAGCGCGAACCCGTCGGGCGAGTTGCTGTAGATGAGCTCGTCGGCGCTGGGCGGCGCCTCGGTCAGGATGCCGAACCAGGCGAACGGGTACTCCCGGAAGAAGCCGCCGGTCGATGAACCGGTGACCGCGGCGCGGGCGACGCTGCGGGAGCCGTCGGCGCCGACCACGAAGTCCGCCTCGATCTCGAGCGCGCCGCCGCCGGCATCCGTCGCGAAGATCGTCGGTCGCCGGGTCTCGGCGCCCTCGACGCGCAGGGCGGTGACGCCGAAGCGCACATCCTGGCCGGCGCCGAGCCGCACCGCGATGAGGTCCTTCAGCACCTCATGCTGGGGGTAGAGGTAGACGCTGCGCCCCGTGAGGCTCGGGAAGTCGATGCGGTGCCCCTGGCCGGCGAATCGCAGCTCGATGCCGTCGTGCTTGTTGGCCTTCTCGCGGATGCGCGGGCTCGCGCCCGAGGACTCGAGCACGTCGACGGTGCCCTGCTCGAGGATGCCCGCGCGGATCGTGGTCTCGATCTCCTCACGGGTGCGCGCGTCGATGACGATCGAGTCGATCCCGGCGGCGTCGAGCAGGTGCGAGAGCAGCAGGCCGGCCGGGCCGGCCCCGATGATGGCGACGCGGGTGCGGGCGGTGGTCATGACGTCTCCTTCGACGGCGGTGGATGCTGCATCCAGTGTCCCGGCCGAGGACGACGAACGCGTGCCCATTCTCATTGAATGGGCACGCGTTCTCGGGCGTCCCGGCGGTCGCCGGGGTCTCGAAGCGTCGATCCGGACGACCCCGTCGAGGTGTCAGGCCGCGACGGCCTCGGTCTCGACGACAGCGAGCTCATCGAGGATCGTCTGCAGCTGCGCGGTCAGCTCGGCCGGCGCGTTCAGCTTGCCGTCCTCGCCGAGGAGGGCCCAGGGGGTCTGCACCTGGAGGTCGCGCGACGTGCGCTGGAAGCGGAGGTTGCGCAGCACGAAGTCGAGCTGGCCGATCATGCGGCTCTCGGGGTACGCGCCGTAGCCGACGACGGCCGCGCGCTTGCCGGCCCACTCGGCCACGAGGTAGTCGAGGGCGTTCTTGAGCACGCCGGGGTAGGAGCCGTTGTACTCGGGGCTGACGATCACGAAGGCGTCGGCGGCGGCGGCGCGCTCGGCCCACGCGAGGGTGTGCGGCAGCTCGTACTTGCCCAGCATCGGCGGGTGCGCCTCGTCGAAGAACGGCAGGCCGATCTCCTGCAGATCGGCGACGTCGACCGTGAGGTCGCCGCGGCTGCGAGCGGTGTCGACGACCCAGTCGGCGACGGTGTGGCCGACGCGGGCCGAACGGGTGCTGGCGACGATGACCATAAGAGTGGGCATGGGTACTCCTGGGGGTGTAGAGGTGGCACGAGAAGACGCCGCGTCTTCGCGGGACGGCGGCGTCCTGGGTCCCAACCGCAAGCGGTGCGACCGCATTCCCGATGCACGTGAATGGATTTGGCCGGCAAGCCCGCCTCCGGTCGCTGAGCCTGTCGAAGCGTCGGCCCCTCGACAGGCTCGGGGACCGATCCCCGGCTGGGCGTCAGCGCCGGTCGGCGGCGAGGGCCGACTGGATGCCGGCGGCGGCGGCGCGGAGCGCCTCGAGGGGTCCGGCGGTCGGGGCGTCGCGGGGGAGCACGACGGAGAGCGCGGCGACGACCTCGCCCCGGTCGCGCACCGGCACGGCGACGCCTGTCGAGACCGCCTCGATCGATCCGGGGGCGATGACGAACCCGTTGCGGCGCACCTCGGCAAGGGTGCGGCGGAGGGCCGCGGCATCCGTCGTCGTCTCGGGCGAGAGGCGGGCGAGCGGTTTCGCGAGCACGCCCTCCTGCAGTTCTGCCGGCGCGTGCGCGAGCAGCACGAGGCCCGATGAGGACGCGTGCAGCGGCAGGCGCCCGGCGATCCGGGTGATGTTGGCGCCGGATGACGGGGACGAGAGCCGCTCGAGGAACAGCGCTTCGTCCTGCTCGAGCACGGCGAGCTGCGTGTGCTCGCCGACCCGCGCCTGCACCCGCTCCATGTAGGGCAGCGCCGCCTGGCGCAGCCGCAGCGCCTCGGACCCGCGCAGTGCCAGTTCCCACAGGCGCATGCCGAGCCGCACGCGGTGATCGTCGTCGCGCTCGAGCAGGCCCGCCTCGACGAGCTCGGCGACGAGGCGATGGGCCGTCGACGAGGGCAGCGCCGCCCGGCGGCCGATCTGGGCCGCGGTCTGCACCGTGCGGTCGGGTCCGAAGGTCTCGAGCACGCGCACGACCCGGTCGGTCACCGAGTCGCCGGAGGGCGAGTTGGCCATGCGCCCACCCTCTCACGGGCGGCGGCATGCCCCGGGTCCCGAGATCCGGCGCGCACAACGCAGGAGGATCGGGCGCCGGGGCCTCACCGGCGGGGTCGCCCCCGGCGGGGCGCCCCCGGCGGGGTCGCGGCACCGGTCACGGCCCGCGGCCCAAATTCTCCTGCGTCGTGTCGCTGGTGCGCTGGTCAGTCCGTCGGCTGGAAGTAGTGCGCTGCGACCCAGTCGGCCGCGGCGTGGCCGAGCGCGTTGCCGTCGGTCATGGCCTTGCGGAAGTGCAGCCCCAGCCAGATCCGGGCGTTCATCGTCTCCGTGTCGAGCTGCGCAACGGTGTCGAAGTGCCTCGTCGTCATCGTGACGCCGGAGGACACATCGAGGTCGATGGAGTTCGGCCCGAACAGGTGCCCCAGGGCGCCCGAGGTGGCGCCCGTGTAGCAGGCGTGGCCGCTCAGGTAGTCGCTGTAGGGCGGGTTGGCGACGAGCGGAGCCCAGTTCGGGTCAGCCGAGGTCGCGGGATTGCCGTCCTCCGCCGCGAGCTGTATCGCCGTGATGGGGCGCCAGAGCGCCACATCGAACTTCGCGCGCCAGCAGCTTCGCAGGGAATCCGCGGCCGAGGTGTTGAGCATTGCGAATGCCCGTGCCGCCTCCTCGATGTCCATCCCACGGTCCCTCACCTGCGCACTCAACGCGGGCATGTACTGCGCCGGGGGCGGGGCGTTCCAGAAGCGCGCGATCTCGGTCTGGATCGGCGAGCGCACCGTGCTGCCGGCCGCTCCGTAGTCCTTCACTTCGTTGAAGTCCGTCGCGTAGGCGTCCGAATTCAGCGGATGCGGACCGGGCCACGAGAAATGCGCCGTGGAGTCGAGCGTGTACGGTGTGACCGAACCCAGCCACGGCACGGCCATCTCCTGGAACAGGGGCGGTGTCGGGCGCCACACGCCGACGGCCGGTTCTGCCGTGAACTTGATGGTGGTGTCGATGCCGTTGTCCCCCCGCTCCGCGATGATGGCGGCCGCGGCCGCCTCGCCGACGCGCTTTCCGTGGACCATGCCCACGCCGTTGGGCACGTCGGCCAGCGACGCCGCATAGTCGGCGGCGAGCGTCTCGGCCGTGCCGGGGAAGTAGTGGCTCATCACACGGTAGGCCGCCGTGACGGCCGCGACCTCGGGCGACGCATGCGCCTGGGCTCGCGGCTGCTCGACGTACGGCTCGTACCCACCCTCGATGGTGACGACCGCGTTGTACATCGCCGTCGAGACGAGGGAGAGGTGCAGCGGCACGGCCGGTACCGCGGGGACGTACTGGGGGAAGATCGTGCGCACGGCGAGCTCGTGCCACTTGCCGATCTCGGCGGGGTCGGCGGCCACGCGCGGGGCGGCCTGGCTGGGCGCGGCGACCGCGGCCGGGGCGATGATGCAGACGGCTGCGGCGATCGCGGCGGCGAGAGTCCGTCTTCTTCGAAGGGTCATGACAAACCTCCTGGAGCACGCAAGACTCGCGGCGGCGATCCATAGGGTTTCGTCGACTTGGAGGGACACAAGTCTTGACGCCGCCAGTGTCCTCCCGGGGGCGCGTCGCCACAAGGGAGGTCCTTCGATCCGGGCAAGAAGGGGGGAAGCGAGGGGGAATCTGCCCGGGCGGGGGAGGGGCCGGAGGGGGAACGGGCGTTGAGAGGGGAGGGGTGCGGAGGGCGCGGCCCTCCGCGGTCGGTAGCCTCGGAGCAGATCAGGAGGAGCGGTGGACGACGACAGCGGCGGCGGCGGCGGGATGCTCGCCCGCGCCATGCGCGTGCTCGGATGCTTCACCGACGACGAGCCCGCGCTGTCGGCGGCGCAGCTCGGGGAGCGGACGGGGCTCTCGTCATCCACTCTTCACCGCCTGCTCGCGCAGCTCACCGACTTCGGCCTGCTCACCCGCGCCCCCGGCCACCTGTACACGATCGGCGTGCGGCTGTGGGAGCTGGGCGAGCTCTCGCCGCTCTCGCTGCGCCTGCGCGAGACGGCCCTGCCCCACATGCTGCGGCTGTACGAGGCGACCGGCGAGAACGTGCATCTCGCCGTGCTCGACGCCCCGACGCCGGAGACGGCGATCGCGCTCTTCGTCGGGCGCGTCACGGGCCAGGGGTCGATCCCGACCCTCAGCCGCATGGGCGGGCGGCATCCGCTGCACACGACCGGCGTCGGCAAGGCCCTGCTCTCCACACGCGACGAGGCGTGGCTCGCGCGCTACTTCTCGGTCCCGCTCGAGCGCGAGACGACTCACTCGATCACGTCCGAGGCGGAGCTGCGCGCGGAGCTGGTGCGGTCGAAGGCCCGCGGCTTCGCGACGACCCGCGAGGAGATGACGCTCGGCAACGTGTCGGTCGCCGCGCCGCTGCCACGGATCGAGGGGCTTCCGCCGGTCGCGATCGGCACGGTCGTCAGCCTCGAGCACGCCGACGAGCGGCGTCTCGGCGGCCTCGTCGTGCAGGCCGCCAAGGACCTGGCGCGCTCCCTGCGCGTGCCATGACAGGGGCTCCACTCCCACTGAGTGGGAGTGCGGGCGGATGCCGGGGGCACGGCCTGTCACCATTTTCTTGACGATCGCGCCACACCCAGGGCCGGTCCGAGTCAGCTCTGTCGAAGGGGACACCATGACCTCACCCACGCCCACCGCGGCAGCGCCCGAGTCGCTGCTCGCGCCCGCCATCCAGGTGACGCAGGCCGAGATCACCCAGGAGATCAAGGACGTCCACGCCGAGGCCCTGCGGCGTGAGGCCGCGGGCGAGCGCGTCGGGCAGAGCCTGCACGACTTCCCGCCGTACCGGTCCAGCATCCTGCGCCACCCGACGAAGAACCTGCGCCTCGTCGATCCCGAGACGATCGAGCTGCACTCGCCGGCCTTCGGCCAGCGGGACGTCGCCGCGATCGAGGCCGACCTCACCCTCCAGCACACCGGCGAGCCCCAGGGGGAGCGGATGACGGTGACCGGCCGGGTGCTGGACTCCTGGGGGCGCCCCGTCGCCAACCAGCTCGTCGAGGTCTGGCAGGCGAACGCCGCGGGCCGCTACATCCACCAGCGCGACCAGCATCCGGCCCCGCTCGACCCGAACTTCACGGGCGCCGGGCGCATGGTGACGAACAGCAACGGCGAGTACTTCTTCACGACGATCAAGCCCGGCCCCTACCCGTGGAAGAACCACGTCAACGCGTGGCACCCGGCGCACATCCACTTCTCGGTCTTCGGCAGCGCGTTCACGCAGCGCATCGTGACGCAGATGTACTTCCCGTCCGACCCGCTGTTCGCGCTCGACCCGATCTACAACACCATCCCGCGGCAGGCCGACCGCGACCGCCTGATCGCGACATACGACCACGACCTGACGGTTCCGGAGTTCTCGATGGGCTACCGCTGGGACATCGTGGTCGACGGGCCGGATGCGACGTGGTTCGAGCCCGAGGGAGAGCACTGAGATGGCACGCTTCGACAACGGCGACCGGGTGGACCTCGGCGAGAAGACGCTCACCCCGACAGCCGGGCAGACCGTCGGCCCGTTCTTCGCGTTCGGCCTCGACTACGCGAAGAAGCACGAGGTCGTGTATCCGCACAGCCCGGGCTCGATCATCCTCGGCGGCACGGTCTACGACGGCGCCGGCGCCCCGATCCCGGATGCCGTGATCGAGATCTTCGGCGCCACGCCGGAGGGCACCGTGCCGACCGCGCGCGGAGCGTTCCGACGCGACGACCACAGCTTCACGGGCTTCGGCCGCGCCGCCACGACCGACGAGGGCCGGTACGAGTTCTGGACGCTCGACCCCGGCCCGATCGATGGCAAGGCGCCGTTCTTCGCGGTGATCGTGTTCGCCCGCGGACTGCCCGACAAGCTGCACACGCGCATCTACCTTCCCGAGCACGAAGACCTGCTCGCGGGCGACCCGCTGCTCTCCTCGCTCGATCCGGAGGACCGCGCTACGCTCGTCGCAACGCGCCTGCCCGACGGCAGCCTGCAGCACGACATCCGGCTGCAGGGCGAGAAGGAGACCGTGTTCCTTGCCTTCTGACGCTTCCCACTCCGCGACCGGAAGAGAACCGGTCCCTGAGCGAGCGAAGCGAGACGAAGGGCGTGCGATGGATTCCGGACTCCTCTCGCCCGTGACGGTCGGGCGCGACGACGTCGTGGGGGATGCCGCGGTGCTCGACGCCCTCGTCACCGCCGAGGCCGCTCTCGTCCGGGCGTACAGCGCGGTCGGCCTCGCGGAGGAATCGGCTGCCGGCGCCGTCTCGCACGCGCTCGGCTGGGACGATGCGACGAGCGGATGCCGCGACCACGGCATCGACGCCGCGGCCCTGGCGGCGGCGGCCGTGCCGGGTGGCAATCCCGTCATCCCTCTGGTCGGGCTGCTCCGCGACCTCGTGCCCGAGCCGTCGAAGCGCTGGGTGCACCGCGGCGCCACGAGCCAGGACATCCTCGACACCGCTCTCGCGCTCGTGGCCCGCAACGCGGGAGCGGAACTCGACGCGTCGCTGCGAAACCTCGAGGCCGACCTCTCGCAGTTCGCGGCGGCGCACCGCAACCAGGTGGCCGCGGCGCGCACGCTGACCCAGCACGCCGTGCCCACGACGGTCGGCCTCCGCGCCTCGAACTGGCTGCGGGGGGTCCGCCGGGCGTCCGACCGCCTGAACTCGGCCGTCTCGGCCCTGCCGGCACAGCTCGGCGGTGCCGGAGGCACCCTGGCCTCGTTCGTCGAGATCGCGTCCGCCGAGGGCGACGCGGCCGCGGCATCCGCCCTGCCCGCCGCCTACGCGGCCGAACTGGGCCTCGCGGCCCCGGAGGCGCCCTGGCACACGACGCGCTGGCCGGTCACGGAGCTCGGCGACGCGCTCGTTCAGGTCATCGACGCCCTCGGCGTCTTCGCGGCCGACGTCGCCACCCTCTCCCGCACCGAGGTCGGCGAGCTCGCCGAGGGCTCCGGCGGAGGTTCGTCCGCGATGCCCCAGAAGCAGAACCCGGTGGACGCGGTGCTGATCCGCTCGGCGGCGCTGCGCGCACCGAACCTGGGGGCGACGCTGCACCTCGCCGCCGCGCTCGCCGTGGACGAGCGGCCCGACGGAGCGTGGCACGCGGAGTGGCCGACCCTGCGCGAACTGCTCCGCCTCGCGCTCGGCGCGGCCGCGCACGCGGAGGCGCTGATCGCCGGGCTCACCGTCGACTCCGTCGCCGTCGCCCGGAACCTTGCGCTGACGGACGGGCTCATCCTCGCGGAGCGGCTCTCGATCGTGCTCGGTCCTCTCGTCGGCACGGGTGCGGTGGCGGCGCTCGTCTCCGGCGGCGAGGACCTCGACACGGCCCTCCGCGCGATGCCGGAGCTCGAGGGCATCGACATCGAAGACCTGCTGGATCCCGCCCGGTACACCGGGCTGGCGGGGTCGCTCGTGGACGATGCGACGGGACACGAAGAATGATCCCCACGATCGCCATCACCGCCCCCGTCGGGGCGGAGGGCGCACCGCTGCTGGTGCTCGGGCCGTCGCTCGGCACCTCGACGATCCTGTGGGAGGACGCGGCACCGGCGCTCGTCGCCCACTGGCGCGTGGCCGCGTGGGACCTGCCGGGACACGGGGCGTCGCCCCCCGCGAGCCGCCCGTTCACGGTCGCCGAGCTGGCGGATGCCGTGGCGCACGCGATCGGCGAGCTCGGCGGAGGGCCGGCCTTCTACGCCGGGGTGTCGCTCGGCGGCGCCACCGGCCTCGAGCTGTGCCTCCGGCATCCGGAGCTCGTGCGCGCGGCCGCGATCGTGGCATCCGGAGCGCAGCTGGGCGACCCGGCGGCGTGGGCGGAGCGCGCCGCGCAGGTGCGCAGCCAGTCCACGGGATCGCTCATCACCGCCTCGGCCGGCCGCTGGTTCGCGCCCGATTCGATCGCGCGCCGGCCCGAGCTGGCCGGCCGCCTGCTTCACGCCCTGCGCGAGGCCGACGATGAGAGCTATGCGCTCTGCTGCGAGGCGCTCGCCGCGTACGACGTGCGCGACCGCCTCGGCGAGGTCGCCGCGCCGGTGCTCGCGGTATGGGGCGAGTTCGACGCGGTCGCGCCCGAGGCCAAGGCGACCGAGATCGCCCTCGGTGTGAGCGACGGCCGCATCGAGCGCATCGCGGATGCCGCGCACCTGCCGCCGGCCGAGCAGCCCGGCGCCGTGGGCGACCTGCTGGCCGGGTTCTTCTCCGAGATCGAGCGAAGGGGCCACGATGCCGCGACCACAGGGTGACGGACTGCGCGACGGCGAGCGCTACGAGCAGGGAATGGTGGTGCGGCGCGAGGTGCTCTCGGACGCCCACGTCGACCGCTCCATCGCGAACACGACCGACCTCACCGCAGACTTCCAGGACTTCATCACCCGCGTGGCATGGGGAGACATCTGGTCGCGCCCGGGGCTCGACCGTCGCTCCCGCTCGGTCGCCGTGCTCACGTCGCTGATCGCGCACGGCCACCACGAGGAGCTCGCGATGCACCTGCGCGCGGCGCTGCGCAACGGGCTCACGGTCGACGAGATCAAGGAAGTGATCCTGCAGTCGGCGGTGTACTCCGGTGTCCCGGCCGCGAACTCCGCCTTCCGCATCGCGGGGGAGGTCTTCGCCGAGGGCGACGGCGAGACCCGCTGATGACCGCCCCGCGGGACGACCGGATCACGCTGCGGTTCATGAGCGTGCCCGGCGACACCGCCGCGGGCGGGCGCTCGGTCGCCGCGGGCAGCGTCATGGAGTGGATCGACAAGGCCGGCTACGCGTGCGCCGTCGGCTGGGCGGGCGCGTACTGCGTCACCGCGTACGTCGGCAACGTGCGGCACCGCCGGCCGATCCCGCCGGGCAGCCTCATCGAGGTCGAGGCCCGCATCATCCACACCGGTCGCACGAGCATGCACGTGGTCGTGACGGTCTCCTCCAGCGAGGTCGAGCGGCACGAGTACCGCCCGGCCACCACGTGCGTGCTGATCTTCGTCGCGAAGGGCGCCGACGGGCGGCCCGCCGAGGTGCCCGCGTGGGAGCCCGCGTCGCGGTCGGACCGCAAGCTCGCCGAGGCCGCGCTCGAGCGGATGCCCGCCCGCGCCGAGATCAAGCGGCTCATGCTGGAGCAGGAGTACACCGACGCCTCGAACGCGCCGAGCGTGACGATGCGGTTCCTCGTGCCGCCGAGCGTCGTCAACTGGGGCGGCAAGGCGCACGGCGGCACGGTCATGCGGTGGATCGACGAGGCCGCGTACGCGTGCGCCGCGTCGTGGATGGGCGACGGGGATGCGGCGAGCGAGGCGATCGCGGTGTACTCGGGCGGCATCCACTTCTTCGCCCCGGTGCGCATCGGCGACCTCGTCGAGGTCGACGCCCGGCTCATCCACACCGGCGCGCACAGCATGCACATCGGCATCCGCGTCTCGTGCGCCGACCCCCGCCGCCCGCACGAGAAGAACCTGACGACGCTCTGCATGAGCATCTTCGTGGTGCCCGGCGCGGCAGGCGTCGCCCTCCCCGTGCCGCCCTGGGAGCCGACCGCGGACGAGGACGTCCGGCTCGACGCCCACGCCCGCGAACTCATCGCGCTGCGCGAGCGCATCGTCCCGATCCCCGCCTCCCTCACCCTCGAGCCCTGACCTCTTTCCTGCCGCCCGACGTGCGCGAGAGGGCACAAATGCACCTTCCTGGGTCCACGGAAGGTGCATTTCTGCCCTCTCGTGCATGGAGATGCACTGGCCGGTGGTGATGCGGGCGGGCGTTTGGTAGTCTGGTCAGCGAACAGGTGTACGGATAGCGAACATTGCGAGGGTCCATGATCGACAAGACGGTTCCGGATGTCGGCGCCGCCGTCGCCGGCATCCCCGACGGCGCGACCGTCATGATCGGCGGGTTCGGCCGCGCCGGGCAGCCGGTCGAGCTCATCGACGCCCTCATCGCGCACGGCGCCGACGACCTGACGATCGTGAACAACAACGCGGGCAACGGCGACACCGGGCTGGCCGCGCTCCTCGCGGCCAAGCGTGTGCGCAAAATCGTCTGCTCGTTCCCGCGGCAGAGCGACTCCTGGGTGTTCGACGGTCTCTACCGCGCGGGCGAGATCGAGCTCGAGCTCGTCCCCCAGGGCAATCTCGCCGAGCGCATCCGCGCCGCCGGGGCAGGAATCGGCGCCTTCTTCTCGCCCACCGGCGTCGGCACGCAGCTCGCCGAGGGCAAGGAGACGCGCTCGATCGATGGCCGCGACTACGTGCTCGAGCACCCGATCCGCGCCGACTTCGCCCTGATCTCGGCGCTCAAGGGCGACCGCTGGGGCAACCTCGTCTACCGGCGCACCGCCCGCAACTTCGGCCCGATCATGGCGACCGCCGCAGCCACCACGATCGTGCAGGTCGACGAGATCGTCCCGCTGGGCTCGCTGGATCCCGAGGCCATCGTCACGCCCGGCATCTTCGTCGATCGCGTCGTCGCGGTGGGCGAGCGCGCGTGGCTGCGCGACGGCGAGTTCGTCGGGGGAGTGGATGTGGCCGGCCTCCCCCTCTCCACTGCAGAGCCGCTCGCGGCGAACGAGGGGGAGACCCGATGACCACGCGCATCAGCCGCAACGATCTCGCGCAGAGGATCGCCGCCGACATCCCCGAGGGATCGTACGTGAACCTCGGAATCGGCGCGCCGACGCTCGTCGCCAACTTCCTGCCCGATGACCTCGAGATCATCCTGCACACCGAGAACGGGATGCTCGGCATGGGCGAGGCGCCCGCGCCCGACCGCATCGACCCCGACCTCATCAACGCCGGCAAGCAGCCGGTCACCGAGCAGCCGGGCGCCGCGTACTTCCATCACGCCGATTCGTTCGGCATGATGCGCGGCGGGCACCTCGACGTGTGCGTCCTCGGAGCCTTCCAGGTGAGCGAGGGTGGCGACCTCGCCAACTGGTCGACGGGCGAGCCCGGCGCGATCCCCGCCGTGGGCGGTGCGATGGACCTCGCGATCGGCGCCAAGCAGGTTTTCGTGATGACCGACCTGCTCACCAAGCAGGGCGGGTCCAAACTCGTGACCGCCTGCACCTATCCCCTCACCGGGGTGGGCTGCGTCACCCGCGTCTACACCGACTACGGCGTCTTCGACGTCACGCCCGACGGCTTCCGCGTGCGGGAGCTGTTCGGCGACAACACCGTCGCCCAGCTCGAGGCACTGACCGGGCTGAGCCTC
>DASUQB010000441.1:0-19533 GCA_036280835.1 Microbacterium sp. | reverse complement strand
CGTGGGCCTTCGGCTACAACGTCGCGGCCCTGCCGCTCGCCGCGATCGGCCTGCACAACCCGCTGATCGCGGGCGCCGCAATGGCCTTCTCCAGCGTCTCCGTCGTCGCCAACGCACTACGCCTGCGGCGGTTCCGCGCGGAGCGCAGCGCCGCGCCGACGATGGCACGACAAACGTCCGCCGTCACCCCACCGATCACCGAAGTCCGCGCCTGAGCTTTTCCGCGGTCTGCCCACCGTCATCGCCGTCGCAGCGTGACCGGCAAAGAACGGCCGCCCTCCGGGGCTCCCAGTGCGACGGCGGTGATCGTGAGTCGCACCCGCAGGCGGCCGCCGGCGTACCGTACCCGGCGGCCGGCGCGGGTCAGGCGAACCGGCACGGCGACGGGCGTCCCGGCACCCGCGGTGGTGCCGCCGCGCAAGAGCGTCGGGCCGCCCGGCCGGCGGACGCCGCGCACCGTCAGCGCGACGGGCTGCACGAAGGCGCGGAGCCGGACGCGGCCGGCGCCCGTTCGCGACAGGCGCAGGGTCAGCGGCCGTGTGCCCTCGAGCACGATCACCGGCGGCTGCACGGCGGGGTCGCCGCCGGGCGGCGGCTGGGCAGGAGCCTCGGCCAATGTCACGGTTGCGGAGTCGAGCGGGCGCTTGCGGCTGAGCGTGACGCGCAAGCACGTGGCTTCCCGGCCGGCGAGCTCGCCTGCGATGACGGACAGCTCAGCACGGCGGCCTGCGCCGGCCCGGCGATGGCAAGCGACGCGACGAACGAGACCAGAGCGGCGCGCAACATGGACGCGGACGCTCGATGTCGCCGCTGGGCACACCCATGGAGCTGGCCGCACCCGTTGACCCGGAAGCCGGAGCGTGAGAGGCGATGCGCCGCATCCCCTGACCCCCACGCCGCCTCGCAGCCCGCGGGCTGCAATGGCGGCTTACTCGCGTCGCCCGGCTCACGACTGGACGACCGAACCGCGACCCGGGTCATTGCGTACAGCCAGGCGACCGAGCCTCAACGGAGGGAGCCCCATGCGCAAAGTCGCGCTCACCGTCGTCGCCGCCGCGGCCCTGGCCCTCGCGCCCGCCGCCTACGGACATCCGTCGGAGAACCGCGCCGAGACGGCGTTCCACGGTGGCCCGCACTGCCACATCAACCAGCTCTCGGACCACTTCGCCTTCCCGTCGCACAGGGCCCACGTCGCGACGGGCACCCCGGTGAACATCTTCGCCGCGACCACGTGCCCCTGAGCACCCACTGAGCATCGCACCGATTGCCATCGTCCCGGACGGGTGGGGCTCGGAGGGCCCTACGGAGGCCACGGAGGGCCCCCGAGCCGGCCGCTGCGGCCGCAGTGGTTCGAGCACCGGGCCGGCAGCGGCACTGCAGGCTCGTGTGTCAGCCGTCGAGCTCGGTGAATAGCGTGAGCTGCAGGCCGGCCGGTCCGTCCAGCGGTCGTCGGCCCGCGCAGGTGCGGGATCTCGTGAGCAGCGCGCGAGCTGCGCGGCCCCAACACGGGTAGCGCTAGTTGGGTACTTCGACGGTAGGCTCGATCCCAGCGACCAGGTTGAACGCGCCTGAGAGCTGCTGAAGCGCGACGAGGGCCACGACCTCGGCGATCTGCTCGTCGCGATACCCGTATTCGCGGAGCTCGCCGACCTGGCGATCGGAGACCTCCGCAGGCGCCGCTATGAGCTGCTGGCCGAAGGCAACGAGGGCCGCGATCTGCGGATCTGTCGCGGTGCCCTGTCGAGCGAGCTGGACGTCGCGGTCGCTCAGGCCGAGCTTCCGAGCCGCGCGCGTGTGTGCGTCCAGGCAGTAGGCGCAACCGAGCCACTCATGCACGGCGAGGTTGATCCGCTCGGTGAGGCGGCGGTCGATGTGGCTGCGCTTCACCGCGCGACTGAGGTCCATGTATCCCCGCAGGACGACCGGCGCCTGCGCCATGGCGCGAATCATTGGACCGGCATCACCGCCGCGGCTGGCGTACTCGTCGAGCAGCTCCTTAGACCTGCCGGTGGCTGCGTCGACATCGAGCGGTTCGATGCGAGGCATGGACTCCCCCGCTTCCAGTTGATTGCTTGGCTTCACGAGTATACCACCAGGGGGTATCGGCACTTCATGGTCCGGGACGCAGTTGGTGCTCGGCCCAGATCACGATTCGCGCTTGATCGCCACCGCTCCGCGGGTGCCGCCACCGACCGACTGAGCTCCAGGCTGCAGGCGATCGCTTCGAGCGGGATGTTGCGTCGCGGGACGGTCGGTTGACTTCGGGCGGAGGAGTCGGAAGGGTCGCGGTGGTGAACGCCACCGTGAGCGCCACCTTCATCTTCGCGGACATCGCCGGCTTCACGGCGCTCACCGAGGCGCACGGCGACGAGGAGGCAGCGGCGCTCGTAGCAGAGTTCTGCGATGCCGTCAGCGCCGAACTCCCTCGCGGCGGTACCCAGGTCAAGACCATCGGCGACGCTCTGATGCTCGCGGTCCCAGACCCTCGCGCGGCCGTGCTACTCGGCCTGCGGATCGTCAACGAGCTGATGCTCGGCCACGGCGCGCCGGCCGTCCGCGTCGGACTGCACCACGGGCCGGCAGTCGAGCGCGGCGGCGACTACTTCGGCGCCGCGGTGAACCTGGCCGCCCGCGTCTCCGCAGAGGCCAACGGCGGCGAGGTGCTGCTGACGGGCCACACCGCGGCGTTGGCGCCCCAGCTCGAGGGCGTGATCTACGTGCCCCGCGGTCGTCGTGCGCTACGGAATGTCCGCGAGCCGGTCGAGCTCTTCGCTGCCGTCCGGGCCGGCAACGTCCGCGAGGACACGCTTCCGCACGACCCCGTCTGCCGCATGGCCGTCGAGCCCGAGCGCGCCACGGGACGGCTGATGTACGAGGGCACCGCCTACTTCTTCTGCTCGCTGGCCTGTGCCGGCCAGTTCGCGCGCCATCCCGAGCGCTTCGCCGACCAGCCCTAACCCTGGCCGAGCGGGTACCGCTGCTCGGCCGTCGTACGGAGCGTCTCGCCGAACGCCGGGACCGAATTCGCGAGCTGGCGCATGCCCCGAGCGGTCATGACGATCAGGCACATCGGCGAACGGGCCACGACGGTGGCGTTGCGCTTTCCGTCCTCGAGGGCGGCGAGCGAGGCAAAGAGCGGAACCGACTTCAGCTTCTGCTCATCCATGACGCGAGCCTCTCAGACCTACGGCTTCCTGCCCATGCAGCTGCCGGCGGAGGTGCGCTTCATGGACCTCATCCATGCCGAGGACGAGCGGATCCCCGTCGGCGGATCCCCGTCGACAGCATGGAGTTCGGCACCACCGCCATCCACCGCCTGCTCGAGCGCTTCGGGTCACCGATTTGACGCCGCGCGCGGAAGCCTTGCTTTCGTCGCGGCGACCAACTTAGGATCGACCGCGTTCCTACAGGTCGTCGCACTTGCGATGGCCGGAGCTGCACGCATGGAGCCGAGTGCCGATCCGCAGGATGTGTGGGACCAGCCGCAATCCCCGCCGCGGAGGGTCCGACGCGGTGTCGTGGTCGTCGGCGGCGGCCAAGCGGGACTGGCCCTCGGGTACTTCCTGAAGGCTCAGGGGAGTGACTTCACGATCCTGGAGGCGGCCGACGAGCCCGCGATGGCCTGGCGGACTCGCTGGGACTCGCTCAAGCTCTTCACCCCGGTTCGCTACAGCGGCCTGCCCGGGATGCCGATGCCCGGCGACCCCGACGCTTACCCGACGCGCGATGAGGTCGCCGACTACCTGACCGCGTACGCCGAGCGCCTCGCGCTGCCGATCGAGCGCGGCCGCCCGGTGCGCAGGGTGACCCGCGCCGACGGTGGCTTTATCGTCGAGACCGACGCGGAGACCTACGAGGCCAATCAGGTCGTCGTAGCGACCGGCCCGTTCCAGACGCCCTTCACCCCGCCGATCGCGCAAGGCCTCGGCCCTGAGGTGAGACAACTCCACAGCAGCGCCTACCGTGCGCCTCAGGACGTCCCTGAGGGGACCGTCCTCGTCGTGGGCGGCGGCAACACGGGTTTCCAAATCGCCGAGGAGCTCTCGCGCTCCCATTCAGTGCATCTCTCGATCGGGTCCCGGCAGACACCCCTGCCGCAGCGGATCGCCGGCCGCGATCTGTTCTCGTACCTCGAGGGCACCGGCCTGATGCGCAAGTCCGTCGACTCACGCATCGGGCGTCGGATGAAGGGCCGCGACACCCTCATCGGCTCTCGGCCCCGGACCATCCGCAGCCGGCACGGCGTACAGCTGCACGGGCGTGCGGTCGACGCCGCCGGGCGCACCGTGCGATTCGCCGACGGCGGCGCGATCGACGTCGGCACGGTGATCTGGGCCACGGGCTTCCGTGTCGATCACTCGTGGATCGACGCGCCCGTGTTCGACGACGACGGCCACGCGCTCCATCGACGAGGCGTGACCGAGGTGCCCGGGCTCTACTTCCTCGGGCTCACCTGGCTGCACACGAGAGGGTCCGCGCTCATCGGCTGGGTGGCGGACGACGCCGAGCACATCGCGCGCCAGATCCGGAACTTCGTCCCCGCAGGACCCCAACTGTCGCCGGCCGAGCCCATCGCGTGACCGAAGGAGATGCCATGACCGGGTCGTCCGATCGTTTCCCGACCGCGACCGAGGGCCTCGCCGAGGCGCGTCCGCCCGAGACGGTCGAGCTCGCCGACGGCGAGCGCTACGAGATCCGCATCGCGCCCGTGGCGAAGCGACTCGGTGACACGACCGTGCGGATGCTCGCCTACAACGGCTCGATCCCCGGTCCCGTCCTGCGGGTCAAGGAGGGCACCGAGGTGGTCATCGACGCGGTCAACGAGATCGACCTCGAGACCACCGTGCACTGGCACGGCCTGCGCCTGGACAATCGCTACGACGGCACCGCAACGGTCCAGACGCCGATGCCGGTCGGCGGGTCCTTCAGCTACCGCCTCACCTTCCCCGACCCCGGCGCCTACTGGTATCACCCGCACGTTCGCGAGGACTATGAGCAGGAGATGGGGCTGTACGGCACCATCATCGTCGAGCCGGCGGAGCCCGACTACTGGCCCCCCGTCAACCGCGAGCTCGCCCTCACCCTCGACGACCTCCTGCTCGAGGACGGCGCGATCGCGCCGTTCAGCCGGTCCGAGACCACCTATGTCGCGATGGGGCGCTTCGGCAACGTGCTGCTGACCAACGGCGATCCGGACCTCTCGCTCACCGCCCGCAACGGCGAAGTGATCCGCTTCCATCTGACCAACACCGCGAACACGCGCGTCTTCAACGTCGCGCTGCCCGGCGCCCGCATGAAGCGCGTGGGCGGCGACAGCGGCCACTACGAGCAGGAGGAGCTCGTCGAGGCCGTTCTGATCGCGCCATCCGAGCGCGTCGTCGTCGACGTGCTCTTCGGAGACCCCGGGCAGCTGATCCTCGAGCACCGGACGCCCGAGCGCACCTATCCGCTGGCGACGATCACGATCTCCGAGGACGAGGCCGAACCCTCGCTGGCGACGCAGTTCGCGGAGCTCCGCACCAATGCCGACATGGTCGCCGTACGGAAGCGCATCGAGCCCTATCGCAGCTCCGACCCCGATAAGACGCTGGCGCTGGTCGCAGAGATGGACATGGGCGAGCCCGAGCTGCCACCGGGCGCCGAGATCGCCTACACCTGCCCCATGCACCCGGAGATCGTCCAGGCCGAGCCCGGGCACTGCCCGAAGTGCGGCATGAAGCTGCTCGCCACCGCGGTCGCCCCCATCAGCTACGCCTGCCCGATGCACCCCGAGGTCAGAAGCGAGCAGGCCGACCGTTGTCCGAAGTGCGGCATGAAGCTCGTTCCCGCCCAGCTCGTCCCCGAGGCCGGCGGTGCCTCCGGTGCGGAGGACGCGAACGGTCACCAGCACGCTCATGGGGACGCCGGGCACGCCCATGAGGCGGGCGGCATCGAGTGGGAAGACGACATGGTCGACGTCAACCGCGTGACCACTCCAGCCAACACACGCTGGAAGCTCGTCGATCGCGCGACGGGAGCCGAAGGCCGCGACATCGACTGGCGATTCCGCGTGGGCGATCTCGTGAAGATCCGCGTGGTCAACGAGATGGATTCCGACCACCCGATGCACCACCCGCTCCACATCCACGGTGCCGGCCGCTTTCTGATCCTCTCCCGCGACGGCACCGACGACCCCAATCTCGTCTGGAAGGACACGGTCCTCATCCCCACCGGGCAAGTCGTCGACATCCTCCTCGAGGTCACGAATCCCGGCGACTGGGTCACGCACTGCCACATCGCCGAGCACCACGAGGGCGGGATGCTGTTCAACTTCCACGTCGACCCGTAAGGGCGAGTGGCGGCGCGCGCAGTGCCGCCGACTCGAATCGCGGAGAAGCGGTGCGACCAACGAATGGTGTGGGCAGCACCACTAGGCACGATACCCCCTAGGGGTACTCTGTGCGCATGAGCCGATTCCTGCATGCCCGGCGCCTGCGATGCGCCACCGCGGTCCGACGCTCCTGACGTACCGGACCGCTCCCGGACCTCGTTGATTCTCGTCGAGACGCGTCCAGGCGCCTCGGAAAGGAACCCTCATGCAGACCGCAAATCCGCGGCGCTGGTCGGCCCTTGCCGTCATCGCGCTCGCGCAGTTCATGGTGATCATGGACACCTCCATCATCGGGGTCGCGCTCCCCGAGATCCAGACGGACCTCGGCTTCAGCCCTGAGGACCTCTCCTGGGTCTTCAACGCCTACGTGGTCGCCTTCGGCGGCCTTCTGCTGCTCGGCGGCCGCCTGTCGGACCTGCTCGGCGCCAAGCGCGTCTTCACCGCCGGCTGGGCGATCCTCGCTGCCGGCTCGCTCGTCGCCGGCCTCGCCGACACCACCGGCGTCGAGATCGCCGCCCGTGCCGTCCAGGGCGCCGGCGCTGCGCTCATCGCACCCTCTGCCCTGACGCTGCTGATGATGCTCTTCGGCTCCAACCCCAAGGAGCTGATGAAGGCCTTCGCCATCTATGGCGCCGCCGCCCCCGCAGGCGGCACCGCCGGCGTCTTCCTCGGCGGCGTCATCACAGAGTGGATCTCCTGGCCCTGGGTCTTCTACATCAACATCCCGATCGCGATCGCGGTCCTCGCCGTCACGCCGGCGCTGATGCCGGCGGCGCCGGCGCGCCGCGGCTCGATCGACATCGGCGGCGCGCTGACCGCGACCGCCGGCCTCGCGCTGACCGTCTTCGGCGTCGTCCGCGTGCCGCAGGAGGGCTGGGCCTCGGCGACGACGCTGCTGACGATCGCCGGCGGCGTGGCGCTGCTGGCACTGTTCGTGGCCGTCCAGGCTTCGCGGCGCGAGCCGCTGATGCGCCTGAGCATCCTCCGCACCCCGAACCTGGCGGCGGCCAACCTCGCGCAGCTGCTGCTCGGCGCCGCGTGGATCCCGATGTGGTTCTTCCTGAACCTCTACCTCCAGCAGGTGCTCGGCTACGGCGCCTTCGAGGGCGGCGCGGCCCTGCTGCCGATGACCGCCGCGATCATGCTGCTGATGATCGTCGTCGCACCCCGAGTCGTGAACCGGCTCGGCTTCAAGACGCCGATCGTGATCGGGATGCTGCTGCTCGCGGCCGGCATGGCGATCCTGTCGCTCGTGCGGCCCGACGGCTCGTTCCTCGTGGACGTCCTGCCGGCCTCGCTGATCGCGGCGGCCGGGATGGCGCTCGCGTTCATCCCGTCGCTTGGCACCGCGATCTCCTCCGCCCGTCCCGAGGAGGGCGGCCTGGCCTCGGGCATCGTCAACACCAGCTACCAGGTCGGCTCCGCGCTCGGCCTGGCCGCCATGACGGCGCTCGCCAGTGCCCAGGGCGCCGATCAGCTCGGCGACATCGCGTCGCTGACCGACGGCTACTCCGCCGCGTTCCTCGGCGCGGCCGCCATCGCCGTCGCCGGCGCGGCCCTCGCCGCCGCGCTCCTGCGCACGCCGAAGGCGGCCGCAGCCGCGGCCGACGAGGCAACCGAAGCGCGCGAGCCGATCGCAGCCTGACCCCTGCGCCAACCCTAGATCCGGCGATGGCGGGCACGCCGTCGCCGGATCTCCACCCCGAGAGGAGTTCCGATGACCACCACCGGCCCGATTCTCATCACCTACGACGGCTCGGAGAACGCCCGGCACGCAATCGACCACGCCGGCTCCGTCCTGCGCGGCGGCGAAGCGATGCCGCCGGACAGCTCGCCGAACAGGGCGCCGAACACGCCCGCCGAGCCGGCTTCGACGCCACCTCGCGCGTCGCCAACTCGATCCAGACGGTCGCCGACACGATCGTCCGGGTCGCCGACGAGCTCGACGCGAGCGTGATCGTCCTCGGCTCGCGAGGCCGGCGCGCGCTCAAGTCGCCCTGAACGCGCACGGCCGTCCAGCGGCCGTGCGCGGCTCGGGCAGCCACGAGAGAGCACGATGTCATCCGAATCAAAGGGTGCGGCGTACGCTTTGCGCCTTCGCCATATATCCCTACAGTGTGTCGGAGGCGTGTGTCGGTGACCATCCCCCTCGTCACCGCGCCGGGTTGCCCCTCCCCAGCACGTCAAGGTCAACTCGGCCGCGCCTCCGTTAGGCGGCCATCTCGAGGCCGGCTTCCGTGGCCGGCGCGCACGGCGTGCCTAGCCGGCGGGCCGCAATCCGGCCATCGTCACTCCGACGAGCCGTTGGACCGCCGCGCTCGAGCTTGAACCGGCGGCCGCGGCGAGCGCATGAAGGCAATACCGCGCGAGCTCGTCGGCGCCCACGTCGCGCCTCACCGCGCCGGCGTCGGCTGCCTCGGCGATCAGCTCGGGCGCGCTCGCGATCGCCGGCCGCACGAGCGAAGACCCACAGATCGTCCGAAGCAGCTACCGGCTGGCGGAAGCTGCGGCGCGGCGAGTAAAGCGAAATGCCCACGCGCCTGGACGTTTCCCTACAATGTGTCGGAGGCGACTACGGCGTTAGCCGCCGGTCCCGTGCCATCCCCCTCCGGGCAACCGGGACGACGCACCGGCCTGCGGGGCCGCCTCCGGTGTCCCGCAGGTCGTACCGATGTCGACCGCGTCGGGTACGCTCCCGCCGAGGGTCGACTCCTACACCATCTTGTACTCACGTGCCTGACGACAGCCGGATCTCCGGAGAGCTCCAGACGCAGCTGATGGCGGCGTTGTGGCGGCTAGGCGCCGGCACGGTCGAGCAGGTGCGGTCGGAGATCCCGCCCCGCTACCGCGGCGCGTACAACACTATTCAGACCGTCCTCAATCGGCTCGCCGACCGCGGGCTCCTCTCGCGGCGCAAGGTCGGCAACGCGTTCGAGTACCGACCGAAGATCTCCGAGGCGGATTACCTGTCGAGGTCCATCGCGAGCACGCTTTCGGGCGCCTCCGTGGATGCGCGACAGGTTGCGCTGGCGCGACTGATCGCCGAGCTCGACAAGGACGAGCTGTCCGACCTCCAGCGGCTCGCCGGCGAACTACCAAAGAAGGGCCGGAAGCGATGACGCTCTGGCTCTTGGCACTGATCGCAGCCGGAATCACACTGCCATATGCCCTGCGTCTGAACCGGAGCAACCCCATGGCGGCCGCGACGATCTGGACGGTCGCGCTGGCGCTTCGGGCTCTGCTCGTGATCTTCGCCGCGCTCTACGTCGCCTTCTTCCTGCCAGGCACCGAGGTGTTCACCCAGCTGACCCACTGGTGCTGGCATACCGCTGTTCCCGTGCTCGCCTCCCACCTCGGTCTCGACGGGCACTACGTCGGGGACGCGGCGACGATCTTGCCGGGCTTGGTGGCAATGGTCTCGCTCGTGTCGGTCACGGTCGGCGTCGTCCGCGGCACCCGCGCCATCCGGCGCCTTCTGGCACGAGAGTCGCTCGGGCCGGGGCCGTCGGACAGCGTCATCGTCGGAGGTCACGAGGTGATGCTCGCCGCTGCCGGCCTCGCCCGCCCGCAGGTCGTCGTCTCCGCTGGGGCGCTGCTCGAGCTCGACGATGACGAGCTGGCGGCCGGCCTCGACCACGAGCGCGGGCACATCGCCCGCAGACACCGCTTCCTACTCGTCTTTGCGGAGCTCTGCCGGAGCGTCGGGCGTGCAGTCCCGGGGAGCAGGCACGCAATTCGGGAGCTCGGGTTTCACCTGGAGCGTGACGCCGACCGCTGGGCGCTCCGGCAGAGTCACCACCCCCACGCGCTCGCTGGCGCCATCTGCAAGGCCGCCGGCGCCGGCGGTGAGACCACCTGGGCGAGAGCCTCGCTCAGCGGAGGCAGTGCGAGCGATCGGCTCGGCGAGCTGATCGAACCCGACGGGGGCGGGCCGACGCACTGGAGCTGGCTGGTCAACGTGACGGCGGTGGTCATGGTGGGACTCACCCTGCTAGCCGCAGCGCTGGTGCCCTCGACCGCACTCGCCGAGTCGCAGCAGCTGGGCGGCACGGTGTCGCACTACCACTGCGATCACTGAGCGATCGCAAGTCGGCGCGCTCCCAGCAAGGCCTACGCTCCGACACTTTGTAGGCTGATCGGCGATAGCCGCCGGCTCACGAGGAGGCCGAGCACCACTGAGCAGGGACGGCCGGTCCGACGCACCGGGCCGGCCGCCGCAGAATCCTACGTGTTGTCGGGACCGTTTCGGTCAGCGGTTCACCGATGCCCCGCGCTCGGTGAGCGGCGGACGCGTGCGCAACGGACGATGAGCGCGGCAGTCGCTCTCGATCAGGACTGTGCCCGCAGGGTCCAGGTGCGTCCGCCGTCTTGGGAGACCTTGATCTCGTTGGTGTGCAGCGCCACGTAGAGGTCGTCATCGTGGGTGGCGAGTGCCGCCGGCGCTCCGCCGACGTCGCCGATCTGCTCCCAGCCGCGGCCGCCGTCGCTCGTCGTCCAGACCAGGCCTGTCCCGTCGACGAGGTAGGGGCCCCTTCGCGCCGGCCACGCGAGGAGGCCCGCCCGCCGGCTGAGCGGCCGCCAGGTCTGGCCGGCGTCCGCCGAGCGCATCAGGCGGTCTTCCCCCGAGGCGATGATTCGGTCGGCATCACGTGGATCCGCGGCGAGGTCGATGAGCTCGCTCGGCGGGGTGCGTCGGGCCCAGGTACGACCGCCGTCGGAGGAGACCATCAACCGCCCGTCCGTCGCATTCACGCCATAGATCCGGCTGCCCGCCGTGCGCAGGACATGGAAGTCCGCCTTGCCCAGCAGTGAGACGGGGTCCCAGGTGCGTCCGGCGTCGGCGGATCGGATCAGTCCGAGCAGCGGTGGGTGCGAATCGCGCACATCGGGATGTCCGGAGCCGAGGAACTCGTCGGCGCCGGTGACCGTGAAGCCCATCGTGTCCTGCGTCCCGTCTCCGACCCGGCGCGCCTGACCCTCACCAGCCGCGGCGCGGAACAAGCCCGTGTGGGTGGCGATGAAGAGCGAATCGTCGGCGGGGTTGATCCCGAGCCCGTGGATGTGCGTGGCGCCCTCCGAGTTCGACGACGGCGGTGTGAACGACGGAGCATCGTTGTCGGTGCCGCAACCGGCGATCAATACCGCGAGCGCGCACAAGGTGATGCGGGCGGAAGAACGCACGGCTTCTTGAGGCTAATCGAGCGAGCGCCGTGCGCCGCCCTCGGCGCTCGGCACAGGGCGGCCGTCGAGCGCGGCCTCGAGCCCGCGTTCGAATTGTCGTGGGCCGATCGTGCCGATCACATGACCAACGACGTCGCCGTGGCGACTGAGGAAGAAGGTCTCCGGCATTCCCGTCATTCCCCACCGGCGCGCGGTGTCCCTCGTGTCGTCACGGACGTGCGGAAACGCGAATCCGTACTTGTCGATGAACTCGAGCGCGTTTGACCGGTCGTCCTGTTCGTTGATGCCCAGCATCAGTACGCCCCGGCCGGCGTTCTGACGCCACGCCTCAGCAAGCTTCGGGGCCTCGGCGCGGCACGGGTCGCACCACGAGGCCCAGAAGTTGAGCACGAGCGGGGCGCCACGAAGCTCGTCCAGGCGGACCTGACCGTCGGCCGCGGCGCGGCGCCAACGCGTCGTGTGTTGACCAGCGGCTCCCGAAGCGAGGACGGGAAGTTCGAAGCCGGGGGCTGGCAAGGCCTCACCGTCGTTCAGCGCCTCGTCGAGCGAGCGGCTCGACGATGGTGTCGAGAGGCCGTAGACGAGCGCGGCCGCGGCCGCGACAGCCGCCCCGAAGGCGAAGAGTCCCCGACGACGTCGCAGATGCCGGAAGCTACCCGATCGACGCTGAGCCATGGGATCCCTACGTGGCGGGCGGGGATTCCGACGAGTCGTCGGAGAATGCGATCGACGTGACATATACCCCCTGCAGGTATTATGATGGGCGTATGACCCCGACCACGGCGCCCGCACGCGAGACCACGGTCCTCCACGTCGGTGGCCTGCATTACGCCTCGGAGAAGGCGGTCGTCGAGCACGTGTTGGGCGGCCAGCCTGGCGTCGTGGCGGTTGAGGCGAACCCGGTCGCGCAGACGGCGACGGTCACCTACGACCCCGACGCCACGTCGGTGCACGCACTGACCCGCTGGGTCGAGGAGTGCGGCTACCACTGCGCGGGCCAGTCGGTGCCCGGGCACATGTGCGATCCGCTGGTCGAGCCCCACGCCCCCCCGGCGCACGATCACGCGTCCCTCGAGCGCGCCGAGCATGCGCACGGTCACGGCCACGGTGGCCACGCCGGCATGTCGATGGAGGCGATGGAGCGCGACATGCGCAACCGCTTCGTCGTCGCGCTCGTCTTCACGATCCCGATCGTGCTGTGGTCGATGGTCGGCACGAAGCTGCTCGGCACCGAGCTGGCCACGCCGTTCGGCCTCGACCACGACATCTGGCAGCTGCTGCTGAGCCTGCCCGTCGTGCTCTACGCCTCGTCGATCTTCTTCACCGGCGCCGTCGCGGCACTGCGCGCGCGGACGCTGGACATGATGGTGCTCGTCGCCGTCGCAATCGGGGTCGGCTGGCTGTACTCGGTCGCCGCGACCTTCTTCATCGAGGGCGAGGTCTTCTATGAGGCCGCCGGCATGCTCGCGACCTTTGTGCTGCTCGGCCACTGGTTCGAGATGCGCGCCCGTGGCGGCGCGAACGACGCCATCCGCAAGCTGCTCGACCTCGCGCCTCCGATGGCCGTCGTGGTCCGCGACGGCGAGCCGGTCGAGGTCCCGACCGCCGAGGTCGAGGTCGGAGACCTGATGTTGGTCCGCCCCGGCTCCAAGGTCCCGGTCGACGCGGTCGTCGAGGAGGGCGAGAGCCAGGTCGACGAATCCACCGTCACCGGCGAGAGCCTGCCGGTCAAGAAGGGGCCGGGCGCTCAGCTCATCGGGGCCACCATCAACAAGAACGGGACGCTGCGCGCTCGTGCGACGGCCGTCGGAGCCGACACCGCGCTGGCGCAGATCGTCAAGCTCGTCCAGGAGGCGCAGAACTCCAAGGCGCCGGGCCAGCGGCTGGCCGACAAGGCGGCGTTCTGGCTCGTGTTCGTGGCACTCATCGGCGGCGGCCTCACGTTCGCCGTCTGGTATTTCATCGTCGGCCGCGACGTCCAGGAGTCGTTGCTGTTCGCGATCACCGTCGTGGTCATCACCTGCCCCGACGCACTCGGGCTGGCGACGCCGACCGCGATCATGGTCGGCACCGGCCTCGGCGCCGAGCGCGGCATCCTCTTCAAGCACGCGATGGCGCTCGAGCAGGCGGCAACGCTCGACACCGTCGTGCTCGACAAGACCGGCACCCTCACCAAGGGCGAGCCCGAGGTCGTGGCCGTCGCCGTCACCGACGGCATCGACGAGGACGAGGTGCTGCGGCTCGTCGCAGCCGCGGAGGGCGACTCCGAGCACCCGCTGGCCCAGGCCATCGTCAACGCGGCCAGCGCCCGCGGTATGACGGTTCCTCGCGCAGACGCGTTCGAGGCCGTGCCCGGTCACGGGCTCCTGGCCACGGTCGAAGGTCGCCGGCTCGCAGTCGGCAACGCGCGCCTGTTCGAGCGCGAAGGCATCGCCCGAGACGGCCTCGCGGAGCGATCGGACGAGCTCGCCGGCCAGGGCCGCACCAGCGTGCAGGTCGCCGTCGATGGCAAGCCGGCAGCCGTCATCGCGATCGCCGACGCGCCGCGCGAGACGGCGGCCCGGGCGATTGCGGCACTCAAGGAGCTGGGGGTCCGGCCGGTCATGCTGTCGGGTGACAGCAGGGCGACGGCCGAGCGCGTGGCCGCCGAGCTCGGCATCGACGAGGTGATCGCCGAGGTCCTCCCTGCGGACAAGGCCGCCACGGTCAAGGCCCTACAGCAGGAGGGCCGCAAGGTCGCCATGGTCGGTGACGGCGTCAACGACGCGCCGGCGCTGGCGCAGGCCGACGTCGGGATCGCGATCGGCGCCGGCACGGACGTCGCCGTCGAGACCGCCGACGTGGTGCTGATGCGCTCCGACCCGCTCGACATCGCCACCGCGATCACGATCAGCCGCGGGACGAAGCGCAAGATGCACCAGAACCTCGCCTGGGCGGTCGGCTACAACAGCCTCGCGCTCCCCGTCGCCGCCGGCGTTTTCGAGCCGCTCGGGTTCGTCCTGCGCCCAGAGGTCGGCGCCATCGCGATGGCCGGCTCCAGCATCATCGTCGCGCTAAACGCCGTGGCGCTCAAGCGGCTCCGGCTTCCGCACGCCGATCAGCCGGCGGACGCGGGACGGCGGCCCGGGTGAGTCCCGGGCCGCCGGTCCCTCCCTCCTCCGTCAGCCGGTGCGCTCGAACACCCAGAGCCCGCTGTCGCGGTCGCTGCCCAGGATGATCGTGCGGCCGCCGCGCTTGAAGGTCTCGACACCCCAGAAGTTGTTCCCCAGGGGATCGAGGTAGCCGCCGGTCTCGACCAGCTTGTTGCCCTGGATCCGGAGCGCCCGCAGGCCGCCGGCGTAGTAGGACAGATACGCCCGGTCGGCGTCCACCGGGTCGGTAGCGACCTCATGGACGGTGAGATCCCCAAAGCCGACCGCGAACACCTCGTCGTGCGCCTGCGGGATCGCGAACGTGTCCAGCTCCGCGAACTTGCCGCCTGAGACGGTGTTGCTGAACAGATGCACGTAGCCCCAGCCGTCGAACGCGGCGGTGGAGCTGATCCGCGAGCCGACCGCGCCGATCGCGGGCCCATCGGGATAGGTGAAGCTCACGGGCGTGTTGAACAGCTTGTGGAACGCCTCGTGGTTGGTGCACACGCCGACGACCTCGTCGACGAACGCGCCCGATCCGCAGAACGGCGGATTCTCGGTGCCGCCGTGACGCTGCACGAACAGCACCGCGTCCCAGCCGGCCAAGACGGCTTCGTGGGCCTTCTCACCCGGGAAGCACGCCTCCTCGGGTGCGCTTGGGTCGCCCGTCGGCCCGCGTTGGAGCACGACGATCTTCTCGTCGCCGGCTTGCAGCGAGGCCAGATACCCCGGGATCGACTCCGGCGTCGGGATCGCCGCCGACGTCGGGCAGCCGTAACCGCCGTAGACGACCGGCCCGTCGAGCTCCTCGTCGTCCAGCGTCACGATCGGTGTCGAGCCGGGCACGGGCACCGACGGGTAGGTGCCCGCGAACGGTCCGCTCGCGATCGCGAAGTGCGTCGCGCCGTAGGGCGCGAAGTCCTCGTCGGTGGCGAGGAAGAACCGGTTGTCGGCCGTGAACTCGGCCTGATGTCCGTTGCCCTCCGGCAACAGCGAGACGCCCGCCGACTCGAGCAACTCGGGATCGGGGTTGTTGAAGTCCGTGTCGCCGATGAACGTCGGCGCCGCGGGGTTGGTCACGTCGAGCTGGACGTAGCCCCCATCCCAGTAGGAGAGCAGCATGATCCAGCGGCCGCCGATCTGCTTGACGACGACGTCGTGGAGGTTGACCTGCACGAGACCGAGCTGGGTCTGCAGGATCTGCGGGAACAGCGTGTCGAGATCCATCTCGCGGATCAGCCGCGGTCGCTTCGGGTTCGTGATGTCGAGGATGTCGACGTCCGACGTCTCGAAGTTGTCGACAATCACCACGTAGGCGTTCGGGCCGGTGTCCCACGCGAACGCGCTGTGGATGTCGTTGGAGTCGCCGGGCGAGATGCCCCCGCGGTCGCCCCAGTGCTCCGAGAGTTTCACGGGCTTGAGCGGATCGCTGACATCGAACAGCGACACGCCGCCCTTGCCGTTCTTGCCGCAGTGCTCGTTGTTCATGACGAGCATCTGGCCGTCGAAGGACTTGGTGGAGATGTTGACGACCTGCATGCCCTCGCCGGGACGGCTGTCCTGAGACGACGGGATGAAGCCGCGCGTGACCGGATCCCCCAGGTCGCGGATGTCAACCACCCACGCGCCGGCATCCGGCGAGTTCTGACCGCCCGTCTCCGGGCCCGCGCAGTCCGGCTCGCCCCAGTTGGCGAGGTACGCCCAGTTGCCATCCGGGCTCACGGCCACATCGGCCACGATCTCCGGCGTAGTGGTGACGCGCTCGGTGCTGAGCAGCTTGATGTCGCCGAACGCCCCCGTGCCGAGCAGGTGCCCGGCCATGTCCCCGTGTTGATGGACGCCCGAGAATGGCGGTGAGTGCGCCCCGGCCGCCGACGGCAGCGCGAGCACAGCCAGGATGACTGTCGCGCGACAGACCAGACCCTTCATGAACTACCTCCCCTCGGTGCGCCGCCGACCCCGGCGCACAATGCGTGTTACGGGGACCAAATCAGGGTCTTTGTCCTACGTCAAGTAGGGGCACGCGTCGCGACCTCTGAGCAGCGACGCAACGCGCCGACAAGCCGAACGGTGGACCGACCCGCCGTTCGTACCGGCCCCTTGGCCGCTGCCCTCGCGAGTGACGCGACCTGGCTGGTAACGGTCCAGACATACCGGCTCCTGGCTCCCATCTCTACACCGCGTAGGACCTTGACATGAAGCTCGCGCCGATAGAGGGTTGAGCCAACCGGCCTCGGGAATGGGGGCGGATCCGGGGCTCCCAGCAACCATCATGGGGAGGGACGCGCATGCGAACTGCGCTTCGATTGCTCGCGGCAGTCGTCGTCCTGGGGCTGATGCCCGGCACTGCAGCGGCGACTCACGTGCCCGATCAGAGCTTCAAGATGGACGAGCTCTTCACGTCGCCCAACCAGGCAACCAACTCGGACTTCGCGTTCTGGGGCAAGCACGTGTTCTCCGGCTACTACACCGGCGACACCGGGTCCCCGGCCGGTTCCGGGCCGCGTGGCGGTGTTCGGATCTTCGACATCTCGGATCCGTCCAGCCCGCAGCTGGTGAGGGACTTCACGTGCGACGCGAACCAGAACGATCCGATCGTGTGGGACCGCAACGGCAACGGCGTCGCGGACCTGATGCTCGTCGCGGTGGACCGGACGATGGCGAACCCGAACTGCGGCGCGCCGCGGTCGGCTCATGAGGACCGCAACGGCTGGGAAGGCGTGCGCATCTTCACGATGAGCGACAACCCGGCGAATCCGTTCCAGACCATCACGCCGGTGAAGATGCAGTACACGGACTGCGGCGCCCACACGATCACCGCGTGGACCGGGTTTGCGAACAATGCGACGAACCCGCGGCTGATCGTCTACGTGTCGTCGTATCCGCTGCGTGCGGGGCCGACCTGCGGCCAGGCCAACTTCAACAATGTCACCAACCCCTACGACCCCGACAAGGTCGTCAACGACCCGCTGCACCGCCAGATCCAGGTCCTGTCCGTGCCGCTGAACAACCCGGCGGCCACGACCGAGATCGCCGCCCCGAGGATCGTCTATCCGGGCGATCCCGACGGACGGATCGACTGGACCGAGCGCGGCCTGACAGGGCTCGAGCCGGCGGCGGTCGCCTGTCACGACATCGTGACGCACATGGCGCTCAACATCGCCGGCGCGGCCTGCGCCGAGCAGGGCCAGGTGTGGAAAGTCGACCCCGCCACCGGCATCCCGGACACCGAGCATCCGCTGATGGTCGCCGACGACAAGGTCACGAGTGGCGGCACGGGCCAGATCCCGGGGGCCGTCGACTTCTTCCACTCGGTGATGTTCAACAACGACGGCACCGTCGTGAACTGGGTCGATGAGTCGTTCGGGTCCGGCTGCCCGACGATGAACACGTACCAGCCACGGCCATGGAACCCCGCGGGCGGAACACATAAGACCGGCAAGATGTTCTTCACCGGCATCGACGGCGAGTTCCTGAGCGAGTTCCACGTCGGCGACGTCCGGCCCGACCCGGGTGCGACCGAGTACTGCTCGGCGCACATGGGGATGGCCGTGCCGAACATCGAGCGGGACCTGCTCGTCAACGCGTGGTACACGGGCGGGGCCGACATCATCGACTTCAGCCAGCCGACTCGGCTGAAGGAGATCGCGTACTACGACCCGCAGCAGGATTCGGGTACCTGGTCGGCCTATCCGTACACAGGCACCATGTTCAAGCACGGACCGGGCATCCCGGTCTACGCCTCGGACGGCGTCGAGAACAACCCGATCGCCGAGGGCATGGTCGTCTACCGGGCCAAGATCCAGAAGCCCGGCAGCCACACCATCGATCACCTCAACCCCCAGACGATGGGCGAGTGACAGCGCACGGAGAGGGCGGCCGCGGCCGCCCTCTCCGTCGCGGGGCGGTGCGCCGCGGTGACGTCGGCAGCGCGAGCTTTCCTCTCCTACACGCCGCTGTGGTCGCAGCTTGGCTTGGAGGCCGCACGCGCCTTGCTTGCGCCGTTTGAGCAAACAGAAGCGCACCGCTTTAGTGTCCGACGCACTGTAGGTGAGGAGCCCTTGACAGGCCGCTCACCCGGTCATAGCTTGCGGCTCACCTGTCCGAATCCCGAGGGAGGGGATGCCATGAAGGACTGCTCGATCGGGCGCGCGCTGCGCCCGGGGTTCCTCGCTGCCGCCGTGCTGGCTGCGCTCATGCTCCTGCCGGCAACCGCCAGTTCCCAGAAGCCGTCGGTTCGAGACGCCGTCTCGACATTCGAGTTCACGCAGAACATGCATCCGATGGGCTACTCGCCCTTCGCGAACACGCCGAACCTGCCCGGGATGACGTTCACGGCGAACTCGGACCTCGCCTTCCAGGGCAAGTACGCGTTCCAAGGCCACTACATCGGCTTCCGCATCATCGACATCTCGTCGTCCGCAAACCCGCGCGAAGTCTCCTTCACCGACTGCAACGGCAATCAGGGTGACCTGGTCGTCTACGGCGACATCCTCGTCCGCTCGTGGAACTCGCCGGCACCGGCCGGCGCGACCTGCGACGGCGAGCCGGTCCCCACCGGGTTCGAGGGCCTGCACATCTTCGACATCAGCAATGTGCGCAATCCCGAGTTGGTCGGCAGCGTGGAGATCAGCGCGCGGCCCGGCGCGGACGCCGTCGGTTGCGGCTCCCACACCGTGACCGCCATCCCGGATCCGGACAACGACCGCTTGGTCATCTACAACCAGTCAGGCGGTAGCTGCCTGAGCGGAACCGCGTCGGTCCACGTCTTCGAGATTCCGCTCGACGATCCCAGCAGCCCGACGTCCCCCGAACCGGTGCCACTGACGGGCACGGCGGCCTTCCCGGCCA
>DASUQB010000440.1:0-3774 GCA_036280835.1 Microbacterium sp. | reverse complement strand
GAAGTTCATCGTGCCCAGCACGATGCGCGATACCGATGTGCCCGTGCGTCCGAGTTGCGTGTAGTCCATGCTCAATGCTCACACGGCGTCACCGCAGGTAGGCGTCGATGAGCAGCGGTCCCCGGATGTCCCGGAACGCATCGACGAGCCGGTCGATGCCGCGTCGGCCCACGCTCGAGAGCTGCAGGTCGTGAGGCCCGAGCTTCTCGAGCCTGCCCGTGCGGATGCGCACGACTTCCCAGCCCGCGGCGCGGAGCGCGCGATCCTTGCGCCGATCGGCATCCTCCCGCCGGCCCACGTGCTCGAGTCCGAATCGCCCGGTGCTGTCGTACTCCACGGCGATCCGCAATTCGGGCAGCAGGATGTCCGGCCACACCACGAGGTGGTCGAAGAACGGCCGACCCACACGCACGGCGTTGAAGCCCTCGGTGACGCCCAGCCGGCCGAAGAGGTCCGCGCGCAGCTTCGCCTCGACCGCGGATGCCGGGCGCGGCGCGCACACGCTGACGAACGGCTCGCCCGAGCGCAGCGCCGGCGTCTTCGGACAGAGCACCTGGGGCGGACGAACCCGCTTGGCAGGTGTCGTCGCCGGGGCGCGCACCCGGGGCGGCGCGGCCAGTACCGCGCACTCGGGGCACCACGCCGACCTGCGGCGCTCCCGCCCCGGCCGGGCGCGCTGCTCGGTCGGCGTCGCCGCGAACTTGTGGCCCGCCTCGCACTGCCAGAGCAGCAGCACGTCGGCGGCCGGCGGGATCTGCGTGAGCGTGATGCCTGCGTTGAGCTCGGGGTGGTACTGCCGGATCAGCATCGGGAACGGCGCCCATGCCTCGCGATAGGAGCCGACCGGATAGGGCACCTCGGCGCCGCGCGAGAACTGGCGTCGCGCCCACCACAGCTCCACCCGTTCGGCCATGGCGGGAACGTACACGCCACCTCCCCCGCGGGCGCTCAGCGAGCCGGGTGGCCGGATCGGCTTACTGGGTGGAACGGCCGTTGCCCGCCGCGGAAGCGGCGCTTAGATTCGCACCCACCGGGGGCCGGTAGGGGTCCCCGCGGGTCAGGCGCCGAAGGCCGCATCGCCAGCGATCGCCCATCGGACACCCGAGAACACAGCACGACCGATCGAAGGAGATCACGTGAGATCGCTAGTACGCTCCGGAATCGCCCTTATCGCCGCAGCAGCGCTCGGCGGAGGCATGGTGCTCGCGGGAACCGCCGCGAGCAACGGCCAGGGCAACGGCAACGGGAATGGGAACGGCAACGGGCTCGGTGGACAGCCCGCGACCGCCAGCCAGATCTACCTGGACGAGATCAAGGACTACGGCGTCTGCCGCGGCGTCGATCCGGCCTGCTACAACGAGTGGGGCAACGGCTGGGTGGAGGGCGAGCAGAAGCGCATCCTCATCTGGTCGCGCACGGCGGGTCCCCGCCACGCGCACCTCGGCACACCGCTCGCGCCGGGCCTCAACCCCCCGCTGAACGCCAACAACGTCGCGCAGGCCGGCCTCAAGGCATGGGCGGAGGAGCGCGGCATCGCGGTCGACTACACCGAGGACCTGGCCTCGTTCTCGCGGCTGAACAACTATCAGGCCGTCGTCTTCCTCAGCTCCAACCGCGACACGCTCGACGACACCGCCCAGACGAACCTCATGCAGTATGTGCGCGGCGGCGGCGGCTTCGTCGGCATCCACAACGCGTTCGGCGCCGAGTACCACTGGGAGTACTACGAGGGCCTCCTGGGTGGGGCCAACTTCTACAACCACGGCCCGAACCGCGAGGGAACGGTCGAGACGATCAACGACAAGGACGTGTCGACGTCGTTCCTGCCCGAGACGTGGGGCTTCAAGGACGAGTGGTACAACCTGACGCCGTACCCCAGCTTCGTCAACGTGCTGCTCGAGGTCGATGAGGCCACGAGCGAGGCGACGGTCGCGGGTCACGGCGAGTCGCACCCGGTCAGCTGGTGCCAGTACTACGACGGCGGCAGGTCATGGCTGACGACGCTCGGGCACGACGCGGCCGCGTGGACGACCGCTCCGCTGCCGGGTGACGAGTTCTTCAAGCAGCACGTGATGGAGGGCCTCGAGAGCGCCATGGGCATCAAGCCCTTCTGCGCCGCCTGATCGCCCCGATCCGACAGAGGGCCCGGAACCGGCGTCGCCGGCTCCGGGCCCTCTTCGCGCCGTGTTCGGATGCCCGGGTTCCACTGAATGGGACGGATGCCGCATCCGCTCGCGCTTCCCTTGCCGTCGCCCGGACGGTCGCCGCATACTGCACTCATGCGAACCGCTCAATGGGGCGAGCCGGTCTCCGTGCTCGACCGGATCATCGCCGTCCTGGAGGCCGTTCGCGAGGCTCACGGTTCGACCACCATCACGCAGATCGCCCGGGCGACCGGCATCCCGAAGTCGACCGTCTCGCGGCTGGTCGCCGACCTCGTGTCGCAGCGCTACCTCGCCCGGAGCGACGAGGGCGTCGGGATCGGGCTGCGGCTCTTCGAGCTCGGGGCGCGCACCAGCATCCCGCGTCGCCTCAGCGCGGCCGCCCTTCCCGTGCTCGCCGAGCTGTTCAACGCCACCGGGGAGCACCTCAACGTCGCCGTCCGCGACGGGCGCGACATGCTCTCCGTCATCTCGGTGCGCGGCCGGCTGCGGCCCGCGCCGTCGCGGGCCGGCGTGCGCGTTCCGTCTGCGACCACGGCCCTCGGCAAGGCCGTGCTCGCGTTCACGAGCGACGAGGCCGTTCTGCGGGGCATCACCACCGGCCTCGACCGCGACGCCCGTCACACGCTCGAGCGGGAGCTCGCCGGGGTGCGCTCCTCGTCCGTCGCGATCGACCGCTGCGAGACGTTCCCCGGGGTCGTGGGGGTCGCGAGCCCCATCCTCTCCGCGGAGCGACGCCCCGTCGCCGCGATCTCGGTCGCGGGACCGGTGACCGACATGGATCCGATCCGGATGGTGCCGCTCGTGCGCCGCGCCGCGCTCGCGCTCACGCAGCGTCTCGCCTCGCAGGTGGCATGACCGATCCCGCGGCGCCCGATGCGCTCGGCGTGCTCGACCGCATCACGGCGGTGCTCGAGGCGTTCGACGGCGACGACCGGGGCGTCGGCATCTCCGAGCTGGCGCTCCGCGCCGGACTGCCGAAGTCGACGGTCTCGCGCATCGTGGCGGGCCTCGTACGCCAGCGCTACCTCGAGCGGGACGGCACGCTGATCCATCTGGGACTGCGGCTGTTCGAGCTCGGGCAGCTCGCCGAGATGCCACAGGAGCTGCGATTCGCCGCCCTGTCGGTGATGGCCGACCTGCGCAGCGCGACCGGTGAGTCGGTGCACCTCGCCATCCGCGACGGGGGCGAGGTCGTCTTCATCTCGGTCATGCGCGGACGGGCCTCCGCCGCACCCGGCTCCCGCATCGGCGGGCGCGCGCCCGTGCATGCGACGGCGCTCGGGAAGGCCCTGCTCGCCCACGCGCCTGCGAGCGAGCTCGACGCCGTCCTGGCGGAGGAACTCGCCGCGTTCACGCCTCGCACGGTCACCGACCCGGAGCGGCTGCGACGGGAGCTCGCGGAGATCCGGCGCGTGGGCGTGGCCGTCGAGGTCGACGAGCACGCGCCCGAGGTCGCCGGCGCGGCCAGCCCCGTCTTCTCGCCCTCGGGCCGCGTCCTCGCCGCGATCTCGGTCTGCGGCACGTCGGCCGACTTCGACCCGGAGCGCTGGCCACCGCAGGTGCGCGACGCTGCGCGCAGGGTCGAGGCGCGGCTCAGCGCGAATCGCCC
>DASUQB010000439.1:0-4242 GCA_036280835.1 Microbacterium sp. | reverse complement strand
GGCGACCTCCTGCTCGGCCGTGACCCGCCAGCCGAGGGTGCGCAGGAAGCTGTCGGTGCCCAGCTGCGACTCGCCGAACAGCTCGGAGACGCGTCCGCTCGTCACGTGCCGGCGGAAGTCCATCTCCCAGAAGCGGTCCTGGGCGTGCACGTAGCCCTGGGCGTAGAAGAGGTCGTGGGTGCTGTCGGCAGAGATCGTGGGGATGCCGAGCACGTCGCGCTGCACGGCGACCGGGTTCTCGAGCCCCGCGACGGCGACCTCGCCCGACAGCGTCGGGAACGAGCGCTGGATCGTCCAGACCACGAAGCTCGCGGCGATCACCGCGACGACGATGATGCCCGCGACGACGGCGAACAGGGCGCGCCCGATGATCCGTCCCGCTCGACGCGTGCGCGGTGCGGCGGGATGGTCGGGGTCGCTCACCATCGTCGGTGCGATGTCCTGCTTCGTCATCGAGAGCTCTTTCGGTGTGCGGGCGCGTGGAACTCAGTGTCGTGCCGGCTGAGTCTCACGCCCACGCTTCGGGTGCATGTGCGCCCTGGAATCGTATCCCGCGCGGAGACGCACGGGGCCCATCCGCCGCCGCATGCGCGGGGCTGAAGGCCGGTCGCGAGAGGGCACAGCCGCACGTTCACAGGCGCCCGGAAGGTGCGCCTCTGCCCTCTCGCGCACGGCGCAGGCGTGCGCGCGGGAAGGCGGCGGGTGCCGGGTCAGTCGGTGCCGGCGTCGAACATGGCCGAGTCGGATGCCGCCTCGATGGCGTCGTCCAGGGCGTCGGCGCTCGCGTCGTGGGGGGTGCCCGCGAGGATCTCGAGCGACTCGCCTTCGCGCACGTCGCCCACGAGGGCCGCGGTGGCGCCGCCGATGATGCGCTGAGCGGCGTACTGCTCGAGGCGCGCGCGCGAGTCCGCGATGTCGAGGTTGCGCATCGTGAGCTGGCCGATGCGGTCGGTGGGGCCGAAGGCGGCGTCGCCGACGCGCTCCATCGAGAGCTTCTCGGGTGAGTACGACAGCGACGGTCCTGCGGTGTCGAGGATCGTGTAGTCGTCTCCGCGCCGCAGGCGCAGGGTGACCGTGCCGGTCACCGCGGAGCCGACCCACTTGTCGATCGACTCGCGCAGCATCAGCGCCTGCGGGTCGAGCCACCGGCCCTCGTACATCAGGCGCCCGAGGCGGCGGCCCTCCGCGTGGTAGTTCGCGACGGTGTCCTCGTTGTGGATGCCGTTCAGCAGCCGCTCGTACGCGATGTGCAGCAGCGCCATGCCCGGGGCCTCGTAGATGCCGCGGCTCTTCGCCTCGATGATGCGATTCTCGATCTGGTCGCTCATGCCGAGGCCGTGGCGGCCGCCGATGGCGTTCGCCTCCTGCACGAGCGAGACGGCGTTGCCGAACTCGAATCCGTTGATCGAGACCGGGCGGCCCTCGAAGAACCCGACGGTGACGTCCTCCGTCTCGACCTCGACCGACGCATCCCAGAACCGCACGCCCATGATCGGCTCGACGGTCTCGAGCGAGACGTCGAGGTGCTCGAGGGTCTTCGCCTCGTGGGTCGCACCCCAGATGTTCGCGTCGGTCGAGTAGGCCTTCTCGGCGGAGTCGCGGTACGGGAAACCGTGGTCGAGCAGCCACTGGCTCATCTCGCTCCGGCCGCCGAGCTGCGTCACGAAGTCGGCGTCGAGCCAGGGCTTGTAGATGCGCAGCCGCGGGTTGGCGAGCAGGCCGTAGCGGTAGAACCGCTCGATGTCGTTGCCCTTGTAGGTGGAGCCGTCGCCCCAGATGTCGACGCCGTCCTCCTTCATCGCGCGCACGAGCAGCGTCCCGGTGACGGCACGGCCGAGGGGCGTGGTGTTGAAGTACGTCCTGCCGCCGGAGCGGATGTGGAAGGCGCCGCACGCGAGGGCGACGAGGCCCTCCTCGACGAGGGCGGCCTTGCAGTCGACCAGGCGCGACAGCTCGGCGCCGTACTCCAGCGCCCTGTCGGGCACCGCGTCGATGTCGGGCTCGTCGTATTGACCGAGGTCACCGGTGTAGGTGCAGGGGACGGCGCCCTTGTCGCGCATCCACGCGACGGCGACCGAGGTGTCCAGCCCCCCAGAGAAGGCGATGCCGACGCGCTCGCCGACGGGCAGGGAGGTAAGGACCTTCGACATGCCTCAAGTCTAGTGAGGGGTGGATGCCGGGCCCGCGCCGCCGGAGGACTCAGGCCGTCGCGAACGCGGCGCGCGCCCGCGCATGCCGCCGGCGGCCCACCCAGATCACCAGGAAGCCGAAGGCGATGATGCCGGCGGCGATCGAGACGACGTACACCGCGACCCCGGCGTAGCCCGCGGGCACGAGGCTGGGGTTGTTCGGGTCGAGGAACGGGTAGGGGTACCACCACGCGTTGCCGGTGGCGGGGGCGGTGATGAGGTTCGCGCGCAGCAGGGTGTAGACGACCCAGACGATCGGGTAGGCCACGATGATCCACACCGTGCTCCACGGCAGCACCCGCCGCTTCGGCGCGAAGAGCAGATCGATCAGCAGCACGAGCGGGATGACGACGTGCAGCACCTCGTTCGACCAGGGCACCGTCGTGCCCTGGGGCAGCTGCACGCCCCGCAGGAGGGTGTTGTAGACGAGCCCCGTGACCAGCATGTAGGTCGTGGTGCACGCGAGCAGGATCGCGAACCAGCGTGGATCGGTGTCGTGGTCGCGACCCCTCGTCCACGCCCAGATCGCCCCGATCGCAAGGGTCACGACGGCCAGCACGTTCGATTGGATCGTGAAGAAGCTCAGGAAGTTGGCGATCACCGTGGGCACATGCGACCCGTGGTCGGTGTCGCTCGCGAGGGCATTGCCGATGCTCTGGCTGAGCTGGGCGACGATGGCGGCGAGGCCGAGCAGGGCGCCGGCGGCGCGGAACAACGCATAACCCATGGCGAACCCTTCCTGGCTTTCCCGTCACACTAGCGACAGATGGAGCACGGGCGGCCGGATGCCGGGGCGATCAGCCGGGCAGCAGTTCGTCCACCCCCGCCGCGATCTCCCGCAGCAGCGCGTCCGCATCGCGCCACCGCGCGAGTCCCGCGGCCTGGCCCGCCCACAGCGAGAGCAGGTCGGCGCGGCCGAGCTCGCCCGCGCGAGCGCGGAAGAGCCCCGTCAGCCAGTTCTGCAGCGGGAAGGGCGCAGGATCGACGATCTCGCGCGTCACGCGGTTCGGGATGCCGCGGGCGAGGCGCCCGCTGAGCGCCCGGGTCAGCACGGTCTCGCGGGCCGCGTCGGAGCGGAGCGCCTCGCGGTGCGCCGCCGACGTGCCGCTGTGGTCGGTCGCGAGGAAGGCGGTGCCCACCATGGCGCCGGCGGCGCCGAGCACCAGCGCCGCGGCGACTCCGCGGGCGTCGGCGATGCCGCCCGCCGCGATCACGGGAACGTCCACGGCGTCCGCGACCTGCGGCACCAAGGCGAACGTGCCGACGAGGGACTCCTGGGCCGGGCGGAGGAAGGACACCCGGTGCCCGCCGGCCTCCATGCCGCTTGCGACGATCGCGTCCACGCCGGCCTTCGCGAGCGCGACGCCCTCGTCGACGGTGGTGGCGGTGCCGACGACCCGGATGCCGCCATCGTGGCACGCGTCGATGGTCGCGGCGTCGGGCACACCGAACACGACGCTCAGCACGGCGGGGCGGGCTTCGAGCACGGCCGCCAGCTGCTCGTCGAACCCCGGCAGATAAGAGGCCGGCGGCTCGGCCGGAGGCTCCAGGCCGACCTCGGCGAACAGCGGCGCGAGGCGCTGCGCGGCGGCGCGGAACGCGTCATCCGGCACCGCCTCCCGCCCCGGGTCCCGCTCGCCGGGCTCGCGGTGCGGAAGCCAGACGTTCACGGCGAACGGCCGGCTCGTGGCCTCCCGCAGCTCCTCCGCCGTCCGGAGGATGCGCTCGGCGGAGTACCCGTACAGCCCGTACGACCCGAGCCCGCCGCCGTTGCTGACGGCCGCCGTGAGGGCCACGCTGGATGCGCCGCCGAAGGCCCCGAGCACGATCGGGAGATCGATGCCGAGCATCCGGGTGAGGGCCGTGTCGCGCCAGGCGGAGGTCATGCCCCCAGTCAAGCACTCGGGCCCGTCGGGCGACCGGTGTCGCCCCTCACCGGGCCCGTCGGGCCCGCCCGATAGGATGGGGTGTACCGTCGGATCCTTCCCGAGGAGTGAATATGCCCGCCATCGTCATCGTCGGAGTGCAATGGGGGGACGAGGGGAAGGGCAAG
>DASUQB010000438.1:0-2127 GCA_036280835.1 Microbacterium sp. | reverse complement strand
GTCCGGGTTGGGGTTGCCGGACAGGCGTGAGCGACGGTAGCCGTAGGCGAAGTAGACGATGACGCCGACCGCCATCCAGGCGAGGAACCGGATCCAGGTCTCCGTCGGCAGCGTGAGCATGAGGTAGAACGCGATCGCCGCGGCGAGCAGCGGCAGGAACGGGCTGCCCGGAACCCTGAACGGGCGCTGCAGGTCTGGCCTCTTGCGCCGGAGGATCGGCACGGCGATCGACACGAGGGTGAAGGCGGCCAGGGTGCCGATGTTGACCATGTACTCGAGCTTCCCCACCGGCGTCAGCGCCGCCACGAACGCCACGCCGATGCCGATCGTGACGGTGATGCGCAGCGGGGTGCCCGTGCGGTGGTTGACCCGGCCGAACCGGGCCGGGAGCAGCCAGTCGCGCGACATCGCGAAGAGCACGCGCGTCGCCCCGATGAGCAGCGTCATGACCACGGTCGTCAGCCCGGCCACGGCACCGGCTGCGATGAGGGTGGCGTACTCCGGTCTCCCCACCGTCTCGAAGGCGGTCGCCAGCGCCGCCTCCGTCGAGATCTGGTCGAAGGGGATCATCCCGGTGATGACGAGGGCCACCGCGCAGTAGAGCACCGTGCAGATGATCAGCGAGCCGATGATGCCGATCGGCAGGTCGCGCTGGGGGTTCTTGGCCTCTTCAGCGGTCGTCGCGACGACGTCGAACCCGATGTAGGCGAAGAACACCAGCGAGGCGCCGGCGACGATGCCGGCAACGCCGTACGTCGACGGGGTGAGGCCGAAGAGGGTCTCGATGAGCGGCGACTCGAGGCTGCCCTTGCCCTGGGTGGGCTGCGACGGCGGGATGAAGGGGGAGTAGTTGGCGCGGTTGATGAAGCCGAAGCCCGCCACGATGACGAAGAGGACGATGAAGAGCTTGATCGCGACGAGCACGAGGTTGACCCGCATCGACTCCTTGATGCCGATGCTCACGAGCACGGTCAGCGCGATCGCGAGGAGGAAGGCCATGAGGTCGAAGCTCGAGCCGTAGCCGATCGACTCCGGCACGTCGTAGCCGAGGTGACCCATGAGCACGCCGAAGTACGCCGACCAGCCCTGCGCGACGACGGCCGCGCCGAGCAGCAGCTCGAGGAGGAGGTCCCACCCGATGACCCAGGCGACGATCTCGCCGAGGCTCGCGTACGAGAACGTGTACGCCGACCCGCTGACCGGCACGGTCGACGCGAACTCCGCGTAGCACAGCGCCGCGAGCGCGCAGCAGATCGCCGCGAGCACGAAGGAGAGCACGATCGACGGCCCGGCGACCTCCTTCGCGGCGCGCCCGGTGAGCGTGAAGATGCCGGCACCGATGATGACCCCGACCCCGAACACGATGAGGTCCAGTGCCGTGAGGCGCTTCTTGAGCTGGTACTCCGGTTCGTCGCCCTCGCGCAGCACCTGCTCGATCGGCATGGTCCGCATGACGCTCATGGCGTGTCCCTCCGCTCGGCTGCACCGACGCCACCGACGCTAGTGGAACGTGGCGCGACGCGCCCGTCCGCGCGAGTGCGGATGCCGTGCCCCCCGCAGCACTCGGACACCCCGAGGTGCCGGGTCAGTCCACCCAGTGCCGCGGCGGGTAGAGCCGCGCGTCGTCCTGCTCGTCGGCCTCGCGCGGGACGCGCACGACGGGGATCTCGCCGGTGTCGCCGAGGTGCGAGGGCTCGCGCAGGTTGGACGAGCGGTACCACGACTCGGGTCTGCTGACCGGAGTGGGCAGCGGCGCGGGCACGGCCGGGGACCGCGTGGGTGAGGCGCCGACGGGAGCCGGGCCCCCGGCATCCGGCCCGGCCGACCCGCCGCTGCCGCCACCTCCGCCACCGTCGCCGCCGTCCGGTCCCTCGTCGACCGGGGGAGGTGGGGTGGGCCCGCCGGGGGCGAAGCGGATCTGCGAGTTGGGCCCGAAGAGCTGCGTGCAGATCGCCCGGTAGTGCGTGTCGGCGTCGGGGACGTGGGTGATGACCGAGAGGGCCTGGCCCTGGCCCGCCGACTCGAGCACGAAGGTGCCGTAGCCGACGATCCGGCCGAGGAGCGAGCGGTCGTAGGTCATGTCGGTGACCTTGAGCAGCGGCATCATCGCGACCTTGCGCCGGATGA
>DASUQB010000437.1:0-5292 GCA_036280835.1 Microbacterium sp. | reverse complement strand
GCTCACAGGAAAGACATAGCCGCCTCCATAGCAGGCTCATAGATTCGGCCGCCAGACTGGGGCCATGGCCTCCGCACCCGCACTGCACCGCCCCGACGGCTCCCCCCTGCGCGTCCTCGTCGTGGACGACGAGCAGATGCTCACCGACCTCCTGTCGATGGCGCTGCGCATGGAGGGCTGGGAGGTGTGCACGGCGGGGTCGGGCTTCGAGGCGCTGCAGTCCGCACGCGACTTCGCACCGGATGCCCTCGTGCTCGACATCATGATGCCCGACCTCGACGGGATGGCCGTGCTGCAGCGCCTGCGGCAGTCGGGCAACGATGTGCCCGTGCTGTTCCTGACGGCGAAGGACGCCGTGAGCGACCGCGTCGCCGGGCTGACGGCCGGCGGCGACGACTACGTCACGAAGCCGTTCAGCCTGGAAGAGGTCGTGGCCCGGCTGCGGGGCCTGATGCGTCGCGCCGGTTCCGCGTACTCCAGCGACGTCGAGCCGATCCTGCGGGTCGGCGACCTGACCCTCAACGAGGACAGCCACGAGGTCGAGCGCAGCGGCACCTCGATCGAGCTGACGGCCACGGAGTTCGAGCTGCTCCGCTTCCTCATGCGCAATCAGCGCCGCGTCGTGTCCAAGGCTCAGATCCTGGACCGCGTCTGGAACTACGATTTCGGCGGCCGGTCGAGCGTCGTGGAGCTCTACATCTCCTACCTCAGGAAGAAGATCGACCAGGGCCGGGAGCCGCTGATCTCCACCGTCCGCGGCGTCGGCTACATGATCAAGGCACCCGCGTGACGGAGACCACCGCGAGCCGGCGCGGCCCGGCATGGACGCTGCAGACGCGTCTCATGGTGACCGTCATCGGCATCGTCTCGGCGATCCTCGTCGTCGTCGCCGTGGCCACGAGCGCCATCCTGGGTCAGGTGCTCGAGAGCCGCCTCTCGGAGCAGCTGAGCTCCACGATGGAGCGGGTGAAGGTCGCCGGCGGACCCGGGGGCGCGTTCGAGGGACCCGACGTCAACGCGAAGGCCATCCTCGAGTCATCCCCCCAGCAGGCCGGCTTCCTCCTCGTCGTCGAGTCGCGCCTGACGCCGGCGAGCGGCGCCTATGTCGAGGACGACCTGACCGTGACGGCGCTGACGGACGAGCAGATCCGATCCCTCGCCGAGGACCTCGAGGGCCGCGGTCCCACCACCGTCGAGATCGACGGGGTGGGCTCCTACGTCGTGCTCGCCGACGGCATCGCCAACACGGTCGCCGTGGTCGGTCTCGCCCGCACCGAGGTGGAGCAGACCATCGGGCGGATGCTCACGACGATCGGCCTGCTGACGGCCGGCGGGCTGCTCGTGCTGGCCGCGGCGACGGCACTCGTCATCCGGGTCGGGCTCCGCCCCCTGCGCGCCGTCGCGGACACGGCGACCCGCGTCGCGAGCGTTCCGATGGACCAGGGCGCCGTGTCGATCTCCGAGCGGGTGCCCGCCGAGCAGGCGGATGCCCGCACCGAGATCGGCCAGGTCGGCGCGGCCTTGAACACGCTGCTCGACCACGTCGACGCGTCGCTGGATGCCCGCCAGCGCAATGAGGAGCGGATGCGGCGCTTCGTCGCCGACGCCAGCCACGAGCTGCGCACCCCGCTCGCGTCGATCCGGGGCTACTCCGAGCTCTCTCTTCGCGACACCACCCTCAGCGACAACAGCGAGTCGGCCCTGCAGCGCATCCAGGCGCAGTCCATCCGGATGACGAGGCTCGTCGAGGATCTGCTGCTGCTCGCCCGCCTCGACGAGGGCCAGGACCTCGTCTACGGCGCCGTGGATCTGACCCAGCTCGCGCTGGAGGCGGTGGGCGATGCCCGCCCGGCGGGCCCCGACCACATCTGGCGCGTCGATGTCGCGGATGAGCCCGTCGTCATCGCCGGCGACGCCTCCCGCCTGCACCAGGTGGTGGCGAACCTGCTGGCGAACGCCCGCACGCATACCCCCGCCGGCACGGAGGTGACCGTCTCGGTCTTCGCCGACGGCCCGGATGCCGTGCTGACCGTGCACGACGACGGCCCGGGTGTCGACCCCGCGGTCCAGGCGGAGCTGTTCGAGCGCTTCGCGCGCGCCGACCGGTCCCGCGCACGTCAGACCGGCGGCACCGGCCTCGGCCTGTCGATCGCAAAGGCGATCGTGACGGCCCACCGGGGCACGATCGAGGTCGACAGCCGGCCCGGCGACACGACGTTCACGCTGCGCATGCCCGCCCGGCCGCACGCCCCGAGCGTCACGGCCGTCCCGGCGGCCGAAAGCGCCTGAGCGCCCGCCTCAGTATCCGGCGAAGGCGTCCGTCGTCAGAGACCGGGCCTTCTCGAGGGCCGGGGCCAGCTCGGCGATCAGCCCCGGCGGGCCCGAGATGTAGGCGTGCCGCGCCGACAGATCGGGCACCACGCGCTCGAGGCCCTCGGCGTCCAGGCGCACGCCGCGCGCCCAGTACCAGTTCGCGGGCAGGTTCTGAGGCTGATCGCGCGTGAAGACGATGACCGGGATGCCGGAGGCCTCGATGTCGTCGCGGAACGCGAGCTCGGCCGCCTCGGACGCGACGTAGACGAGCACGATGTCGCGGTCCTCCTCGGCGAGCCGCACGTGGCGCAGCTGGGAGACGAAGGGGGTGACGCCGATGCCGGCCGCGACCATGAGCACAGGGGCGCCGGTGTTGTGCGGCAGCAGGAAGTCGCCCCACACGCCGGTCACGGCGAGGCCGTCCCCGGGATTCATCGCCGCGAGCGCCTTCTTGTAGCTCGACGGATGCTTGGCCCCGCCCTCGCGGAACGCGATGCGGAGCGTGGGCAGGTCCTCCGGGGCCGAGGCGATGCTGAACTCGCGTCGCGTTCCGCGTGCGTCGGGGCGGCGGTGCGGAACCTCGAGTTCGATGTACTGCCCCGGCACGAAGCGCAGCGGCTGCTTCGTGGTGAACTCCAGCTCCTGCACCGTCGGCGTAGGAGCGGCGCGACGGGCGAGCGTCAGCCGCACCGCGGTGCGGACGGCGAAGGCGAAGGCGAGCAGGTTGCCGATGAGGAGCGCGCGCTCCTGCCCGAGGGTGAACGGCCCGACGTCGATCGGCCAGCCCACCAGCACGCCGACGAGGGCGGCGACGGCCATCTGCTGCCATCGGCGGGGTGGCATCGTGAGCGGCTCGGAGAGCATGAACGCGCCCAGGAAGAGGATCGGGGACTGCCACAGCGCGAGCGACAGCAGCTCCCCCGTGCTGATCTCGAACTGCGCCTGCTGCGCCTGCACCGAGATGCGCAGCACCGTCACGCCGACGGCGATGACGACGAAGAGCGTGATGATGCGCAGCCTCTCGGTGCGCAGCACGACCGCGAGCCCCAGGAGCAGGACGGGGGCGGCGAGGAACGGAGTTCCCACCCACCATGCCGAGGCGCCGAGCCCGGAGATGGTGAGCACGGCGGCGCCGAACGCGGCCGGGTTGAAGATGTGGCGGCCCCGCCAGGCGAGCAGGTACTTCGAGAGCGAGGCCACCGCACCGGCGAAGGCGATGCCGAGCATGTCGGCGATCTCGATGCTGGGGCGCAGCACGAACAGGAGGATCGCGGAGGTGATGAGCGATGACTCGATGCGGTGCGACAGGCGCATCACCCTGTGGGCGATGGCATCCACCACGACGCACACCGCCGTGAGCACGGCGAGGGTGGCGACGAGTTCGAGCGGCCCCGGCACGAGCACGCCGAAGAACGAGATCACGAAGGCGATCGCCGTCAGCGTGCCGAGCGAGAGCAGCACCAGGCGGTACATGGAGACCTGGCCGAGGAACTGCAGAACGCGGCTCCAGCCGGCGGTGAGGATGGAGATCACGTCACACCGGTCCCAGCGCCTCGAGCGCGCCGAGGGGCAGCGACACGCGGATGCCGTCTCCCGGGCGCACGACGCCTCCGTGCACGACGACCGACATGATGCCGGCGAGCCGAACCACCTCGCCCTTCTCATCGACGGAGACGAGCTCCTTCATGAGGCCCGGCGACAGGCCGTTGATCTGTGCGCACGGGTTGCGCAGGCCCGTGACCTCGACGACGGCATCGTCGCCGAGGTGCAGGCGGCTGCCGCGCGGGAGCCCGAGCAGGTCGAGCCCCTCGGTCGTGACGTTCTCGCCGAGCTGACCCGGGTCGATGAAGTGGCCGCGCTCGGCCATGTCGTCGAAGAGCTCGGCGTGCATCAGGTGCACCTGCCGGAGGTTCGGCTGTGCGGCGTCGCGGCGGAAGCGCGAGAGGTGCTGCACCGTGGCCCCGGCGTGGGCATCGCCCTCGACCCCGACCCCCTCGACGAGCGTGATGGCGTCGCGCGTCGGCTTGCTGAAGCGGTGCTTGTCGTCGCGTGCGACGGCGATCACGCGGCCGGCGGACGGAGAGACGCTCATGAGTCCACGCTAGCGCGGGTGAACAGCTCGACCGCGCTGTCCGGCGAGTACTCGACGCGCCCGTCGGTCAGCATCCGCACCCACGAGATGTCCCAGCTGCGGGCGAGCTGGGGGCCGCCGTCGAAGAACAGCGCGGTCGCGATCGCGTCGGCGCGCATCGCGCCGGCTCGCCCGACACCGCCCGGCGCGATGGCCCAGGTCGCGGCGACCGTGCGCACGGGCTCCCCCGTGCGCGCGTCGAGCACGTGATGCAGGCCGTCGCCCCACGCGCGCCGGTTGGTGGCGGATGCGCACAGCGCGCCATCCTGGATCGTGGCCACGCCGATCGCCCGGGACGGGTCGTACGGATGCTCGAGCCCGATGCGCACGGGGGCGCCGCGCACCGCCAGATCGCCGCTCGCGTCGACGACCACGTCGCCCCGGGCGTGCTGCGCGACGTGCGCGAGCACGAGGTCGACGAGCCGGCCCTTGCCGAGGGCGCCGACATCGAGCGTGGCCGGGGTGCTCAGTGAGAGCCGGTCATCATCCCAGCTGACGACATCGCGCCAGTCCGGCGTCGCGACGACCACCGCCGCCTCGTCGGCCTGCAGGCGGTATCCAGGCCCGTAGCCCAAGCGCTCCAGGGCGCCGCCGATCAGCGGGTTCACGGCCCCGCGCGTGGCTTCGGACAGCTCGGCGTACGCGGCGAGCATGTCGGCGGCATCCGGGGGGAGCTCGACGCTCCCCTCGCCTCGAGCGAGCCGGGACACGAGGGAATCCGGCCGGAATCTCGACCACTCCGCATCGAAGCGGTCGATGAGCGCCGTCACCGCCGCGCGCACGTCGGCGGGCAGCGGCGCCGACGTCTGGATCTCCCACGCGGTGCCGATCGCCTCGAAGCGCCACGT
>DASUQB010000436.1:0-4662 GCA_036280835.1 Microbacterium sp. | reverse complement strand
CACTGAGCTCGGGCTTGGCCTCGAAAAGGTCTACGGTGACACCCGCCTTGGCGAGCTGGATGGCGGCGGCGAGGCCCGCGACCCCGCTGCCGGCGATGGCGACCTTCTGAACTGCGGTCATGTCAGAACCTCTCTGTTCCTACTCACGGCGGGTGTTCTTTCGATTCGGGTAGAGCGATCTAATGGATCGCGACGGGGTTGATGGGCGAGCCGACCGCACCCGTGATCGGGAGCGGTGCGGCGGAGAGCAGGAAGTCGTAGCGGCCGGACGCCGCGCACGCGGCGCCGAGCGCCTCGAGGTCCCACATCTCGCCGATCGTCAGTCCCACGTTGGGGATGACGACCTGATGCAGCGGCTGGAAGGCCGGGGCGTCGAACTCGTTGGGGCGCACCTCGAAGCCCCACGTGTCGGTCGCGATGGCGGCGATCTCCGTGCGGTGCAGCCAGCCGGCGGTCGTCAGCGAGAGGCCAGGCGCGGGCCCGCCCGCGTAGTCGCCCCAGCCGTCGCGGCGGGCGCGGGCCAGCTGGCCGGTGCGCACGAGCACGATGTCGCCGCGGCCGACGGCGCTCGACGCACCCTGGGCGGCGATCGTGGCCTCGAGGTCGGCGGTCGTGACGGCGTAGCCGTCGGGCAGCTCGTGGTTCGACGGGCTCACCAACCGGGGGCCGAGGTGGCGGCCGACATCCAGCAGCACGCCGCGGGAGACGACGACGGATGCCGCGTGCTCGATGCCCGTGACGAGGTCGCCCTCGCTCGTGACGACGTCGCCCGCGCGGCGACCGTTCCACGCCATGCCGTGGTCGAAGATGTGGCCGAGGCCGTCCCACTGGGTCGAGCACTGCAGTGGCATCGCGATCACGTCGTCGGCGCCGCCGATGCCGTGCGGGAAGCCCTGGTTGCCGCGCTCGGCGTCCACTCCCGTGTCGGTCATCGTGTGCACGGGGTTGGTGCGGCGACGCCAGCCCTTCTGCGGCCCGTTGGTGTCGAAGGACTGCGAGAGCGAGACGACGGTGCCCTCGCGGACGAGGGCCGCGCCATCCACCCGCTTCTGAGGATCGATGAAGTTCAGCGTGCCGAGCACGTCGTCCTCGCCCCAGCGCCCCCAGTTGCGGAAGGCCTCGGCGCGCGCGCCGATCTCGGCTTCCGGGTTCGCCCGGTCGAGGTCGGCGGGGTTCTCGCTCGGGCCGCTCATGCGCCGATGCCCTCCGCGACGCAGCGGACGACCTGGGTGCCGAGGCCGGAGATGGAGCCGGTCATGACGTCGCCGTCCCGCAGGAACCGCTTCCAGTGCTGGCCGTTGCCGGCGGGGCTGCCGGTGAGCAGGATGTCGCCCGGCAGCAGCGGCATCGTCTGGGACGCGCCGCTGATGAGGGCCGGGATGTCGAACAGCAGGTCGCCGCTGTCCCCGTCCTGCATGACCTGGCCGTTCAGCTCGAGCCGCAGGGTGACCGAGCCCCCGTCGACGAAGGGCGCCGGAACCAGGAATGGGCCGGTGGGCAGGAATCCCGGCGCGTTCTTCGACCGGTACCAGTCGGTGCCGATCTCCTTCATGTCTTTGCGGAACACGAGGTCGCGCGTCGTGATGTCGTTGACGATCGTGTACCCGGCGACGTGGTCGAGCGCGTCGTCCTTCGAGACCCGGAACGCCTCGCGGCCGATCACGACGGCGAGCTCGAGCTCCCAGTCGTGCACCTCGCTGTACGGCGGCAGCACGAGCGGCACGTCGTCGCCCACCACACAGGCCGGCAGGCCGATGAAGAAGTAGGGCTCGCCGTTGGCCGCGCGGTCATCCATCATCTTGGCGGCGAACTCCCGCGCCTCCTCCGGAGTGCGGTCGGAGTTCTGCGTCAGCCCGGCGGCCACCAGCTCGATGACGTGCTGGCGGTAGTTCGCGCCGGCCTGCAGCACCTGGCGCGGCTCGACCGGAGCGGTCAGGGTCACCTCTGCCAGCGGCATCCACTCGCCGTCTTCCTGCCCGGCGAGCGCGCCGAGGCGGTCCCAGTCCGGGGCGGCGAGGAAGGCGTTGAGGTCCTGCGCTCCGAGGGCTTCGGCGTCCAGCGGACGGATGCGCTCCCCCGCCACGAGCCCCAGGCGGATGCCTGCCCCCTGGCGGAAGCGCGCGAGCGCGAAAGGCGCGGACAGCCCGCTCGACGACGATGTCATGTGTTCCTCCTGTGTCATCCCGGCGCGGTCAGGCGCAGGAACGGGTGAGGGCGGAAGCACCGGCCTGGATCGCGCCGGCACTTCCGCCCGAGTCTGTCAGCCCTGGCCGTGCTTGGCGTAGGGGTTGAGCAGGGCGTCCTTGATCTCGTCGGGCACGCCCTCCTCGGTCGCGCTCGGACCGTCGGCGGGCGGGAACGACTCCGTCATCGACATCGGCATGGCGCTGTTGCGGTAGAAGTTGTTCGAACCCTGCGACGGACGCCAGGTGTTGGCCTCCCAGTCGGGCACGTAGTTGCGGTAGCCGCCGGTGTTGAGCTCGATGCGCAGCGACGAGGGCTCGCGGTAGTAGAGGAAGTTCTGCTCGCCGATGCCGTGGATCGACGGGCCGTACTCGATCGGGTAGCCGTTCTCCCCGAGCACGTCGGCGGCGATCAGCAGCTCCTCGCGGGTGTCGACCCAGAAGGCGTAGTGGTTGACACGACCGGCGCGGGTCGAGCCGTCGAGCACGACGCCGAGGTCGTGCGACTTCTCGTTCGTCGTCAGGACGGAGAACACCGAGATGGGCGCCTCGTCGAGCACGGTGCGCGCCATGAAGCGGAAGCCGAGGGTGTCGACGTACCACTTCACGAAGCCGTCGACATCGCTCGTCGCGATCGTGACGTGGTCGAGCTGGCGGGGAGCGCCGGCGACCTTGCTGCGGCGCGAGGGACGGTCGGGGTAGATCGAGGCGGCGTCGCCCTCGGTGTCGTGGTGGCGGGTGACGTCCCAGTGCAGCGTCATGCTGTGGCCGAACGGGCCGGTGAAGCGATAGGCGCGGCCGATGTGCGGCACATCCTCCACCCACTCGCCCTCGGCGCCGGCGGCCTCGATGCGCTTCGCGGCCTCTTCGAGCGCCTCGGCGCTCGACGTGCGCCACGCCATGGTCTGGAGGCCGGGCTCGTCGCCGGGGACGACGACCACCGAGTACTTGTAGTAGTCGCCCCAGCAGCGCAGGTAGACGGCGCCGTCGATGCGGTCGACGACGGTGAGGCCGACCTGGTTCACGTAGAACTCGACGGATGCTTCGACATCGGGCGCCGTGATGGCCACGTACGACAGGTGGGAGAGCAGCTTGATCATCTTCGATCCTTTCGGAGGTCTGTGGGGAGTGATCCCTGCATCCACTTTCGCCGAGGATCGACATATCCAGGAATGCCTACTTCCCGATCCGGCGGATCAGTGGTGTTTATGACCGCGGACCGCGGCGGCAATCTCGGCCGCGATGGCCGTATCCGTGGAGAGGTCCGCGAGGTCGGCGGTCGGCACGCCGGATCCGATGGCCGCGACCGCGCGACGCAGGGCGATCCGCTCGAGGGATTCATGACCCCGCGGGGAGGTCGTGCACCCGAGGGCCGTCGTGGTCGACACGACACCGCCGGTCGCCGTCGTGTCGATCTCCGACCGCACCTCGCCGAGGACGTGCGCCTGGATACGGTCGGTGCCGGCGGGCACCCGCACGGCGGTCAGCACGGCCGGGGCCCCGCCGGGTGGGGCGCCCTCGAAGAACGACAGCCCCTCGGCCGTGGTCGTCAGGACCGGCCGCTCCCCACCGAGCACCCGCAGCCAGCCCACGGCGTCGCGCAGCACGAGATCGAAAGTGGATGCCGTGGCGACGGCGTCGACGGCGATGACGGCCGGCGGCGCCCCATCGCCGGCCCGTGCGGCGGCCGAACGGGCGTCCTCGATCGTGTCGTGTCGCAGGAACGGCCTCTCGACCACCACCGGCAGCGACGCGAACTCCGCGGCGAGATCCTCGATGGACTCGGCCGGGATCGGTCCTGGGCGCGACACCACGATCGCCGCGGCGCCGGCACGGGCGGCCGCGCGGACGGCGGCGTCCCACCGGCCGCCGCCCGGCACGACGACGATCGCACCGGCTTGATCTCCGGAGAGCGACACGCTGAGCGGCAGCTCCGCGACCGCCACCCGATACCGCCCCCGCTCGGCGACGACGCCGATCACGAGGCGGCCGCCCCAGCCGCTACCGGCCTGTCCTCGAGGATCGCCGATGCCGCGGCATCCGCCAGACGCACCGCGTAGCGCGCGTCCTGCAGAAGCTCCTCGTACTGCACCTCGACCGTTCCCTCCAGCGCATCGAGCAGGGCGCGCCACTCCGCGACGTACCCGTCCTCGTCCTCGGGCGGGTAGCCGGTGACCCGCCCGTCGGCGAAGCGCACCCGCACCGTGGCGCTGCCGTCGTGCACGAAGGCGGGCGGGAAGATCACCTCGATGCGCTCGTCGTCTGTCGTGATGTCGAGGCGCCAGAGCGCGTCGGCACCGCCGGGCAGCATCACGGTGGTGAGGCGGACGGGGATCCCCGACGCCACGTAGCCGACCGCGTAGCCGAGCGGTGGGATCGCCTGCGCGTAGACGACGCGCTCGAGTTGCGGGGCGAGGTCCCGCAGCAGCGGCAGGTCGTGCACCGCCAGTCCGACAATCAGCTGGCGGACGACGGATGC
>DASUQB010000435.1:0-8999 GCA_036280835.1 Microbacterium sp. | reverse complement strand
ATCCGCGACGCTCGTCCACCGCGGGCACCTGCTCAACCGGCCGTACTCCGACTTCGACCAGCCCGCGCCGGAGTCGCGCCCCGTGATCACCGCACTCTTGTTCGAGGCGGTGTGACACAGGCCCTCGGCGCGCCCAAGATGGTCGACGGCTGCCGGCCGGGTCAGCGCAGGCCGGCCGGCCGGCCCGGCCGGACGCGGTGCAGCGGTGGAGGGGCGCGCCACGCGAAACTCGCGCCAAGCCGATTGGTGGCGCAGCGACGCCCGCAGAGGCAGAACCACACCAGCGCCCACAGTGCCCACCACGTCGCCATGGCCGCGGCGACGACGATCACCACGGCGACCACGGCCAGCGTGAGCAGGACCTTCAGTGCGACGGCGAACGCCGTGCGCGCGGCCGGCATCACCCGCGTGCCGTGAAGGTCCCAGGCTGTGGGGTTCGCGGGCAGGTCGGCGAGCAGTCGCCGCAGCTCCCCGTACGTCCGCGCCCGCAGCGCCGCATGGAGCCGCTCCTCCAGTTCGTCCGGCTCGAGCCTTCCCTCGACTGCGGCTCCGCGCAGCCGCTCCGCGACCGCGTCGCGGTCGGCGTCCGACGCCCTGAGTGACGAGTGCGGGGACATCTGCCTGGCGCGAACGCTACCGCTCGCGCAGCACGGCCTCCAGTCGCGGTCCGGCAAAGCGTGCCAGCTGTCGCTGGAAGACATGCCGCCGTTGCCTGACGTTCAGGTGAGGGGCAACCTCACCGCCCCTCCATGGACGTTCGGGCTCCGCGGGTAGCGGGGCGCCGGCGCGTCAGCCGCTCAGGAGCTGCCGGGCCTCCTCGGCGCGGTCGTTCGGGACCGTGACCGAGTAGGACGCCCCGGCGCCGGCAATCGCGACGGTGTTGGCCGGGACGAGCATGCACGGGATACCGCCCTCGTCGAGTCGCTGCCGGATCATGTCGGCGACCGCCTCGTTCGCCGCGGTCTCGATGGTCACGAAGTCGCTCACCTCAGCCATGAAACAGGGTCCTCGGCCGGGTGGCAAGGCGATGAGGGTCGGCTGCCCGTTCAGGCCGGCGGGGCGAGGACCTCGGCGAGCTTGTCGAGCATCCGCTGCTCGCCCTCGCTCACGCGTTGCGCGTGGAACCCCATGAACCCTCCCTCCTTGGCCGCGTTCGCGGCCTCCTGCGCCGCGGCGCGGAGCCACTCCCGGTATTCGTCCGCCTCCTCCGGCGTGGCCTTCTCGGACACGATGCGATTGACCTCGGCAAGCTCCTCGAGGATCTCCTGGCCGGCCAGCGCGCCCCTGGCCTTGAAGTCGTGCAGCGGGCTCTTGCGCTGTTGCGTGTCCGCGACGACATCCCGCGCGAGCGCGTCGACCAGCTCCCCGCGTCCGCCCGAGGCTGCCGCCTCGCGCACGGTCTTCAGCGTCGCCGCGGTCTCCTTGACGACCTCGATCGGACCGCCCGGATCGGCGATCGAGATCGCCATCCCGGCCACGAACGGTGCGCGCTTGAGCCGCGTCCACTCCTCCTCGCTGAACTGTGTCTTGCTCGTCATCAAGCGCCTCCTCGGATCACTCGGCGGTTGGACGCAGCCTATGGGTGAGCGGCCCACCAGGCGACCAGGAAGCTGTCGCCCCAGCGCTCGGGCGGGCGTTTCGCTCCGCGACGGCGCGGGGCAGCCTCGGCGAGGTGGACACCGTCGAGAGGAAGGACCTGAGATGAAGGCGCTGACCTGGCACGGCAAGCGCGACGTCCGCGTCGACACGGTCCCCGACCCGGCGATCGAGCACCCGACCGACGCGATCATCCGCGTCACGTCGACTGGGCTGTGCGGCTCGGACCTCCATCTCTACGAGGTGCTCGGACCGTTCCTGCACGAGGGCGACGTGCTCGGCCACGAGCCGATGGGCGTCGTCGAGGCGGTCGGCGCCGAGGTGCCGGACCTCGTCGTCGGCGACCGCGTGGTGATCCCGTTCAACATCGCCTGCGGGCGCTGCTGGATGTGCGAGCACGGGCTCCAGACGCAGTGCGAGACGACGCAGAACCGCGACCAGGGCATGGGCGCCTCGCTGTTCGGCTACACCGAGCTCTACGGCCAGGTCCCGGGCGGTCAGGCCGAGCTGCTGCGCGTGCCGCAGGCGCACTACGGGCCGATCAAGGTGCCCGAGGGCCCGCCGGACGATCGCTTCTTGTTCCTCTCCGACGTCCTCCCCACCGCGTGGCAGGCGGTCCGGTACGCGCAGGTGCCGGAGGGCGGCAGCCTCGCCGTGATCGGCCTCGGCCCGATCGGCGAGATGGCCTGCCGGATCGCGCAGCAGCTCGGGGTGGAGCAGGTGATCGGCCTCGATCTCGTGCCGGAACGGCTGGCACGCTCCCAGAGCCACGGCGTCCAGACGATCGACGTCACGGCCGTGGACGATGTACCCGAGGCGGTGCGCGCGCTCACCGACGGCCGCGGCCCGGACGGCGTGATCGACGCGGTCGGCATGGAGGCCCACGGCGCGCCGGGCGGCAAGCTCGCCCACACGCTCGCCGGCCTGATGCCGGACGCGATCACCAAGAAGCTGATGCAGAACGCCGGCGTCGACCGGCTCAGCGCCTTCAACCTGGCGATCGAGATCGTGCGGCGCGGCGGGACGATCTCCCTGTCCGGCGTCTACGGCGGCACGGCGAGCCCGATCAACTTCCTGCAGGCGTTCGACAAGCAGGTCACGCTGAAGATGGGTCAGGCGAACGTGCGGCGCTGGGTCGACGACATCCTGCCGCTGGTGTCGGGCGACGACGACCCGCTCGGCGTGGAGACCTTCGCCACCCACCACGTCCCGCTCAGCGAGGCGCCGAGCGCGTACGAGACCTTCCAGAAGAAGGAGGACGGCGCCTTCAAGGTGGTGTTCAGGCCTTGAGCGGAAGCGTGCTGATCACCGGTACCTCGAGCGGCATCGGCCGGAGCACGGCCACGCACCTCGCACGCGAGGGCTGGCAGGTGTTCGCGGGAGTCCGCTCGCCCGACGGCGCGTCGTACGAGGTACCGGTCGAGGTGCTCGAGCTCGACGTCACCTCGGCCGAGTCGATCGCGGCGGCGTGCGAGCGTGTGGCGACGAGCACGGGCGGACGCCTGGATGCGCTCGTCAACAACGCGGGGATCCCGGTGACCGGTGCGGTCGAGACGGTCCCGGTCGAGGACTTCCGCACCCTGATCGAGACCAATTTGATCGGGCAGTTCGCGGTCACGAAGGCGTTCCTGCCGCTGATCCGGGCAGCGCAGGGCCGGATCGTCTTCGTCGGGTCGCTCGGCGGCCGCGTCGCGTTCCCATACGCCTCGGCGTACCACGCGTCCAAGTTCGGCATCGAGGGCCTCGCCGAGTCGCTGCGCTCGGAGATGCGGCCGTTCGGCGTCGCGGTATCGGTGATCGAGCCGGGCTCGATGACCACGGAGATCTGGGGCAAGGGCCGCGAGCACCTGTCGAAGGTCCGCGCCGCGCTGACGACGGAGCAGGCCGAGGCCTACGGCGAGGCGCTGGCCGGCTTCGACGAGACCTTGGCGTCGGCGGACGAGGAGGGCGAGGACCCGGAGGAGGTCGCCGAGACGATCGCGACCGCGCTCACGGCTTCGAGCCCGAACGAGCGCTACGTGGTCGGCCGAGGGGCGCGCGCGCTGACGCTGCTGGAGCCGATCCTGCCGGCTGGGGTGCTCGACCGCGTCAAGCGGCGCGTCGCCGGCTGACGCCCCGCTCTACATGGCCGGGGCTATGAGCAGGCCACAGCTGAGGGTGCCTACCTGATCCCGATCCTGGCGATCAACCACCTCCGTCAGGCGCTTGTGCCCCCTGCTGACGCCGGCGACGCGGTCAGCGTCGCCCTCTTCGCGGCTACCACCGCCGTGATCGGCGTCGTCGTGACCGCACTGCACCGACTGCAGCGGAGCGGGCCGCGGGTGTGAGTGCATGAGCTGACCCGCTCATGCACAGCAACGTGGTCAGTCGCCGCCGCGACCTCGGCGGGTCTCGCCGGTCGCGGTGTTGACCTCTACGAAGACCTCGCCACCTTTGCCGATCTTGCCCTCTCCCTCCGGGAGGAGCTCGCGCGCCTTGAAGACCACGCGCCAGCGCACCGGCGACGCCTCGGCACCCGACAGGAGGTTCTCGACGCGTACGACCCGGAAGTCTCCAGGCTCGACGCCGAGGTCGGGAAGGCCCGCCGTGGCGAGGCGCATCGCTTCACCCGCCTCAGCGGAGGGGTCGCTCACGGCTCGTCACCACTTCTTCGACTTCGCGTAGGCCTTGACCGCGTCGATGAGGCCGTTGAGCACCCGCTGACCGGCCTTGTAGCCGTTTGCGCCGGCCAGACCGGGATCGTCCGGCACCGCGTTCCAGTCCGTCGTGCTCTTGGCGTTCGCGGTTGCTATGCGCGCGTCCACCTTCGTCTTCAGCAGCGGCTTGGCCGCGGCCGCGTCCGCCGCATCCGCCTTCGGGATCGTGATCTTGTCGATGTCCCTGTTCGCCTTGGGCCAGAGCTTGCCGAGTACGTTCTTCATCCAGTCCTTGTTCCAGTGCTCGTACTCGTGCGCATCGCTCGCGGCGGTCGAGTGCCAGTGGGCGCTGCGGCCGCCGTTGGTCGTGTTGTAGGCCTTCATCTCGTCGACGGCGAACTTCCAGTGGTTGTTGCTCCCCGGGCTGTTCTCGATGTTGCCGCCGTCGACCGGGTTGGCCGTGTTGGGCGTGACCATGTCGGCGGGCTTGTTCGGCGTCGGGTTGACCTTGATCTTGCCGCTGGTGCGCATCGCGCTGACCTTCACGCCCCAGGTCTTCTTGGTGTCCACGACGTCCCAATCGACGTCGGCGGGGAGGATGTCGGCGGGCAGGCAGGTGGAGGACGCGGCGGCCCCGTCGTAGGTGGTCGTGCCGGTCGGCGTGACCTCGCCCTTGGGCGTCTTCTCCGAGGTGAAGGCGGCCGGGCTCGCACTGTCCCATCCGGTGACGCCACTCGGGGTGATCGTCGCGCCGACCACGCGCTCCTCGGCGGGTTGCTTCTCGCCCTCGTCGCCGACCGGCTCCTCCAGCTCCGGGAGCTCAGGGAGCGGGGCGGTCTCGCCCTCGCCCTTCGGGTTCTCGTCGGGCCCCTCGCCCGCGAAGGACTCGCTGAGCCACTGTCGTACCGCCGCGTTCCCGGCGCTGCGCTGGAGCGCGACGATCGCGGCCGGCGTCGGGGCCGGCGCCGGCAACGCTGACCGCGACGACTCCTGCGCCGGCGACGGCTCGTGATCGTCGAGGAGCCGCGAGCGGTCGATGGCCTGTCGGTCGAGCAGCTGGCGCCTGCTCATGACGTCGATGGTGCCAGCGCAGGGCACGCTCGGTGCGGACCGCAGCCAAATCAACGCCACCGCCCCAAGGACCGCGTCATCGTGCTGACGGTCGGTTTCCTTGAGGGCGACGAACGAGCGGGTACAGCGTGCGAGAACTCCAGATGCAGGCCCTTGCGGCAACCCGCAGTTGAAGTGCGGAACTCTGCCGATGACGCCATGTCCGCCGCGCGCGGATGATCAGGCTCATCGACAGGGAGGTCTGACATGCAGCCGAAACCGTGGCACTTGCTCGTCGCAACCGGGATGGTCGCACTGCTTCTCATGTTGGGGCTGGACGCCGAACGAGGCCAGGAGCAGCCCGGGCCGCTCGTGCCTTACACACTGGTCGCGTTGCCGGTCCTGTTCCTCTCGGGAGTCGTCCTATCGGTCATGAGACGCAATCGCTGATCGGGGGCGCGGAAAGCGGCACGCGCGAGGCGCAACGGCGTAGGCTCGGCGCATGCCGCAGACGGTTCATCGCCAGTGCACTCTGTGCGAGGCCCACTGCGGCATCGACGTGAAGGTCGAGGGCGACCGCGTGCTGCGGATCACCGGCGACACGGAGGATCCGATCTCGCGCGGCTACATCTGCCCGAAAGCGGCGGCGCTCGCTGACCTGTACGCGGATCCCGACCGGCTTCGGCGGCCAGTGCGCCGGGTCGGCTCCGAGTGGGAGGAGATCGGCTGGGACGAGGCGCTCGACATGGCCGCGGACGGCCTTCGCGCGGTCCAGCGGCGCCATGGCAACGACGCGGTCGCCACCTACTTCGGCAACCCGAGCGCGCACACGATGGCCGTGCTGTCCGGCCTGCCCCTGCGCCACGTGCTCGACACGCGCAACCACTACTCGGCGGCATCGTCCGACCAGCTGCCGCAGCATCTGACGTCGGCCGAGATGTTCGGGAATCTCGCGCTGTTCCCGATCCCAGATCTCGACCGCACCGACTACATGCTCGTGCTCGGCGCGAACCCGTCGGTGTCGAACGGCTCGCTCATGACGGCGCCCGGCGCGCGCCACCGGCTGCGCGCGATCGTCGCGCGCGGCGGCACCGTCGTGGTCGTGGACCCGCGCCGCACCGAGACCGCGGCGCACGCGTCCGAGCACGTCCCGATCGCCCCCGGCGGCGATCCCTTCCTGCTGCTCGGGATGCTGCACGTGCTGTTCGCGGAGGACCGCATTCGGCTCGGCCGCCTCGAGGGCCACGCCGACGGGACCGCCACGATCGAGGCGCTCGCCGCGGACTGGCCGGTCGCGCGCGCAGCGCCGATCGCGGGCGTCGACGAGGCGACGGTCGAACGGCTCGCGCTCGGGTTCGCGGACGCAGAGCGGGCGGTCGCGTACGGGCGTGTCGGCGTGTGCCAGCAGCGGACCGGCTCGCTCACGCACTGGCTCATCAACGTGCTCAACGCCGTCACCGGCAACCTCGACGTCCAGGGCGGCGCGATGTTCCCCAACCCGGCGTTCGACGTCGGCGCGGTGCTGAAGCGCGCCCGGCTGCTCGGCTTCGGCGACCACGGCCGCCACACCCAGCGCGTCAGCGGGCTGCCCGAGATGAACGGCGAGCTGCCGGTCGCCGGCCTGGCGGACGAGATCACGACGCCCGGCGAGGGCCAGGTCCGCGGCATGCTGATCTTCGCCGGCAACCCGGTGCTCTCGACGCCGGGCGGCGCGCGTCTGGAGGAGGCGCTCGCGACGCTCGAGTGGTGCGTGGCCGTCGACATGTACGTCACCGAGACGACGCGCCACGCGAACGTGATCCTGCCGCCGGTCTCGGCGCTCGAGCGCTCCGACATCGACGTCGTCATGCCGCTCGTCTCCGTGCGCAACCACATCCGCTACAGCCCGGCCGCGGTGCCGAAGCCGAAGGACGGGCGCGAGGACTGGCAGATCCTGACGGCGCTGACGGGCCGGCTCGGGCGCGGGGTCGGGCGCCGCGCCGAGGCTGCCGTCGCGAGGCTCCCCTGGGCGTTCACGACACCCGAGCGGATCATCGACCTCGGCATCGCGCTCGGACCGCACGGCATCCTGCGGCGCGGTCCGCTCAAGGGCCTGACCGTCGCCAAGATCAAGCGCGCCGGGCACGGCATCGACCTCGGCCCGCTGGAGCCGCGGCTGCCGGGCGCGCTCGACACGGCGGACAAGCGCGTGCAGCTCGCGCCGCCGGTGCTCGTCGAGGAGGCGGCGAAGCTCGCCGAGCACGCACGCGAGCGCGAGGACGCGCTGTCCGACGGCTACGACCTGACGCTCGTCGGCCGCCGCCAGCTGCGCAGCAACAACTCATGGATGCACAACAGCGCGCGGTTGATGAAGGGCGCCGACCGCTGCACGGCGCTGCTGCATCCCGACGACGCGGGCGCGCGCGGGCTCGACCACGGCGACCAGGTGCGCGTGGTCTCGCGCGTCGGCGCGATCGAGCTGCCGCTCGTGGTCAGCGACGAGATCCGACCGGGCGTGGTCTCGGTCCCGCACGGCTTCGGGCACGGGCGCCCGGGCGTCGGATGGCGACTGGCCGCCGAGAAGTCCGGCGCGAGCGTCAACGACATCACCGACCCTTCGGTCGTCGACGCGATCACCGGCAACGCCGCGTTCAACGCGGTGCCGGTGAGGGTCGAGGCGGCCTGACCCGGAGCACCGTGGTGGACTCGGCTGACGGCGCGTTCGATCCGATCACGGTCGTGCTCGCGGACGACCACGCGCTGGTGCGCGGCGGGCTGCGGCGCATCCTCGAGGCGGAGGAGGACGTCACGGTCGTCGCGGAGGCCCGCGATGCGGACGAGGCGATCGCGATCGCGGCCGAGCTCCACCCGCGGATCGTGCTGCTCGACGTGAAGATGCCGGGCACGCCCAGCCTCGATGCGATCCCGACCCTCCTGGACGCTTCGCCGGGTTGTGCCGTGGTGATGCTCACGATGCACGACGACTACGGATATGCGCGCGAGGCGCTTGCCGCCGGCGCCGGCGGCTATGTGCTCAAGGACGCCGCCGAGCGGCAGCTCGTCGATGCGGTGCGCGCGGTCGTGGCGGGACGTGGCTACCTCGATCCAGGCCTCGGCGCGCGCGCGATGGCAGCACCACCGCCGGCGGCGCCGCCCGCCGTCTCCGGAGAGCTGGAGATCGGATCCGTGTTCGCGGGCCATCGCATCGACGGTCTCGCCGGGCGCGGAGGGATGGGCATCGTCTATCGCGCCACCGATCTCATGCTCGGGCGACGGGTCGCCCTGAAGCTCATGGCGCCCGATCTCGCCGCCCAGCCCACGTTCCGCGCGCGGTTCTTGTCGGAGTGCCGGCTCGCGGCGGCGATCGATCATCCGCACGCCGTCAACGTCTTCCACGCGGGTGAGCTGAGCGGTGCGCTGTACGTGACGATGCGCTACGTCGACGGCACGGACCTCCGCGCGATCCTGCGCGACCAGCGCCGGTTGGATCCCGAACGGGCCGTGCGCTTCATCGGCCACGTCGCCGCAGCGCTCGACGACGCCCACCGCCGCGGGCTCGTGCATCGCGACGTGAAGCCGGGAAACGTGCTGGTGGCCTGGCGCGACGAGGAGGAGCAGGCCTTCCTCGCGGACTTCGGTCTGACGAAGGAGCGAGCGGTGGCAAGCGACCTGACGGCCACGGGCCTGGCGATCGGCACCGCCGACTACATCGCCCCCGAACAGGCCCAGGGGCACGAG
>DASUQB010000434.1:0-15623 GCA_036280835.1 Microbacterium sp. | reverse complement strand
AGCCGGGCTGGCCGGCCATTCCGTGCCGGATGCTGCGGACTTCAAGCCCGGCGATCGGGAAGCGGCCCAGGTGGAAAAACCCGATGTGTGGAACGGCGCCGCCAATGAGCTTCTCGACGATTGCCGGTGCGGTTGATCCTTGCAGCTCGTACCTGAACAGCCGCGGATCTCCGGGGCGGACGATCGAGTTTCCGTCCCTCTCCACCTCGACGTCGTGGCCGCCGGTCTCGGCGTGGAACTGCACCCAGTCGATCACCATCTGGTGGCCGACGAGGTCGTAGTAGTCGTCGTCGATGTGGGCGAGGATGGCGTCGCCGATCAGGTGTCCGTCGTCGTTGACCGCCACGAACTGCTTGGCCCGGTCGACCGGGAAGGTGGCGAAGCTGTTCACCGCCAGGCGCTCGAGCAGGCCCTTGGCGCCCGGTCCGCGGAGGAAGAGGTCGGTCATATGGTGCGACTGGTCGAGCAGGGCGCACGTCTCGCGCCAGGAGTGCTGCTCCGAGCGCCAGTTGCTGAACTCCGGGGCGACGGGGAAGACGGTGGGCCGCGCCTGCGCATCGCGGAGGAGGGTGACGGGGGAGCCGGCCCGGTCGATGGCCTGCTGGAGGGACTCCGCTCCCGCGCCCGGTCCGACGCTGCGGGGGTCGGTCGTGGCGGCATTGGACATGAAGACTCCCTCGTCTCGTCGGCGCCGAGTCCGCGCGATGCGCATGCCACCGGCATCCGATGCACTTCGTCGCCAAGATTGTAGACAGAATCTTGACCATTGCGCCAGGGTGTGGTTCGCTTTCCTCGCGGGGCGGACGCAGTCGTTCGACGAACCTGCGGCGCCCCCCGATCGCCGCGCAGAACGGAGCCGTCATGGCCGACACCTCGCCCGCCCTGCTGGTGGTCAGCGCTCACGCGGGCGACTTCGTCTGGCGAGCGGGCGGGGCCATCGCCGCGGCGACCATGCGCGGCGAGCGGGCCACCATCGTCTGCGTCTCGTACGGCGAGCGCGGGGAGTCGGCCAGCCAGTGGCTCCAGGGCAAGCCGCTCGACGAGATCAAGGCCATCCGGCGCGACGAGGCCGAGGCGGCCGCCGCCGCCCTCGGGGCGGAGATCGAGTTCCTGGATGCCGGCGACTACCCCCTGCGGGAGACCCACGAGACGGTCGTGCGCCTGATCGACGTCTATCGCCGGGTGCAGCCGACCGTGGTGCTGACGCACCCCCTGCACGACCCCTACAACGGCGACCACCCCGCCGCCGCCCGCATGGCGCTGGAGGCGCGCGTGCTGGCGCAGGCGATCGGCGTGGCTCATGGCGACGGCACCTATCCGACCGCGGATGACATCATCGGGGCGCCCCCGGTGTTCTTCTTCGAACCGCACCAGAGCGAGCAGAGCGACTTCAAGCCGAACCTGCTGCTCGACATCACCGAGGCCTTCCCCCTCAAGCGCAAGGCCATGGAGTGCCTGCCCGCGCAGAAGCACATGTGGTCGTACTACACCGACTTAGCGATCCGTCGCGGGGTGCAGGTGAAGCGCAACGCCGGACCGAACCTGGGCCTCGGGCACGACACGATGGGCGAGGCCTACATGCGCTACTACCCGCAGGTGACGGACCTGCTCGCGTGAGGGGAGCCCTGCGATGAGAAACGTCGTCGTCACCGACGTCGCGAGGGCGGATGCCGCCGCCATCGACGCCCTCGGGGCCCACGGCGTGGCCACCGTGCACGAGGCGATGGGCCGCACAGGGCTCGTCGGCCCCTCGCTGCGGCCGATCCAGGACGGAGCCCGCATCGCCGGCTCGGCCGTCACCGTGCTGTGCTGGCCGGGCGACAACCTCATGATCCACGCGGCGGTGGAGCAGTGCCGGGAGGGCGACGTCCTGGTCGTGACGACGGTCTCGCCGTCGCTCGACGGCTCGTTCGGCGAGCTCTTCGCGACGGCCCTGCGTCACCGCGGGGTGCGCGGGCTGATCACGACGGGCGGGGTGCGGGATGTCGCGGACCTGCGTGCGATGGGCTTCCCCGTGTGGTGCGGGGCGGTCAACGCGCAGGGCACCGTCAAGGCCACCCCCGGCTCGGTCAACGTGCCGATCGTGGTGGGCGGAGCGACGGTGCGCCCTGGCGACATCGTGGTGGCCGACGACGACGGAGTGCTGTGCTTGCCCCGGGCCGGCGCCGGCGAGGCGCTCGCCGCGGCCGATGCGCGCGTCGAGCGGGAGGCGGCGTCGCGCGCGGCGTATCAGGCCGGCGAGCTGAGCCTGGACCGGAACGACCTCCGCCCGGTGCTCGCCGATCTGGGCGTGCGCTACCTGACGCAGGCGGAGTACGAGCATGACCGAGGCTGACGGCATCCGCTGCCTTCTCATGCGCGGGGGCACGTCGAAGGGCGCCTACTTCCTCGCCGACGACCTCCCCGCCGAGCCGGCCGAGCGCGACGACCTGCTTCTGCGGATCATGGGCACGCCGGATCCCCGGCAGATCGACGGGCTCGGCGGCGCGCACCCGCTGACGAGCAAGGTCGCTGTCGTCTCGCGGTCCGAGGGCGCCGACACCGACGTCGACTACCTCTTCCTGCAGGTCGGCGTCGACGACGCGTTCGTGACCGACAAGCAGAACTGCGGCAACCTGCTCGCCGGGGTCGGGCCGTTCGCCGTGGAGCGCGGACTCGTCACCGCCGGCGGCGACCGCACGCGCGTGCGGATCCGGATGGTGAACACCGATTCGATCGCGACCGCCACCTTCGCCACCCCTGGCGGGCGGGTCGAGTACGACGGCGACCTGTCCATCGACGGCGTGCCGGGCACGGCGGGTGCCATCCCGCTCGACTTCGAGGGCACGGCGGGCTCCTCCACCGGCGCGCTCTTCCCCACGGGAAACGTGGTCGACGAGGTCGACGGCGTGCGGGTCACGTGCGTCGACAACGGCATGCCGAGCGTGCTGCTGCGAGCCGCCGACCTCGGTCTCTCCGGCGCCGAGTCGCCGGAAGAGCTCGAAGCGGATGCGGCGCTGAACGCCCGGCTCGCCTCGCTCCGCCGCGCGGCCGCCGAGCTCATGGGGATGGGCGATGTGTCCGACACGACGGTGCCGAAGCTCGTGCTGCTCTCGCCGCCGTCCCAGGGTGGGACGGTCTCGACGAGGAGCTTCCTTCCCGTGCGGGTGCATACCTCCATCGGGGTCCTCGGGGCGCTGACCGTTGCGGCGGGAGTGCTCGCCGAGGGGAGCGTCGGGCACGACCTCGCGGTCCTCCCGCCGGCGGGGGAGCCGTTCGTGCTCGAGCACCCGACCGGTCATTTCGACGTGGATGTCGCGGTCGCGGCATCCGCCGACGGCTGGACGGTCACGCGCTCGGCCGCCCTCCGCACCGCCCGCAGGATCTTCGACGGGCTCGTCTTCCCGCGCCCGCGCCCGTAGCCCGACACCCGCCCGCCCCGTCAGAGAGGACGCCATGACCGACTTCACGTCGTTCGACACCGCGCACATCGGCAGCGTGGAGCTGCTCACGCCGACCTTCGACGAGAGCCTGTGGTTCTTCCGCGACCTGCTCGCCATGCGGGTCGTCTCCGAGAGCGGGGACTCGGTGTTCCTGCGCACGTGGGACGAGTACGAGCTGTACACCATCAAGCTCACGCGATCGGATGCCGCGGGCGTGGGCCGCACGACGTTCCGCGCGACGAGCCCCGAAGCGCTGGAGCGTCGAGTGGCGGCGATCGAGGCGACGGGACTCGGCGAGGGCTGGGCCGACGGCGAGGTCGGCACCGGGCCGACCTTCCTGTTCCGCGACCCGGACGGGCACTCGATGGGCATCTACTACGAGACGCAGCGCTACGTCGCGACCGACGACAAGCCCGCGCTCAAGAACCAGGCATCCGCGTTCCCCGGCCGCGGCGTCAACGCGCGGCGGCTGGATCACATCAACTACCTCGCCAAGGACGTCGAGGCCAACGGCCGGTTCGTGCAGGACGCGCTCGGCGCACGGGAGAGCGAGCGCATCCGCAACGACGACGGACGCTTCGCCGCGTGGTGGTTCCACTTCAGCCTGAAGTCCTACGACGTCGTGTACTCCGACGACTGGACCAAGCACGGCAACCGCCTGCACCACGTGGCCTTCGCCCCCGACACCCGCGAGGACATCCTGAAGGCCGCCGACATCTTCCTCGAGAACGGCATCCACATCGAGTCGGGCCCGCACAAGCACGCGATCAACCAGACGTTCTTCCTCTACGTCTACGAGCCGGGCGGCAACCGCATCGAGTTCGCGAACGCCGGCGCGCGCCTGCTGCTGGACCCCGACCAGCCGGTCGTGGAGTGGAGCCAGGAGGAGCGCAAGAAGGGCCAGGCGTGGGGCATGAAGACCATCGAGACGTTCCACACCCACGGCACGCCCGTCGTGGAGGTGCCCCCGCAGCACTGAGCAGCGCGCGGGCGCCCCGTGCCGGCCGCCGGATGCCGCGGCATCCGCCCCTCGCTGCGGCATCCACCCTGGCCGCGGCATCCACCCTCGCCGCGGCATCCGCCCGCCTCCGTGGCATCCGCTGCCACGATCTTCGGAGAATCACGCCTATTCCGGACGATTCCGGCGGAATCATCCGAACTTCGCGACATTCTCCGAAGTTCGTGCGCCCGAGAACTCCAGCGGGTCGTGCGCCCGAGAGCGCCCGGGTCAGCGCCAGACGTCGCCCGCGATGGCCACGACCTCGCGGATCTTGGCCCACTGCTCGTCCTCGGTGAGCTCGTTGCCCTCCTCGGTCGAGGCGAAGCCGCACTGGGGGCTGAGCGCGAGCTGCTCGAGGGGCGCGAACGCGGATGCCTCTTCGATGCGCTTCTTCGTGGCCTCGATGTTCTCCAGCTCGCCGCTCTTGGTCGTGATGAGCCCGAGCACGACGGTCTTCTCGCCCTTGGGGAGGAAGCGCAGCGGCTCGAAGCCGCCCGCGCGATCGCTGTCGTACTCGAGGAAGTAGCCGTCGTAGTCGACGACCCCCAGCAGCTGCTCCGCGACGGGCTCGTATCCGCCGGACGAGACCCACGTCGAGCGGAAGTTGCCGCGGCAGACGTGCGTCGTGATGACGAGGTCGTCCGGCTTGCCGTCGAGGATGCGGTTCAGGATGGATGCATAGCGCTCGGCGATGCCGTCGGTGTCGATGCCGCGGTCGCGGGCCTTGGCCAGCTCGACGTCGGAACAGAGGTAGGCCCATGCGGTGTCGTCGAACTGCAGGTACCGCGCGCCGGCCTCGTAGAACGCGGCGATCGCGTCGCGGTAGGCCTTCACCAGGTCGGGCACGATCGCGTCGCGGCCGGAGTAGGTCTCCGAGTCGATGTGGCCGGGCTCGAGGCGGAAGTCGAGCACCGTGGGCGAGGGGATCGTGAACTTCGGCGTCGCGCCCGTCGTGCGCTCGAGCAGCTCCTTCAGCGCGCGGAAGTGCGCGAGGAACGGGTGGCTCCTGCTGAAGCCGATCGGTCCGTTGATCTCGAGTCCGCGGGGCCGCGTCTGGACGCCCTGGAACTGGATGCCGTGATCGAGCTCGACGACGTCCACGCCATCGAGACCTCCGAAGAAGTCGAAGTGCCACCATGAACGGCGGAACTCGCCGTCGGTGGCGAGGGTCAGGCCGGCGTCGGACTCCCGCTGCACGAGCTCCGTGATCGCCGTGTCCTCGGCGACGCGGAGGGCCTCGTCGTCGATGACGCCCGCGGCGTGCTGCTCGCGCGCGGCCTTCAGCGCGGCGGGGCGGAGGAAACTGCCGACGATGTCGGCGCGGAACGGGGGATTGGTGCTCATCCTTCCAGGCTATGCCCGAGGGATGCCGCGGCCCACATCGCCGAAACCGTCCGTCATATGCCGCCTCGCTCGGCTGTCGGGGCACGGCGCTAGGCTCTTCGGGTGCCAGAAGCAGTGATCCGTGCCGACAATCTCGTCAAGGCCTACAAGGTCAAGGGAAAACCCGACTTCCTCGCGGTGGACGGGCTCTCGTTCGAGGTGGCGCCGGGGGAGTCCTTCGGCCTGCTCGGCCCGAACGGCGCCGGCAAGTCGACGACGATGAAGATGGTCGGCGCCGTGTCGACCCGCACCAGCGGCGACCTGTCGATCCTGGGCCTCGACCCCGATCAGTACGGGCCCGAGATCCGCTCGCGCCTGGGCGTCGTGCCGCAGCAGGACAACCTCGACGGCGAGCTGAACGCGCGCGAGAACCTCTTCATCTACGGCCGCTACTTCGGGCTCCCCGCCAAGCTCTGCCACCAGAAGGCCGACGAGCTGCTCGCGTTCGCGGCGCTCGAAGACAAGGCGAAGAGCAAGGTGGATGCCCTCTCCGGCGGCATGAAGCGGCGGCTCACGATCGCCCGCGGCCTCATCAACGACCCGCGCATCCTGCTCCTCGACGAGCCGACGACGGGCCTCGACCCGCAGGCGCGGCACGTGCTCTGGGATCGCCTGTTCCGCCTCAAGGAGCGGGGCACGACGCTCGTGCTGACGACGCACTACATGGACGAGGCCGAGCAGCTCTGCGACCGGCTCATCGTCGTCGACAAGGGCAGGATCATGGCCGAGGGCACGCCCTCGTCGCTGATCCGCGAGCACTCATCCCGCGAGGTGCTCGAGGTGCGCTTCGGCTCCGAGCGCAACCAGCAGGTCGCGCCGCAGCTCGAGGGCATCGGCGAGCGCGTCGAGGTGCTGCCCGATCGGGTGCTCATCTACGCCCACAACGGGGAGCAGGCTCTCGAGCGCGTCACCGAGCGCGGCCTCGAGCCGATCACCTCGCTCGTGCGCCGCTCGAGCCTCGAGGACGTCTTCCTCCGCCTCACGGGAAGGTCGCTGATCGAATGAGCGACCCGGCCGTCATCGCCCAGCCCACCCTCGACGAGCTCCGCGCCGAGGCGATGGAGTGGGGCCGCAAACCGCGCACGCGCGGCAGCTGGTACGTCACCGAGCACATGGTGCGCGCGATGCGCGCCTACGGCTGGACGATCATCGTCGGCGCGCTCGGTCAGCCGATCCTGTACCTCCTCGGCCTCGCCGTGGGACTCGCGGCCCTGATCGACGCTCCCGTCTCGCAGGGCGGCGTCGAGGTGCCCTACCTCGTCTTCGTCGCGCCCGCGCTGCTGATGACCTCCACGATCGCCGTCGCGAGCGAGGAGTTCACGTACCCCGTGATGGCCGGGTTCAAGTGGCGCCGCTACTTCTACGGCTTCAACGCGTCGCCCCTCGGGTCGCCCCAGATCGCGACGGGCGTCGTCTTCGGCGCCACCGCGAGGATGACCGTCGTCGCGGTGGCGTACACGGCGTTCCTCTACATCTTCGGCGCGATCCCCGACCTGTCCCGTGGCTGGCTGACGATCTTCGTCGCCATCCTGGCGGGGCTCTCGTTCGGCATCCCGCTCATGGCGTACGCCGGATCGATCGAAGACGACAAGGGCCAGTTCGCGCTCGTGCAGCGCTTCATCTTCATGCCGATGTTCCTGTTCTCCGGCACGTTCTACCCGCTGGCGACCCTGCCGCTCTGGCTGCAGTGGATCGGATGGGTCTCGCCGCTGTGGCACGCCTCGGAGGTCGGCCGCTACCTCACATACGGGCAGCCGATCGCGCCGCTGATGCTGTTCGTGCACGTCGGGTACCTCGTCGCTCTCGCCGTGATCGGCTACATCCTCGGCCGCCGCATCTTCGAGCGGAGGCTGGCCAAATGACCACCGTCCGCCCGGTCGGCGAGCCCGTCGATCCGCAGGGACCGGATGCCGAGACGCCCCGCCGCTCCGGCGGCGTGCGCGCGCTCTGGGCCGGCAACCCCTGGGCCGTGGTGCAGCGCGGCCTGCTCGCCGCCCGCTCCTCCAGCGGCATCCTCGTCGTGTCGGGCTTCTTCGAGCCGGTCTTCTACCTCGCGTCGATGGGCATCGGCCTCGGGGCGCTCATCGGGAATGTGCAGACCTCCGCGGGCGTCGAGGTCTCCTACGCCGCCTTCATCGCGCCGGCCCTGCTGGCGGTCTCCGCCATGAACGGGGCGATCTACGACTCGACGTGGAACGTCTTCTTCAAGCTGAACTACGGCAAGCTCTACGAGGGGATGCTCTCGACATCCCTCGGTCCGCTCGATGTCGCTCTGGGCGAGATCCTCTACGCGCTCATGCGCGGGCTCCTCTACGCCACCGGGTTCATGGTGATCATGCAGATCACCGGGCTGAACCTCTCCTGGACGGCCATCCTCGCCCTCCCGGCGGTGCTGCTCATCGCCTTCGGCTTCGCGAGCGTCGGCATGGCGGTGACGAGCTACATGAAGGCGTTCCAGCAGATGGACTGGATCAACTTCGTCCTGCTGCCGATGTTCCTGTTCTCGGCGACGCTCTATCCGATCACGGTCTACCCGGAGTGGATCCAGGTGATCGTGAAGATCTTCCCCCTGTACCACGGGGTCGAGCTCGTGCGCGGGCTGACGACCGGGGCCCTCTACTGGGGCATGCTCTGGAGCGTCCTGTACTACGTCGTGATGATCGCCTTCGGGCTCGTCTTCACGACGAAGCGACTCCGGGCGCTGTTCCTCGACTGAGGGCCGAGAGACGACGGATGCCGCGGGCCCGAGTGCCCGCGGCATCCATCTCTCGCGTGAACAGCGAGAAGTCAGAGCGATCCGGTGACACCCACGCCGAGGTCGGCGTCGTAGTCGACGTCCTTCGTCTCGGGAGCCAGCAGCACGGCGATGAAGGTCAGCACGCCCATGGCCGAGAGGTAGAGCCCCACGAGCCAGGGGCTGCCGCCGGTCGCCGACCACAGCGCGACCGCGACGATCGGCGCGAGCGCCGCCCCGAGGATCGACGACACGTTGTAGGCGACCGCCGAGCCGGTGTATCGCACGTTCGTGGGGAACAGCTCCGGCAGCACGGCACCCATCGGCCCGAACGTCGCGCCCATCAGCATGAAGCCGAAGATCAGGAACGCCTGCACCAGCGCCCCGGTGAACTTGGGGTCGGCCTGCGGCAGCAGGAAGATGTTGAACGTCAGGCCGAACACGATGATGAGCCCGGTCACCCACAGCAGCAGCTTGCGGCGGCCGATCGTGTCGGCGATGGGACCCGACAGCAGGGTGAAGATGCCGAAGAACACGACGCCGATGATCTGCATGATCACGAAGTCGGTGTAGCCGAAGCCGAGGCCCGGATAGAACTGGGCGGCGAACGCCGTCGCGTCGAACGGCTGGCCCGATGCCTCCGCGGCCGCCTGCGCCGCCGCCGACGCGGTCTCGAGGTTCGCGGCCTTCGTGCCGTACGACAGGGTGAAGTTCGTCATCAGGTAGAACAGCACGTACGTCGCGAGCATGATGAACGTGCCGAGGATGAGGTGCCACCAGTGCCGGCGCAGCACGGCCCCGAGCGGGAACCGGCGGATCGCGCCCTTCTTCTCGGCCTTGACGAATGTCTCCGACTCGACGAGCCGCAGGCGCACCCAGAGGCCGATGATGACCATGACGGCCGAGAAGAGGAACGGCACGCGCCAGCCCCAGGCGAGGAAGTCGGCCGACCGCTGGCCGGCACCCTCGGGGTGCGGCAGCAGGAAGTTGATCGCCAGGAACACCGAGTTCGCGATGATGAAGCCGAGCGGGGCACCCAGCTGCGGGAAGGTGCCGTACCAGGCGCGCTTGCCGGCCGGGGCGTTCTCCGTCGCGACCAGCGCGGCGCCCGACCACTCGCCGCCGAGCGCGAATCCCTGCGCGAGGCGGAGCAGCAGGAGGAGGAACGCGGCCCACCAGCCGATGTCGTTGTAGGTCGGGAGGCATCCGATGAGGAAGGTCGCGATGCCCATGGTGAGCAGCGACGCGACCAGGGTCGCCTTGCGCCCGAAGCGGTCGCCGAAGTGGCCGAAGATCACGGCGCCGAGGGGGCGGGCGATCATGGCGGCGCCGAACACGGCGAACGAGGCCAGCAGGGCGGTCGTGTCGTTGCCGGTCGGGAAGAAGAGGATGGGGAAGACGAGCACCGCGGCGGTCGCGTAGACGTAGAAGTCGTAGAACTCGATGGTGGTGCCGACCAGGCTCGCGGTGATGACGCGCGAGCGGGGGTTGGCGGGGGCGGTCGGAGAAGGGGACGTCGTGGGGGAAGTCATGGGCACCTGTGGGTCGCGAAGCGAGACGTCCTCGTGGGACGGGCGGCGGGCAGTCGCGAGGCGCGGGGTGACGCGTCAGGCGGCTCTGCGCTGGGTCACCGCGTGCGCGGGCCTGTTCGCCCGCGCACGGGAATCGAGTTTAGCCCCGGCTCAGCGCCAGACGAGGGCGATGAGGGCATTGAGCAGGGTCAGGATGCCGATGGCCCAGAACATCGCCGGCGGCAGCGATCCCGTCTTGCGTTGGCGGGCGGAGCCGATCCCGATCAGGGCTCCGATGATCAGGAGCACGACGAGCTTGACGGCGATCTTGGTGTAGTCCAGGTCGTAGGAGATGCCCCACGGCGCCGCGAGGACGAGCCCGGCGATGCCCGCGATGGCGAGGCCGATGTTCATCAGGGGCGTCACCCGGATACGGCGGTTGTAGGCCTCGACGGCCCAGGAGCCGAACAGCACGGCGAACCCGGTGAGGTGCACGAAGACGACGACCTGGCGGAGAGTCTCGAGGGGATCCATGGCCCTCACCGTATTCCGCGGCCCGGGGGCGGCGCCACCAGGCACGCCCACGGCCCCGGTGCCCGCCATCAACTTCGGAGAATGTCGCGATCTTCAGACGATTCGGCCGAAATGCTCCGAACTCGGTGACATTCTCCGAAGTTCGTGCGCTGCTAGCCGCGCAGCTCGCGCAGCTCGCGCAGCACGAGGGCGGTGCGGAGCGCGGCATCCGCGGCCTCCGCGCCCTTGTCCTCGATCGACCCCGGCAGGCCCGCGCGGGCGATGCCCTGTGCTTCGTCGTCGAGGGTCAGCACGCCGAAGCCGACCGGCTTGCCTGCGTCGAGGGCGACGCGCGTCAGCCCGTCGGTCGTCGCCGACGAGACGTACTCGAAGTGGGGCGTGCCCCCGCGGATGATGACGCCGAGCGCCACGACCGCGTCCGCTCCGCCGGCGAACGCCGCCTGCGCCGCGACCGCCAGCTCGAAGGAGCCCGGCACCCGCACTACCCGGTGCGTCGCGCCCGCGGCATCCAGCACCCGCTCGGCGCCGGCGATGAGGCCGTCGGTGATCACGTCGTGCCAGGTGCCCGCGACGACGATGACGTCGAGGCCCGCGCCGTCGATCTCGCCCGTGGTGGGCGCGCCTTCGCGGCTCATCGGTCGCTCCCCAGGCGCTCGAGTGCCTCTGCGATCTCTTCCTGTCCGATCACGTGTCCCATCCTGTCGCGCTTGGTCTCGAGGTACTGGTGGTTGTTGGGGCCGATGCCCACGATGAGGGGCACCTGCTCGACGACGTCGAGCCCGAGCTCGCGCAGCTGCGTCACCTTGTCGGTGTTGTTCGTCAGCAGACGGATGCGCTCGACGCCGAGGTCGGCGAGGATGCCGGCGGCCGCCGCGTAGTCGCGGGCATCGGCCGGAAGGCCGAGGGCGAGGTTGGCGTCGACGGTGTCGAGGCCGCGCTCCTGCAGGCTGTAGGCGCGCAGCTTGTTGATGAGGCCGATGCCGCGGCCCTCATGCCCGCGCATGTAGATGACGACGCCGCCCTCCTGCTCGATGGCGTCGAGCGCGGCATCCAGTTGCGGACCGCATTCGCACTTCAGCGAGCCGAACGCCTCGCCCGTCAGGCACTCGGAGTGCACGCGCACGAGGGGCGCATCCGAGAGCTCGCCCGAGACGACGGCCATGTGGTCGGTGCCGGTGACGCGGTCCTTGTACGCCAGGAACCGGAAGGAGCCGTGCGCCGTCGGGACCTTCGCGTCGGCTCGCAGGCTGACGCGCCGGCGGTGCGCGTGCTCGGCGGCCGGCACGGGCTCGCGCTCGTCGAGGTAGGCGACGAGCTGCTCGATCGTGATGACGGGCACGCCGTCGCGCTCGCCGAGCTCCTCGAGCCCGGGCAGCCGCAGCATGCTGCCGTCTTCGGCCACGATCTCGGCGATCGCGGCGACGGGGCGCAGCCCCGCGAGGCGCATGAGCTCGACCGAGGCCTCGGTGTGGCCGCCGCGCTCGCGCACGCCGCCGTCCACGGCGCGCAGGGGGAGGATGTGGCCGGGGCGCTTGACGCTGGTGGGCAGGGACTCCGGGTCGGCCAGCACGTTGAGGGTGTGCGCGCGGTCGGTGGCGCTGATGCCCGTCGAGAGGCTGTCGGCGGCGTCCACGCTCACGGTGTAGGCGGTGCCGCGGGCGTCCTCGTTGACCGCGACCATCGGCGGCAGGTCGAGGCGGTCCGCGATTTCGGCCGTCATGGGGGCGCAGATGAACCCCGAGGACCAGCGGACGATCCAGGCGATCCACTCGGGGCTCGCGAGTTCGGCCGAGATGACGGCGTCGCCCTCGTTCTCGCGGTTCTCATCGTCGGCGACGATGATGGGGCGTCCGGCCTTGAGGGCCTCGATCGCCTCCGGGATGGTGGCAAGGCTCATCGTGAGCCTCCTTCGTTCGTGGTGAGGTGGGGGGTGAAGGCGAGCAGGCGCTGCACGTGGCGGGCCAGGATGTCGGTCTCGAGGTTGACGCGATCGCCGGGCGACCGGCCGCCGAGGGTGGTCGCGGCGAGCGTTTCGGGGATGAGCGACACCTCGAACCAGTGACCGGAGCCGTCGGTCGCTGAGCCCGCCGAAGCGTCGCTCACATCGCTGACGGTCAGGGACACTCCATCGACCGAGATCGACCCCTTGTCGACGACGAGGGGCGCGAGCTCCGGGGGCAGCGAGACGCGCACGACGCTCCACTGCGCGCCCGGGCGCACGTCGAGCACGGACCCGGTGCCGTCGACGTGGCCCTGCACGATGTGGCCGCCCAGGCGCCCGCCGGTCGCGGTGGCGCGCTCGAGGTTCACCGGAGTGCCGACGCCGAAGCCGCCGAGGGTCGACATGTCGAGGGTCTGCTTCATGACGTCGGCGGTGAACGACTCGGCGTCCTGGTCGACGACCGTGAGGCAGACGCCGCTGACGGCGATCGAGTCGCCGTGCGCGGCATCCGAGACCGCCTTCGGCGCGCGCACGGTGAGGCGCACGCCGTCGCCCGAGGGGTCGATGCGGGTGATCTCGCCCAGTTCTTCGATGATTCCGGTGAACATTCAGGCTCCTCTTGTCTCTGTACTGCTGTCGACGGCGATGCGCTCGGATTCCCCCGGTGCGGCGATCACGAGCAGATCGTCGCCGAGCCGCTCGATCGCGCTCACCGAGAGTCGGCGCGCGGCGGCGATGGTGGGCACGCCGATGTCGGTCAGGGCGAGCCGCCCGCCGCCGAGCAGCACGGGCGCGATGTAGGCGAGCACCTCGTCGGCGAGGCCCTCGGCGAGGAAGGCGCTGGCGAGCGTCGGTCCGCCCTCGACGAAGACCCGTTGGATGCCGCGGCCGTGCAGATCGGCCAGCACGGCGGCGACGTCGTGGGTGCGGAAGAAGAGCGGATGCCGCGGGTGCCGGCGGATCGCGGCGTCGTCCGGGGTCTCCCGGGTGCCGATCACCACGGGCACAGGCTGCGAGGGGAGGGGGCCCTCGGGCCCACGTGCCGTGAGCGCGGGGTCATCCGTCAGCACGGTGCCGGTGCCCACGACGATCGCGTCGGCCTCCGACCGGCGGCGGTGCACGTCGGCGCGGGCCTCGGGTCCGGTGATCCACTGGCTCGTGCCGTCGTCGGCCGCTGCGCGGCCGTCGAGGCTCTGCGCCCACTTCACGGTGACGTGGGGGCGGCCGAGCCGCGCGGCGGTGACCCAAGGTCCGATCAGCGAGAGCGCGGCGTCGGCCTCGACGCCCGCCTCGACCTCGACGCCCGCGGCGCGCAGGCGGTTCGCCCCGCCGTGCGAGACGGCCACGGGGTCATCGAGCGCGTAGACGACGCGGGAGACGCCCGCCTCGATCAGCGCGACGGCGCAGGGGCCTGTACGCCCGGTGTGATTGCAGGGCTCGAGGGTGACGATCGCGGTGGCGCCGCGTGCCGCGCCGGGGGAGAGGTGCGAGAGCGCGTCGACCTCGGCGTGGGCCGTGCCGGCCCCGCGGTGCCAGCCCTCGGCGAGCGTGGTTCCATCGGGGGCGAGCAGCACAGCGCCCACCTGAGGGTTCACGCCGACAGGCCCGCGCGCCGCGAGGTCGAGGGCGCGGCGCATCGCCCCGCGTTCCGCTTCGCTCACTGCCATCCCGTTCCTCCATCGAGGTCTCCGGGGTGTGCGCGGCGGCGCGCACGCGCGACGCCCGTGCTGCCTCCCATCCGGACTCGCGAGGGAAACCTCGCATCACCGTCGGTCCCGGAATTCCACCGGATCAACCTCGGCGGCATCCGAGTGGATGCTGGTGCCGACGCTCGCGGACTGTCACCGCCGGTTCGGATTCTCACCGACCCCGGAGCACGTACTGCTCTGAGTGTACTCAACGCCCCCGACGCGAAATCATTCCGCGTCACAGATGACGCCGGCGCCCGCGGTCATCGGGTCGCGGCGGCGTCCGTCTCGTCCTCGGTCAGCGCGCGCGCCGTCTCCTCGTCGACGACGAGGTCGGTGACGAGCCCCGCGGCGAGCGCGCCCCGCAGGCTCTCGACCTTCGAGACGCCGGACACGACGCAGCACCGGCGCACGACCCGGCGGAGGGCGTCGAAGTCGGGCCCGGTGGCACGGGCGTTGAGGGGGATTCCGTCGCTGGATCCGTCCTGCCGGTAGAACACGGTCGCCACGTCCCCCACCACCCCGTCCGCTGCCAGGTCCTCGCGATCGGCTGGCTCGAGGTAGCCGCCCGCGTACACGCGGCTCGGCACCCGCGCATCCGCCGAGCCCACGCTGAAGACCACGAGACCCATCTGCGACTGCACGTCGAGCACCCGCCGTGTGCTGCGCTCGCGCCAGACCGCCGCCTTCGTGCCCGGGTCGTCGAAGAACGCGGGCACCGGGAACTGCTCGACGTTCGCGCCGTAGGCGGCGCCGAATCGGCCGAGGATCTCGCTGGCGTACAGCAGCCCCGACGTGTGGGTGTTGCCCGAGCCGTTCAGCTGCACGATCGTCGCATCGTGCACCGGCTTCGCGACGAGGTGGCGGCTCACCGCGGCCATCGTCGAGCCCCACGCGACCCCGATCGTGAGGTTCGACTCGACCAGGGCGTGCAGCACGCGCGCCGCCGCCACGGCGACCCTGTCGAGCCGGTCGACCTCGGGAACGGCGCCCGGGACGGGGACGACGTGCGCCTCGACGCCGAACCGCTCGGACACGCGTGCGGCGAGCAGCTGCGGCGCGTCGAGCGGCGATGTGATGCGGATGTCGACGATGCCGGTCGACCGCGCGTATCCGAGCAGACGCGACACCGTCGAGCGCGACGTCGACAGCTCGGCAGCGATCGCCTCCATCGTGCGCTCCTGCACGTAATAGAGGTGCGCGGCGCTCCAGGCGCGCTGCAGGTACCGGGGATCCGATTCGTCGGGCATGACGCTCAGTCTGCACGTATGTGCATTCCGCCTGCAAGAACGTCCATTCGGGGCATGATGGAGGAAGGCTTCTCAAGGGGGAACATCATGACCGGCCCACTCGCCCAGCGCACGGCCTTCGCCCAGCTCGCCGAGCGCCCGTACGCGGACGTGCTCATC
>DASUQB010000433.1:0-7117 GCA_036280835.1 Microbacterium sp. | reverse complement strand
TCCGGCGGGAGGCTCGATGCCCCGGCTCCGAGGCGGGCTCCTCCATCTGCACCCGGGCGCTCTCCTCGGCCGGCGGCAGGAGCGCCGTCGCCGCCGTCGGCGGCCGGCGGCGCTGGGGTGGAGCAGCGGCGCCGTCCTCCTCGCCGCCCGTGCTTTCGCTGAGAAGCCCGGTGACCTCGAGAGGCCCCTCGACGACGTCGAGCTGCCGGCCGCGGGAGGCGACCTCGAGCGCCGCCGGGCGGTCCGCCGGATCGAGCGAGGTCATCGCGCTGAGCAGCGACCGCCACCCGTAGCCGAAGGTTCCCGGGACCACCGGCTGCATCGACAGCCGAGCAGCGATCGCCTCGTGCGTCGACTGCTGTGGGAACGCGCGTCTGCCGGTCAGCGCCTCGATGAGGACGAGCCCGAGGGCGTAGATGTCCGACGCGGGCGAGGGCTCTGCACCGCGCACCTGCTCCGGGGAGATGTACGCGGCGGTGCCCATGGCCATCCCCGGCGTGGTCACCCTGGCGGTGTCGACGAGGTACGCGATGCCGAAGTCCGCGAGGATCGCGCGAAAGGTGTGCTCCGGAGTCAGCGGCGGGCGGAGCAGGATGTTCGAGGGCTTCACATCGCGGTGGACGATGCCGGCGCGGTGCGCCACGTGCAGCGCCTCGCCCAGGTCGGCGGCCAGGGCGGCGGCATCCAGGGGGGCGATCGGCCCCTGGTCGAGCCTGGACTCCAGCGTCCCGCCGTCGACGTACTCCATCACGAGGTAGGCGCGCTCGTCGTTCGAGAGGTGCGCGTCGAAGAGCGTCACGAGGGCGGGATGGCTGAGCGAGGCCAGCAGCTTCTTCTCGGACTCGCGGCGCGCGCCGTCAGCCGGGTCGGTGGTCCCCGACCGGAAGACCTTGATGGCCACCGTGCGACCGAGGGTTTCGTCGGTCGCCTTGAACACGGAGGCCATGCCGCCTGCGCCGATCAGCTGCTCCAGGCGGTAGCGTCCATCGAGCAGCTCCCCCACGGCGGCGCCCGAGATACTCACGTCAGTCATCGTCTTCAGCATCCCCCACCCCGCGGATGTCGATAAGACCATTGACACCACCCACGCGGCGTGCTTCGGATGCCTGGAACGAATGCGCCACGCAGAATTCACGAGCCGGACTCAATCGGACCTCGCTGTGGAGCTAGCCTCGGAGTGCACCACCGATCCATCGCACGATCCAGTTCCAGGGCGACGCCGCCGTTCGCGACGCCCGTTGGGATGGCGCCCCGATCGGTGACCCCGCGCTGGTTTCAGCACACGTACAAGGGGAAACTGTGCATTCATCCAACAACTCCGCGGCGCGCCGCGGGGCAGCAAGGCTCGCGGCGGTTGCGGTTGCGGGCTCCGTCCTCCTTGCTCTGGCGGGCGGCGCCTCGGCGTCGGCTGCGGAGCCGGAGATCACCGGCGAGACATCGGTCATGCTGGCTTTCAGCGCGCCGGACACGGTCAGCATCTCGATCGTCACGAAGAACGCCTCGGCGGTCGATGCGATCGGAATGGCGGTCATCACGGGACCCGACGGAGCGCGATACCCGTTCGGCCCCCGAACCTACGCCGCCGGCGAAGTGTGGACCTACGACAAGGTCCTCACCGGCTACACCTGCGGCGACCTGGAAGGCACGACGGGCGTGGCCATCGGCTTCGCCCTCGGAGACGACGGGGAGCCGGACTGGACGTCGGGAACGGTGCGCTCGCCGGACCCGCGCGTGACGGTGACGGGCTGCGACCCGTCCCCGCCCCCGCCCGTGGACCCTGAGACCCCGGTCACGCCGGGAAGTCCGGGGACGCCGGTCACGCCCGGTGTGACGGCTCAGCCCGGTGCGGTCGCCGCGCCGGTGGCGGCCCCGGTCACCAACACGCTGCCCGCCAGCCAGACCGACGGCGCCCTCGTGGGCACGCCGTGGCCCACGCTCGGCATCGCGGGCGTCGTGGGCCTCATGGCCGCGGTGCTGTCGGCGGGCATGCTGCAGTGGGCTCGACGCCACTGAGGCCGGGCCTGCGCAGGATGACGGCCACGGCGGTGGCCGTCATCCTGCTGGGCGCGCTCCTCGTGGCGTGCGCGCCGTCATCGCAGCGGAACGCGACCCGGACCCTCGATGCGCCCTCCTCTCCCGCCGAGTCCTCGAGCGGACCGGAAGACGACGTGAACGTCGGCGTTCCGGTCGCCGCGGTGCCCGTCGCGCCCCCCACCCATTTGACATTCCTCGCCGCCGGCATCGACGGGGACATCGAGGAGTACACGGTCGCGGACGCCGAGCGGGAGGACGGCATCAATCCGCCACGGCTGGATTCCATCTCCTGGTACTCGGGCGTCGAGGGCGCCCTGCCCGGGAGCGACGCGACCAATACCGTCTACCTCTTCGGCCACACCTGGACGCAGCCCGCCGTGTTCAACGGCCTGCGCGACGTCACGGCCGGCGACGAGGCGAGCGTCAGCACGCAGCATGGGGTCATGACCTACCGGGTGGACGAGGTCATCACGATGGCGAAATCCGACTTCTCCGAGGATCCGCGCGTCGCGGCCGTGGTGCCCGGGCGCCTCGCGCTCGTCAGCTGCCACCGCCCCCCGGGGCTGGATGCGGGAGCCGGGGCTCCGGAGAACATCGTCGTCTTCCTCCACCTCGTCGGCGCACGCCCGCTGGCTCGCTGAGGTTCGCCCGCGCGGCGCGCCGCGCGGGGAGGGCCGGTGGAACGGCATTCCTCCGATCTGTCAAGCCCCCAACGTGATCTCGGACCCCGCCGCACAATGAGTGTTGCAAGGCCGAGAGGCCTGTGCCACTGCCATGAACGACGAGGTGATCGCGGTGGATGACCGAGCTGTGAAGTCGAAGGACGGCGATCCGGCACGCTCTTGGACGGATGTCCTCCCGGAGGACGATCTGATCGATGCGGCCGACGAGTTCGAGGACGCGCTGCGCGAGGAGCTGCTTCGGACGGGCGTCATCGAAGTGTGGCCAGGGGGCTGAGATGCACCGGATGACCTCGACGGACACGTTCGAGCTGCGACGGGTCAGCGACACCCGCTGGCAGATCGAGAACCACGTCTTCTCCCCCGGTGAGCCCGGCTTCGTCGTTGCGCGCCTGCATGAGCCGGACGAGTGCGAGGTCCGCGTCGAGTGGGTGCAGAGCCTGCCCCTCCCGACCCGTTACGCCACCGCCTCCGATGCGCTCGACGACCTCAGCCGGTGGAGCGAGCCGCGCAACGGCAACGAGAGGCCGCTGCGCATCGCGCACTTCCCGCCCACGGGGCCGACGGTGCTGCCGGGCGGCACGCGCTCGCGTCACTGAAGGCTCGCACCCTCCTGGGTTCCGCCTCGTCGGCACCGCGCCGGTCTCGAGAGGGCCGCGCCGGCTCCGAGAGGACGGTGCCGGCTCAGAGGGACTGCGGCGGGCCGATGTGCAGCTGGTGCGCGTCCACGGCGTGGTGGTTCTCCGGCGGCTCGGGGACGACGTACAGGCCGGCCGGCGAGTTGGCGGTCGTCATGAGCGCGTCGACCCAGGCGCGATTGATCTGCGGGCGGCCCCCGCCGTAGAACTTGTAGGCGATCGAGCATCTCGGGTGGATCCACACCGTGGTGCGGCCATCGCCGATGCTCTGATCGTCCTTCCACGAGAAGTGGAAGGACTCCCCACGGCGCATCTTCGCGCCGATGACCACCTGCAGATGGGCCAGGAGGCGGTCCTCGAAATCGATCTTCACGATCGCGTCATAGGTGAATCTGCCCACGGCGATCCTCTCAGCTTCGGGGTGCTGGTCTCTCATCATCCTCCTTTCCGCGGAGGAATGTGTGGCGAACCGGAGAATAAGACGCGGAGCGCCTGGGGCTTGCGGCAGCGGTCCGCACAACCCGCCACGCTGGCGGTCCCTACCCGGCCGCCGGCGTCGGCACAAGCCGTGGCGGGTGGGGTGCGCCTCGCCTATCGTCATCGCATGCCCAGCGACCTGCAGTCTTCGAAGCCCGCGCCGGATGCGCGGACGCACCACCGCGTTCTCGTGATCGGCGGCGGCAACGCCGGACTCTCCGTCGCGGGCCGGCTGCGCCGCTACAAGGTCGAGGACATCGCGGTCATCGAACCGCGCGAGCATCACCTCTACCAGCCGCTGTTCTCGCACGTGGCGGGCGGACGAGCGCGTGCCCGCGAGGCCGTACGGCCGCAGGAGAAGGCCATGCCGAAGGGCGTCGAGTGGATCAGGGACTCGGTGGTCTCACTCGATCCCGACTCCCGCACGGTGACCCTCGCGTCGGGAGACGCCATGACCTACGACCACGTGATCGTCTGCCCCGGCATCCAGAAGGACTTCGACCGCATTCCGGGGCTGACCGCCGCCATGGATTCGCCCTCCGGCGCATCGCACTACGTCTTCGAGCTGGTGAGCAAGGCGTCTGCCCTGCTGCGCGATCTTCGCCGCGGCACGGTCGTGTTCGTGCAGCCCCCGGGGCCGGCCACCTGCGCCGGCGCCTCCCAGAAGCCGATGTATCTCGCCTGCGACTACTGGCGCGCAACGGGCGTGCTCGAGGACATCCGCGTCATCATGGTCGTTCCCGACCCGACGGTGTTCGGCATCCCCGAGATCGATCGGGAGCTGGAGCGCAAGATCGCGGAGTACGGCATCGAGCTGCGGACGGAGACCGAGCTGCTGGAGGTCGACGCCGATGGCCAGGCCGTCATGCTCGGGCGACTCGGCGGCGGCCGGGCCGAGCGCATCCCGTACGACGTGCTGCACGTCGTGCCTCCGCAGTCGGCCCCCGACTGGCTCAAGGCAAGCAGCCTCCCCGCCTCGGATGATCCGCTCGGCTTCGTCGAGGTCGACACGCGGACCCTTCGCCATGTGCGGTACGACGACGTGTGGTCGCTCGGGGATGCCGCGGCGACGTCGAATTCGAAATCCGGCGGTGCGCTGCGCAAGCAGACGCTGGCGCTCGCCAAGAACCTCGCGGCGGTGCTGCGCGGAGACGAGCCCGGCACCCACTACGAGGGGTACGCGGTGTGCCCGTTCACGGTCTCGCGGTCGACCGTCGTCTTCGCGGAGTTCGACGACCGGTACCGCCTTCAGCCGACGATCCCCTTCTGGAAGACGCTCTACCGCGAGCGCCGGCTCGCGTGGGTGTTCGATCGGCACATCCTGCCGTGGGCGTACTGGCACCTCATCCTGAAGGGGCGACTCTAGCCCCGGGCGTCAGGCGCCGCTCGCTCCCTCGTCCGAGGCGTCCGAGGGCCCATCCTCACCCTCGGCCTGCGAGGGGTGGCCATCGGCGGGCTCGACCGACGCGTCGGCCGGGCGGTCCGGATCTTCGCCCTCGGCCTGGCTGGGCTTGTCGGCGTTCCTGTCCATGCGGGGCACGTCCTCTCACTTCGGTGGGTGCTGCGGATCTCTCACAGCCTGCCCGCGTCGCCGGATCGGCGGCAGGGGGTTGCGCGCGGGCCGGAAGGCGTCACCCATCGAGCGCCTCCTTCACCGCCAGCGCGACCTCGGCCGGGATCTCCCGCGCCAGGAACCCGAGGCCGGCGCGCTGCGTCAGCCGGTCGCCCGCGCGGGCATGGGCCCAGCTGCCCCACACCGCGGCACGCTCAGGCGGAAGTCCGCGGGCGGCGAAGCCGGCGATCGCCCCGGCCAGCACGTCGCCGCTGCCCGAGGTGCCGAGCCCGGGTCCGCCGCCCGGCACGTTCCACGACGCGCCGTCCGGCGTCGCCACGACGCCATAGCAGTTGACGACCGCGTCGAAGCGCCGGGCGATCTCCAGGACATCGGCGGCCCGGTCCTCCCCGGCGTCGCGCTCGAGCAGGATCTCGGCCTCCTCGACGTTGGGGTTGAGGATCAGAGCCGCCGGCAACCGGCTGCGGTCGATGTCGGGCAGGATGCCGAGTGCGTAGGCGTCGAGCACGAGGCAGCTGATCCCGGCATCCACTACGGCGAGCAGCGTCTCGCGCGTCTCGTCGGCGTCGTCGAACCCCGGGCCGACGAGCACCGCGTCGGCCGCGGCGAGTTCGTCGCGCAGACCGCCCTCGATGGGATCCGTCGCCTTCTCGGGCAGCGGAAGCACCGCGGCCTCGGGCATCAGCACGCCGAGCTGTCCCTCGACCGAGGCCGAGACGACCAGGCCGAGCCGGCCAGCGCCCACGCGCAGAGCGGCCTCGCCGGCCAGCAGCACGGCGCCGGGCGAACGGCGGGAACCCCCCACGACCATGACCCTGCCGCGCGACTTCTTCGAGTCGCCCGGCTCGGGCAGCCCCCACTCGCGCAGCAGGTCCGGGGTCACCTCGATGCCGGTCATCGAGGCTCCACGTCCGGGTTTCCGGGGTGCACGGTGACGGGCGCGCCCTCGCGCTGCAGGTGATCGACGCTCGAGAAGTCCATCAGCTCCCAGCCGTTCTCGGTGCGTGCCAGCCGCGTCACCGATGCGTTCAAGACGGTGTGGGATGCCGCGAACTGCAGCAGGGTCTCCTCGTCCATGGGCAGCAGCAGGGAGAGGAAGAGCATGACGACCGCGTCGTGCGCGACGACGAGGGCGCTCTCTCCCGGCCCGGCGAGGGCATCCCCGAGGAAGGAGCGCAGCCGCAGCGCGACATCCGCCCACGATTCGCCTCCGGGTGGCCGGTGGTAGTACTTGCCGAGGTGCCGCCGCCGCGCGGCCTCCTCCGGATGCAGGCGCCCGACGCCCTGCCGGGTGAGCAGGTCGAGGATGCCGAGCTCGCGGTCGCGCAGTCGCTCGTCGACCGCGACATCGGCGGGTGACCGGTCCTCCTTCAGGGCGATGGCCAGTGTCTGCCTCGCCCGCAGGTACGGCGACACCCAGAAGACGTCGATCGCAGAGCGGTGCGCGGCGAGCCAGGTGCCGAGCGCCTCGGCCTGGTCCTCGCCCGTCTCCGAGAGGGGCACGTCGGCATCGCGGATGTCGAGCGGGATGACGTCGAGACCCTCGTGGTCGGCGCGCGTCGCCGCCGCGTTGCCCACGCTCTCGCCGTGCCGCACGAGCCACAGCTGGTTCACCACCATGGGGTCACGCTAGATGGGCGCCGCGGCCGCCCGGAACCCATTGACAAGCACGGCGCCCGCGTGACAGCCGCCGGGCCGCCGGGATCGCTAGCGAA
>DASUQB010000432.1:0-6515 GCA_036280835.1 Microbacterium sp. | reverse complement strand
CAACGTCAACGGGGGCGCGATCGCACTCGGCCACCCGCTCGGAGCTTCAGGTGCGCGGTTGATGACCACCCTTCTGAACGCGTTGGAAGAGCGTGGCGGCCGCTACGGCCTGCAGACGATGTGCGAAGGCGGCGGGCTCGCGAACGACACGCTCGTAGAGCGCCTGTGACCCTTGCCGATATGCACGCGCTTGCGATCCCCGGATTCGCGCGGATGTAGACGAAGCGCTGCGTGAGGGAATTCTCATGATGTAAGCGCTTGCAGTTTATCGGCCGCCTTTGCTACGGTCGCAGGACGCGCTGGGCACGTCGCCGTGCCCACTTCCCCAATGGAGCACCCTGTGTCGAAGACGACCCCCGCACGCGCACGCCGCGTGCTCGCAACACTCGTGTCCGCAGTCCTCGTGCTCGCGGGAAGCGTGGCGCTTCCCGCCATCGCGGCGGCACCGGCCGCGGCGGCCGCCGACAGCGTCAAGCTCGTCGGCAGCCTGCAGAGCGAGCTCGGCTGCCCAGGCGACTGGCAGCCGGAGTGCAACGAGACGGTGCTCGCCCCGACGGGCGCCCCCGGCGTCTTCGCGCGCGAGTTCGAGGTGCCGGCGGGCTCGTTCGAGTACAAGGTCGTCATCGGCGACACCTGGGGCACGGAATACGGTCTGAACGGCGGCAGCGCGAACATCCCCCTCGTCGTGGACGGACCGTCCACCCTTCGCTTCGTCTTCGACGACAACCTCAAGCGCGTCGGCCTCGAGGTCGTCTCCGTGCGCGGGGACTACACCGGCGACGACGCCGCGCTCGCGGCGGCCCCCGCCCGACAGGCCGGCAGCGAGGAGCAGTTCTACTTCGTCATGACCGACCGCTTCGCCAACGGCGACACCACCAACGACACCGCCGGCATCGCGGGCGACCGCCTCGCTCACGGGTTCGACCCGGTCGACAAGGGCTTCTACCACGGCGGCGACATCGCCGGCCTGCGCGCGAACCTCGACTACATCAAGGGCCTCGGCACGACCGCGATCTGGCTCACCCCCAGCTTCAAGAACCAGCCGGTGCAGGGCACCGGAGCCAACGCATCGGCCGGCTACCACGGCTACTGGATCACCGACTTCACGCAGATCGACCCGCACCTCGGGACGAACGAAGAGCTCGAGGCGCTGATCGGGGAGGCCCACGCCGAGGGCATCAAGGTCTACTTCGACATCATCACGAACCACACGGCCGACCTCATCGACTACACCGAGAAGCAGTACTCCTACATCGATCAGGCGACCAGCCCCTACACGGACGCCGGGGGCGCCGTGATCGACCTCGCGGACTACGCGGACGGCGACCCCGCCTTCCCGACCCTCGACCCGGCCACGTCCTTCCCGTACACCCCGGTCGTCACGGCCGAGACCAAGGTGCCGGCCTGGCTCAACGACCCGACGCTGTACCACAACCGCGGCGACTCGACCTGGACGGGCGAGTCCGTCACCTACGGCGACTTCGTCGGCCTCGACGACCTGATGACCGAGCACCCGACGGTCGTGAACGGCTTCGTCGACGTGTACCAGGACTGGATCGACCGCGGCATCGACGGCTTCCGCATCGACACCGCCAAGCACGTGAACTTCGAGTTCTGGGAGCAGTGGAGCGCCGAAGTGCTCGACTACGCCAAGACGACCGCCGGCAAGCCCGACTTCTTCATGTTCGGCGAGGTCTACGACGCCGACCCCGTGAAGCTCTCGCCCTACGTCCGGGACACCGACATGAACTCGGTGCTGGACTTCACCTTCCAGTCCTCTGCCGTCAGCTTCGCAGCGGGCAACTCGACCAAGGGCCTGCAGAGCCTGTTCAACGGCGACGACTATTACACGACGCCGGACAGCTCGGCCACCGCGCTCCCGACGTTCCTCGGCAACCACGACATGGGACGAGTGGGCCACTTCCTCCTGGCGCCGGGCGACACGCTGCAGCGCGACGAGCTCGCCCACGAGCTCATGTTCTTCACGCGCGGCCAGCCCGTCGTGTACTACGGAGACGAGCAGGGCTTCGCCGGCACCGGCGGCGACAAGGACGCCCGCCAGACCCTCTTCCCCACCCAGGTGACGGAGTACCAGAACCAGCCGCTCGTCACCGGTGAGACCGCCGGGTCGGTGGCGCGCTACTCCACCACCGCGCCGCTCTACACCCACATCAGCGCCCTGTCCGAGCTTCGCGCCGCGCACCCGGCCCTCGACACCGGCGCCCAGTTCGAGCGCTACGCGACGAACGGACCCGGCATCTACGCCTTCTCCCGCGTGGACCGCGAGGAGAAGACCGAGTACCTGGTGGCGCTGAACAACACGAAGACCGAGCAGACCGTCTCGCTCACCACGCTGACCGCCGGTGCCTCGTACGCGTCGCTGTATGGCGGGGGTTCCGCTCTGACGTCCGACTCGGCGGCCGCGGCATCCGTCACTGTCCCGGCGCTCGGCGCCGTCGTCTACAAGGCGGACCGCACCGTCACGGCACCCGCCGCGGCGGCAGACATCACGGTGTCGGCTCCCGCCGCCGGTGCGGGGATCACCGGCCAGGTCGCGGTGACGGCGGATGTCGCCGACACGACCTGGAGCGAGACGAGCTTCTCGTGGCGCGTCGCCGGCTCCGACGAGTGGACGTCTCTCGGGACGGCAGAAGACACCGACCCGCGCGTCTTCCACGACATCCGCGGTCTTGCCGACGGCACGCTCATCGAGTACCGCGCGGTGACGACGGACGCCGCGGGACAGCGCTCCGCCGCGTCGACGTACGCGTCGGTCGGCAACGCCGTGACGCTCGTCGAGGAGGAGGAGCCCGAGACCCCGATCGAGCTCGTCACCGTCCCCGGCAACCACAACAGCGAGATGGGCTGCGCGGGCGACTGGGCACCGAACTGCGACGCCGCGAAGCTCACGCTGCAGCCGGGCGGCGTCTACAAGGGAACGTTCGACCTGCCCGCCGGCGACTACGAGTACAAGGTCGCGCTCAACGGCAGCTGGGACGTCAACTACGGCGCGAACGGCGTGCTGAACGGCGGCAACATCCTCTACACGCACGCGGGCGGCTCCATCACCTTCTACTTCGACCCCCGCACCAACATCGTGCAGAACAGCTCGCAGGGGCCGATCGTCACGGTGCCCGGCAGCTTCCAGAGCGAGCTCGGCTGCCCGGGCGACTGGGCGCCGGACTGCCTCGCGAGCCTGATGGCGGACGGTGACGGCGATGGTGTCTACACGTTCGCGACCGACAAGATCCCCAGCGGCGCCTACGAGGGCAAGGTCGCACACGGCCTCAGCTGGAACGAGAACTACGGCGTCGGCGGCGCCCCGGGCGGCGCGAACTACTCGTTCAGTGCCACCGACGGCAAGCTCGTCGAGTTCCGCTACACCCTCGCCACCCACGTGCTCGAGATCATCGTGACCGACCCGCCGCTCGCGGGAGTCGGTCAGCTGCAGGCGCACTGGATCGACGAGACCACCATCGCGTGGCCCGCGAACCTCGGCGCGCCGAAGGACGAGGCCTCGTGGCAGCTCTACGCGTCGGAGGATGCCGAGCTCGCGGTGGCCGACGGTGACGTGACCGGCGCCGACCCGATCGAGCTCAGCCTGGTGACCAGCGGCCTGACGGCCGACCAGAAGGCGGCGTTCCCCGCACTGGCAGGCTACGTCGCTCTGCGGGTGGAAGCGGCGGATGCCGCGGCCCTCGTCAAAGGGCAGCTCGCGGTCGCACAGCGCAACGGCGCCGGCGCGCTGAGCGCCTTCACGGGCGTCCAGATCCCCGGCGTGCTCGACGATCTCTACGCCGCGGAACTGGACGGCAAGACGCTCGGGGTCGCGTTCAAGGGCAAGAAGCCGACCTTCCGCCTCTGGGCGCCGACCGCGCAGGAGGCGACCCTGCTCACCTGGGACGCCGGTGCCACCGGTGACCCGACGCGCCACGAGGCGGCGTGGGACGCCGCATCCGGCACGTGGTCGGTGGCGGGCGCGTCGGCCCTCAAGGGCGACGAGTACCTGTGGGAGGTGCGCGTCTATGCGCCGACCACCGGGAAGATCGAGACCAACCAGGTCACCGACCCCTACTCGGTCGCGCTCACGGAGAACTCCGTGCGGTCCGTGGCCGTCGACCTGGGCGACAAGGCCTTCCGGCCGAGGACGTGGGAGAAGGCGGCGGCGCCCGAGATCGCGAAGCCGGTGGACCGCACGATCTACGAGCTGCACATCCGCGACTTCTCGATCACCGACGAGTCGGTGCCCGAGGCCGAGCGCGGAACGTACAAGGCGTTCACCCGCAAGGACAGCGCGGGCATGACGCAGCTGGCACAGCTCGCCGAGGCGGGCATGAACACCGTGCACCTGCTCCCCTCGTTCGACATCGCGACCATCGAGGAGGACCGCGCCACCCAGGCCGTGCCCGACTGCGACCTCGCGTCGTTCGCGCCGGACTCCCCTGAGCAGCAGGCGTGCATCGACGAGATCCGCGATGCCGACGGCTTCAACTGGGGCTACGACCCGTACCACTTCACGACTCCGGAGGGCTCGTACGCCGTCGACCCGAACGGCGGGGCGCGTGTCGCCGAGTTCCGCTCGATGGTGGGCGCACTGCACCAGACCGGCCTGCAGGTCGTGCTCGACCAGGTGTTCAACCACACGGCGCAGTCCGGCCAGGCCGATCGCTCGGTGCTCGACCAGGTCGTGCCGGGCTATTACCACCGCCTCAACGCGGTCGGTGCGGTGGAGACATCCACCTGCTGCCAGAACGTCGCGACCGAGCACGCGGCGGCCGAGAAGCTCATGGTCGATTCGGTCGTCACGTGGGCGCGCGACTACAAGGTCGACGGGTTCCGCTTCGACCTCATGGGCCACCACTCGAAGGCGAACATGCTGGCCGTGCGCGAAGCGCTCGACGAGCTGACGGTGAAGAAGGACGGCATCGACGGCGAGGCGGTCTACCTCTACGGCGAGGGCTGGAACTTCGGCGAGGTCGCGAACAACGCCCTCTTCGAGCAGGCAACGCAGGGGCAGCTCGGCGGCACCGGCATCGGCACCTTCAACGACCGTCTGCGCGACGGTGTGCACGGGGGCAGCCCGGTGGCCGCCGTCTCGACGTTCGAGCAGGGATTCGGAACGGGTCTCGAGACCGACCCGAACGGCCAGCCGATCGAACGGGACGGCCTGCGAAACCTCGGTCAGCAGACCGACCTCGTGAAGCTCGGCCTCGCCGGCAACCTGCGCGACTTCGAGTTCACGGCATCCGATGGCACGGTGAAGAACGGCGCACAGGTGGACTACAACGGCTCACCCGCCGGCTACGCCGATCAGCCGGAAGAGGTCATCAACTACGTCGACGCGCACGACAACGAGACGCTGTTCGACCTGTCGGTCTTCAAGCTGCCGACCGACACGTCGATGGAGGACAGGGTGCGCATGAACACCCTGTCGCTGGCCACCGTGACGCTCTCGCAGGCGGTGTCGTTCTGGCACGCCGGCACCGAGCTGCTGCGCTCGAAGTCGCTGGATCGCAACAGCTACAACTCGGGCGACTGGTTCAACCGCATCGATTGGACGGGCCAGGAGTCGACCTTCGGCTCGGGGCTGCCCATGGAGGCCGACAACGGCGAGAAGTGGGACATCATGGCCCCCCTGCTCGCGAACCCGTCGCTCAAGCCCGGCGCCGACGATATGGCCTCCGCCGAGGCGTCCGCCCTCGACCTGCTGCGCGTGCGCTCGGAAGTCGACCTGCTCCGCCTCGGCTCGGCCGACCTGATCAAGCAGAAGGTGTCGTTCCCGAACGGCGGGGCGGATGCCGCTCCCGGCGTGATCACGATGCTCATCGACGACCTCGTCGGTGAAGACGTCGATCCCGAGCTCGAGGGAGCGCTCGTCGTCTTCAACGCCTCGCCGGCACCCGTCACCCAGACGGTCGGCGCCCTCGCGGGCCGCGGGTTCGCCCTGACGGGCGCGCAGGCGAACGGCTCCGACGCCGTCGTGAAGACGACGACGTGGGATGCCGCGACGGGCTCCGTGACGGTGCCGGCTCGGTCGGTCGCCGTGCTCGTCGATCAGGAGTCGGTCGACACGGTCGTGCTCGCCGCGCCGAACAAGATCGCCGCGAAGGCCGGCACGCCGGTGAAGGTGTCCGGTCGGATCATCGCCGCCGACGGCAGCGCCCCGGTCGGCACCGTGACGGTCACCGACCGCGGGGCGGTCATCGCGACCGTCGAGCTCGCCGCCTCTGCGAAGGGCAAGGTCGACATCGCGCTGCCGGCCCTCGGGCGAGGCCTCCACCTCATCCGCACGACGTTCACGGGGGTCGACGGCTACGGCGACTCGCGCGCGGCGATTCCGGTGCCGGTGCTGATCTGGTGACCCGCAGGCGGTTGTGACGAACGGGTCCGGCGGGCGCAGGCTCGCCGGACCCGTTCGTTCTCACCACGGTCGGCCGGCCCGGATGTCCCATCCCTCGGACACGGCCTGACCGGCGCCTCCGCCGGGGTCCTGGGCGAAGGTGGTGAGGCGGATC
>DASUQB010000431.1:0-3878 GCA_036280835.1 Microbacterium sp. | reverse complement strand
GGGCCCCGGCATCCACCCCTTCTGCGTCGATCTGCACTCACTCTGCGCTTCACGGCGACAGCGTCGACGCGAATCCGCGGAGCGGGTGTGCTACCCGGCCTCGACGAGGACCCGGCCGTACGCCCCGAGCGTCAGGAAGGTCGGGAACTCCTCGCGGAGCGCCACCTCCCGGAACACCTCCGCCGCGTCGTCGAAGCGGTCGGTACCCGAGCCCGTCGATGGGTCGCGGTGCTCCACCTCGGTCAGCACCTGTTCGATCAGCCCCTCGACGTACTCGCGCGTGATCCGCGTGCCCTCGGCGGTGCTGTGGTCCTGGTGGATCCACTGCCACACCTGGCTGCGCGCGATCTCGGCGGTCGCGGCATCCTCCATGAGGTTGTCGATGGCGACGGCCCCGAGGCCCCGCAGCCACGCCTCGATGTAGCGGATCGCGACCGACACGTTCTCGTGCACGCCGTGGTCGGTGACCGGGCGGCCGATGTGCACGTCGAGCAGCTGGGCCGCCGTCACGTGGATGTCGTCGCGCCGGCGGTCGACCTGGTTCGGCCGATCGCCGAGCACGGCGTCGAACTCCGCCATGGCCGTCGGGATCAGGTCCGGGTGCGCGACCCACGTGCCGTCGAAGCCGTCGCCGGCCTCGCGGCGCTTGTCGGCCGACACCTTCTCGATCGCGCGCCGGGTCACCTCGGGGTCGCGCCGATTGGGGATGAACGCGCTCATGCCGCCGATCGCGAAAGCCCCGCGCTTGTGGCACGTCTTCACGAGCAGCTCGGTGTAGGCCCGCATGAACGGCACCGTCATCGTCACCTCGCTGCGGTCGGGCATCACGAACCGGGCGCCGCGACCCCGGTAGTTCTTGATGATCGAGAAGATGTAGTCCCAGCGCCCGGCGTTCAGCCCCGCGCAGTGGTCGCGCAGCTCGAACAGGATCTCCTCCATCTCGAACGCGGCGGGCAGCGTCTCGATCAGCACCGTCGCGCGGATCGTGCCGTGCGGGATGCCGATGTAGCGCTCGCTGAAGGTGAAGACGTCGTCCCAGAGCTTCGCCTCCTCGGAGCTCTCGAGCTTCGCGATGTAGAAGTACGGGCCGCGGCCCGCGCCGATCAGCTCCTGCGCGTTGTGGAAGAAGTAGAGCCCGAAGTCGACGAGCGAGCCGGATGCCGCCATCCGGCGCCCCGAGCGGTCGGTGAAGCTCAGGTGCTGCTCGGGCAGGTGCCAGCCGCGAGGGCGCATCACGATCGTGGGCGTGCGCTCGGCGGTGACCTCGTAGGTCCTGCCCTCCGCACTGATGAACGACAGCTCGCCGCGGATCGCGTCCCGCAGCGAGAGCTGGCCCTCGATGACGTTCTTCCAGGTAGGGGAGGTGGCGTCTTCCTGATCGGCGAGCCAGACGCGCGCTCCGGAGTTGAGGGCGTTGATCGTCATCTTCGGGTCGGTCGGACCCGTGATCTCGACGCGCCGGTCCTCGAGGCCGGGGCCTGCACCGGCGACGGTCCACTCGGCGTCGTCGCGGATGTGCGCCGTGTCGTCACGGAACCGCGGGTCGTGCCCGTTGCCGATCTCGAAGCGGCGGCGCATGCGGTCGGCGAGCCGGTCGTGGCGCCGGCCGCCGAAGCGCTGGTGCAGCTCGGTGAGGAAGGCGACGGCATCCGGGGTGAGGATCTCGTCGTAGCGGTCGCGCATCGGCCCGGTGATCTCGATCTCGGGAATGTGCGGATGGGTGCGGATGGAGCCGGTCGTGATGGGCGGTGAACCCGTGTCGGTGATGGTCATGTTCTCGTCCTGTCTGTGGGGTCGCTTCAATGGAACTGCTGCGCCTCGGTGGATCCCACCAGGGCCAGGGTCGCGCTGTCGGGGTTGAGCGCGGAGGAGACGAAGTCGAAGTAGCCGGTTCCGGCCTCTCGCTGGTGCTTGGTCGCGGTGTAGCCGCGGGCCTCGGCGGCGAACTCGGCCTCCTGGAGCTCGACGTACGCGCTCATCGCGCGGTCGGCGTAGCCCTGTGCGAGGTCGAACATCGAGTAGTTGAGGGCATGGAAGCCGGCAAGGGTGATGAACTGGAACTTGTAGCCCAGGTCGGCGAGCTCCTGCTGGAAGGTCGCGATCTGCTGGTCGTCGAGGTGGCGCTTCCAGTTGAACGACGGCGAGCAGTTGTACGCCAGCAGCTTGCCGGGGTGCTGCGCGTGGATCGCCGCGGCGAACTCGCGTGCCAGCTCGATGTCCGGCTCGCCGGTCTCGACCCAGATGAGGTCGGCGTACGGGGCGAAGGCCAGCCCGCGGCTGATGACCGCGTCGAGGCCCGGGCGCACGCGGTAGAAGCCCTCGCTCGTGCGCTCGCCGGTGGTGAACGCCTGGTCGCGCTCGTCGACGTCGCTCGTGAGCAGGTCGGCCGCGAGGGCGTCGGTGCGGGCGATGATGACCGTCGGCACCCCGGCGACGTCCGCCGCCAGGCGGGCGGCGTTCAGCGTGCGGATGTGCTGCTGCGTCGGGACGAGCACCTTGCCGCCGAGGTGTCCGCACTTCTTCTCGCTCGCGAGCTGGTCCTCCCAGTGGATGCCGGCGGCGCCCGAGGCGATCAGCGACTGCGCCAGCTCGTAGGCGTTGAGCGGTCCGCCGAAGCCGGCCTCGGCATCCGCCACGATCGGCGCGAGCCAGTCCTGCGTGAGCTCTCCTTCGGCGTGCTCGATCTGGTCCTGGCGGATCAGCGCGTTGTTGATGCGGCGCACGACGGCGGGCACCGAGTTGGCGGGGTAGAGGCTCTGGTCCGGGTAGGTCTGCCCGGCGAGGTTGCCGTCGGCGGCGACCTGCCAGCCGCTCAGGTAGATCGCCTTGAGCCCGGCCCGCACCTGCTGCACGGCCTGGCCGCCGGTGTAGGCGCCGAGGGCCCGGATGTAGTCCTCGGTGTGCAGGAGGTTCCACAGGTTCTCGGCACCGCGCTGCGCGAGGGTGCTCTCCTCGCGGACGGAGCCACGGAGGCGGATGACGTCCTCCGCCGTGAAGGTGCGCTCGACCCCGTCCCAGCGGGGGTCGGTGTCCCAGATCTCCTGCAGCTCGGCCGCCGTCTGGGTCTGATCGCCCGCACGCAGCGGGGGCTGTCCGGGGGTGGAGTGGAGAGTCATGTCGGTGTCCTCTTCGTCGGGGAGCCGGTCCTCCAGGTGGAGGGCACCGGATGGCGTGTCTCCACTCTGAGAGAAGAATCTCGCGCCGCCTGGCAAAATCGGTTGTGAAGATTCGCCGAAGTTCTGCTTCGGTGAGAGAATCGCTCGTATGACACTGACGAGCCGCCCCCCGAGCGAGCGGACCGAGACGAATGGGGAGACCGACGCGCTCACCATGGGCCGCCGCATCCGGCAGCTGCGCACGCAGAAGGGGATGACGCTCGACGAGCTCGCCGCCGCCGTGGATCGCGCGCCGAGCCAGCTCTCGATGATCGAGAACGGCAAGCGGGAGCCGAAGCTCACGCTGCTGCGCGACATCGCGCGCACGCTCGGGGCGAGCCTGGAGGCTCTCCTCGAGTCGGACCCGCTCGACGAGCGCTCGACGCTCGAGATCGCGCTCGAGCGGTCCATGAAGGGGCCGACGTTCCAGGCCCTCGGCATAGAGCCGTTCCGCATCGGCAAGGGCGTGCCGACGGAGGCGCTGCAGGCGATGCTGGCGCTGCAGGGCGAGATCGAGCGGCTGCGCGACGAGCGCGCGGCGACGCCCGAAGAGGCGCGGCGGGCCAACGTCGAGCTCCGCCACCTCATGCGCCGGCAGGACAACTACTTCGCGGAGCTCGAGGGCCACGCCCGCCGCATCCTCGACGCCGTCGACCATCCGGGCGGCCCGCTGACCCAGCGGACGGCATCCGACATCGCCGCGCACCTGGGCTTCACGCTGCA
>DASUQB010000430.1:0-6520 GCA_036280835.1 Microbacterium sp. | reverse complement strand
AGGAACAGAGAGGTTCTGACATGACCGCAGTTCAGAAGGTCGCCATCGCCGGCAGCGGGGTCGCGGGCCTCGCCGCCGCCATCCAGCTCGCCAAGGCGGGTGTCACCGTAGACCTTTTCGAGGCCAAGCCCGAGCTCAGTGCGCTCGGCTCAGGCATCTCGCTGCAGGGCAACGCCCTGCGCGTCTTCGACGCCCTCGGGGCGTGGGACGACATCCGCAAGGCCGGCTACCCGTTCGAGGGGCTGAACCTGCGCGCCCCCGGTCCCGACGCGCCGATCGTCGCCAACCTGCCCGATGTCAAGACCGGTGGGCCGGACTACCCGTCGGCGATGGGGATGCCGCGGGCCGATCTCGCCCGCATTCTGCTGGAGCACGCCCAGAAGGCCGGCGCGAACATCCACTTCGGCAAGAAGATCACCGGGGTCGACACGCGGGCGAACGACGCCGTCGAGCTCTACGTCGACGACGAGTCGGCCGGCGAGTACGACCTCCTGATCGGCGCCGACGGCCTGAACTCCGCCGTGCGGGATCTCATCGGCATCGAGACCAAGCCGCAGCCGACCGGCATGGGCATCTGGCGCACGTTCGTCTCGCGGCCGCCCGAGGTCGAGCGCAGCGAGCTGTACTACGGCGGCCCGGTCTACATCGCCGGCTACACGCCGACGGGCGAGGACAGCATGTACGCGTTCCTCGTGGAGAAGGCCGAGGATCGCTTCGGCACCTCCGACGAGGACGCGACGCGCATCATGCTCGAGGAGTCGCGCGCCTACGGAGGACCGTGGAACTCGATCCGCGCCGACCTCGAGGCCGGCGCGCACGCGAACTACACGTGGTTCACCTCCCACATGGTCGAGGAGCCCTGGAACCGCGGACGCGCCGTCATCATCGGCGACGCCGCGCACAGCTGCCCCCCGACGATCGCTCAGGGCGCCGCCCAGGGGCTCGAGGACGCGTACGTGCTCACCGAGCTGCTCGTCTCCCGCGACGAGCTCGACCAGCAGCTGTGGGACGACTTCCACGCCCGCCGGCTTCCGCGCGCGAAGGCGGTTGTCGAGGCATCCGTGCAGCTCGGCCAGTGGCAGATCGACGGAAACCGCGACGCGGACGCCGGCGGCCTGATCTTCGGCATCGCGAAGAAGATGGCGGAGCCCGCATGACCACCGACGTCCACGCGCACCTGCTCCTTCCGGCGATGCACGCCGAGGTCGAGCGCCGCGCGCCTGAGCTCGTCGCCGAGGCCGCCGAGCTCGAGAAGCGCCGCAACGGCATCGAGAGCCTGCAGGCCTCGGGCGCCATGGTCGGCGCCCGGATCCCGAAGCTCACCGACGTGCGCGCCCGCCTCTCGGCGATGGACGAGCAGGGCGTCGATCGCCAGTGGGTCAGCGTGTCGCCCAACCACTTCTACCCGTGGGCTCCCGAGGGGCTCGCCGTGTGGGTCGCCATGGAGACGAACCGCCTCGTCGCCGAGCACGTCGCCCAGGCACCCGACCGGCTCGTCGGGCTCGGGGTCGTGCCGCTGCAGCATCCGTCGCGGATCGTCGAGTACCTCGACGACGCCGTGCTGGGGCGCGGGCTCGCCGGGGTCGAGATCTCGTCGTTCGCCGGCGACGTCGAACTCTCGGACGAGCGGCTCGAGCCCTTCTGGGCCCGTGCGGCGGAGCTCGGCTGCATCGTCTTCCTGCACCCCTTCGGCTGCAGCCTCGACGAGCGCCTCGACCGGTTCTACCTCTCGAACACCGTCGGGCAGCCGACCGAGAACGCCGTGGCGCTGTCGCACCTGATCTTCGCGGGCGTGCTCGACCGGCATCCGGGGCTGAAGGTGGTCGCGGCGCACGGCGGCGGGTACCTGCCGACGGTGATCGGCCGGTCGGACCGCGCGTGGGACGTGCGGCCCGAGGCGCGGCGCTGCGAGCACCGCCCGTCGACCTACCTGCGCAGGCTCTGGTTCGACACGGTCGTGCACGACGAGCGCACCCTGCGGGCGCTTGTCGAGGTCGCGGGCGCCGACCGCGTCGTGCTCGGCAGCGACTTCCCGTTCGACATGGGGCTGGATGACCCCGTCGCTTTCGTGCGGGATGCGGGGCTGGATGGCGCGGTGACCGAAGCGATCCTCGCCGGCAACGCCGAGGCGCTCGTGGAGACCCTGGTGAAGGCGTGAGGATCGCCCGCTGGCAGCATGGACCGATCCTGGGCGAGGGCTTCGTCGTCGACGACCGTGTCGTCGCGTTCCCCGACGGACTGACCGTTGCCGAGGTGCTCGCGCGGGGGCTGGATGCCGCGCACGCGCTCTCCGCGCGGGCGACGCAGGGAGGGGTTCCGCTCGCCGAGGTCCGTCTCCTCGCCCCGCTCGTCCCCGCGGCGATCCGCGACTTCGTGGCGTTCGAGGAGCACGTGGAGGGCGTGAGCGCCGGGGTCGAGGGCAAGAGCGAGGTCGTGCCCGAGTGGTACCAGGCGCCGACCTTCTATTTCACGAACCCGCACACGGTGCTCGGCCCGGGCGATGCCGTCGCCCCTCCGATGACCGAGCGCCTCGACTTCGAGCTCGAGGTGGCCGTCGTCGTCGGCGGGGTGGCCGGCTCCGACGGGCGGAATCTCGCGCCGGATGCCGCGGCATCCCACATCTTCGGGTACACCGTGATGAACGACTGGTCCGCCCGGGACCTGCAGGCGCGCGAGATGAAGGTGCGCCTCGGGCCGGCGAAGGGCAAGGACTTCGGCACCACCCTCGGACCGTGGATCGTCACGGCCGACGAGCTCGCCCCCTTCCTCGACGCCGACGGCTTCCTCGCCGTGCGCGGCGAGGTGTTCGTGAACGGCCGGCTGATCGGCCACGACCTCGTGTCGAACATGGGCTGGCCCTTCCCGGAGCTCGTGGCGTACGCATCCCGCAACTCCCGGGTGGTGCCCGGCGATGTGCTCGGCTCCGGCACGGTCGGCAACGGCGGATGCCTCGGCGAGCTGTGGGGCCGCAACGGCGAGCTGACCCCGCCGCCGCTGCAGGAGGGCGACGAGGTGCGCATGGTCGTCGAGGGCATCGGCGAGCTCACCGGGACCGTCGGCCCCCGCGCAGCACCGCCCGCCGTTCCCGCAGCCCGGCCGCGCCCCCGCGCTCGAGTGCGCTGAAACCGGATCAGCCACTTTGGTTGCTTTCAGACTAAAGACGGCATAGAATCGACATGACGTCGGGATCCACAAGATCCGTTCCCCCGGGTGATGCAGCGCGGGGGGCACACCCCGTCGCGTCGACCGCCCGATCGTTCGGGTGACTCGCATGCCACTCTCCCCGTGGAGGCTCCGCCTCCTCATCGTCTCCCTGCTCACCGTGTCGTTCCTCGGAGCGCTCGATCACACCGTCGTGGCCACGTCGCTCGCGACCATCACCGGCGAACTCGGCGCCGTCGAGCAGATGAGCTGGGTCATCGTCTCCTACACCCTCGCCAGCACGGTCCTGCTGCCCGTGCTCGGCAAGCTCGCCGACCTCGTCGGGGCGCGCCTGATCTTCCTCTCGAGCCTCGCCCTCTTCCTCGTCGCCTCGCTCTTCTGCGGCCTCGCCCAGGACATCACGCAGCTGGCGATCGCCCGCGTGGCCCAGGGGGTCGGCTCGGCGGGGCTGCACCTCATGCCGCAGACGATCGTGGGCGAGGTGACCTCGCCGCGAGAGCGCCCCCGCGTGCTCTCCCTCATCGGCGCGGCCTTCCCGATCGCGATCCTCGTCGGTCCGCTCGCGGGCGGACTCATCACCGACGCGTGGGGCTGGCGCTGGGTGTTCTGGATCAACATCCCCGTGGGGATGATCGCGCTGGCGCTCGCCGTCGTGGCGGTGCCGCACATCGCGGGCCGCTCGGGCAGGCGCTTCGACATCGCGGGCGCGGTCGTGCTCGGTGTCACCGTCACCGCCTTCGTGCTCGCCGCCGGCTGGGCAAGCGCGGGTGCCGCGGGAAGCGGCATCCCCGTGCTCATCGCCGCCCTCGTCGCCATCCTGGGCTTCGCGGCGTTCATCGCGATCGAGCTCCGGGTCTCCGAGCCGGTCGTGCCCCTCCGGCACTTCGCGAACCGCACGATCCTCGTGTGCATCGTGCTGTCGACCGTCATCGGCGTCGGGCTCTTCTCCGTCGTCTCGTACGTGCCCACCTACATCCAGATGGCGTACCGCACGACGGCGACCGTGTCGGGGCTCGTGCCCATCGCGACGGTGTTCGGGATGCTCGTGAGCACCCTCGTCACAGGATCCCTCGCGAGCCGCACCGGCCGGTACCGGGTCTTCCCGATCTTCGGCACCATCGCGGCCGCCGTGGGGCTGCTGGTGATGGCGCTCCTGCCCGCCGGGATGCCGCTGTGGGTTCCCATGCTCGCGATGGGGCTCGTCGGAATCGGCACCGGGTCATTCATGAACATCATCGTCGCCGTCGCGCAGAGCGCCGCCCCGCGCTCCGACACCGGCAGCGTCACGGCCACCGTGAGCCTTGTGCGCCAGGTCGGTTCGACGACCGCGACCGCGGTCGTCGGCGGGCTGATCGGCGCGGGCGTGACCCTCGGGCTGCCCGCATCGCTGAATGCCGCGACCCTCACGCCTCAGGCCGTCTCCGCCGCCTCGCCCGCAGTGCAGGCGCAGGTGGCGGAGCTCTACTCGAGCGTGCTCGCCCCGATCTTCGTCGGCCTCGCGATCGCCTATGCGGTCGGCATCGTCGCGGCCCTCCTGCTTCCGCGGGGACGGCTCTCCGACGAGCACGACGCCGCACCCCTGACCACGGCCGAGGCGGCCGTCGCGTGACCACCCCGCAAGGAGACACCATGTCGCAGCACCCCACCATCGCCGTCGTCGGCAGCGGACCGATCGGCTCCGCCTACGCCCGCGTGCTCGTCGAGCAGCTCCCGGACGCGCGCGTCGTGATGTTCGAGGCCGGCCCGCAGCTGACCGCCATCCCGGGCGAGAGCGTGCGCAACATCGCCGACCCCGCCGAGAAGGAGCGCGCCCGGGAGATGTCGCAGGGCCCGCAGGCGGGCGATCACCGCGAGTCGCTCGGGCTCCCCTCCGGCGTGGTCGTCGAGGGCATGTTCACCGCCCGTCAGGGCACGCACCTGCTCGACTTCGGCGGGGAGGGCTCGGCAACGGCGCCGACCTTCCCCGCCGCGGCAGCCGCCACGAACGTCGGCGGTCAGGGAGCGCACTGGACCTGCGCGACCCCGTCGCCGGCCTTCAGCGAGAAGATCCCGTTCATCGCCGACGACGAGTGGAACGACCTGCTCGATGTGGCGAAGGGGCTGCTGCACGTGCAGAGCGCCGCGTTCGCGGACTCCGCGATCGGGGAGGGGATCCGCGCGCTGCTCGAGGAGGACTACGCCGGCGAGCTGCCCGAGGGCTACGGCCCCGGCACGCTTCCGGTCGCCGGGGATCCGCAGCCCGACGGCACCATGCGCTGGGCCGGTGCCGACGTCGTGCTGGGCCCGCTCATCGACGCGTCGTCGCCCCTCAGCGAGCGGTTCGAGCTGCGCGACCTGTCTCTCGTGCGCCGGGTCGAGGTGGAGGACGGGCGCGCCACGGGCGTGACCGTCGAAGACCTGCGCACCCGCGAGACGAGCTTCGTCCCCGCCGACCTCGTCGTCGTCGCCGCCGACGCGTTCCGCTCGCCCCAGCTGCTGTGGGCCTCCGGCATCCGCCCCGCCGCCCTCGGGCGCTACCTCACGGAGCACCCCGTCGTCATCTCGACGGTGGCCCTGGATGCCGGGAAGATCGGCCGCTTCGCCACCGAGCAGGACCTCGACGCCGAGATCGCGCGCCGCTCGCTGAACCCCGCCGATCCGGTGGCGGCCGTGAACCGCATACCGTTCTCGGAACCGAACCACCCGTACTCCCTGCAGGTGATGTACGCCGAGAACCCGCCGTTCCAGCTCGACCCCTCGCACCCCGCCGCGGGCAACCGGTGGGGTTACGTCAACATGGGCTACGGCATGCGCAAGCGCCCGCGGGTCGAGGACGGGGTCACCTTCGACGACGACGACCTCGACTATCGCGGCCTTCCCAACATGACGATCGAGTACGAGCTGACGGATGCCGAGATCGCCGAGATCGCGGCGGCGACCGAGCGCCTCACGCGCGCGGGGGAGGCGCTCGGGGAGTTCATCGCGCCGCCGAGGCTGCTGCCGAACGGCTCGAGCCTGCACTACATGGGCACGACGCGCATCGGCGAGACCGACGACGGCACGTCCGTCGCCGACCCGTGGTCGCGCGTGTGGGGTGTCGACGGGCTCGTCGTCGGAGGCAACGGCACGATCCCGACCGCGAACACGATGAACCCGACTCTCACGAGCGTCGCGGTCGCCGTCCGCGGCGCCCGCAAGGCCGCGGAGACCCTGGCGGGTCGCCGAACGGGTCGCTGAACGCCCCCCTCTCCTCCGGCCGAGACTGCTTCTGGGCGCCGAGACCGCGGGCACGCCCCGCAGTCGCGGCGCCAGGACGCAGTCTCGGCGCCAGGACGCAGTCTCGTGGGGGCGGCCGGCGTCGCCGCAGCGGCGGGGTCGC
>DASUQB010000429.1:0-3163 GCA_036280835.1 Microbacterium sp. | reverse complement strand
CGAGATCGCGGCGATCAACGTCTGGAACCGGTTCAACGTGGCGATCCGGACGCCGGCCGGGTCCTGGGGCTAGGACCCCCGATGCTCACCGCCGAACTCCGAGAGATCGAGGTTCGCGCGCCGTCGCGGGTCGGCGAGGATGTCCATCGCGACGATCCTCCCGTCCGCGACGGTCAGGGCCACGATCGCCGTCGTCACGCCGTCCTGCACGACCACGCCGCCCGGGTCCCCGTTCACCAGGGCGGGGCGGGAGAACTGGGCCAGCTGCGAGTGGGCGAACGCCTGCCGCGAGACGGCCTCCGCGCCGTGGACGATGCGCGGAGCGACCCCGTCGCCCTCGTCCACGCGTAGCACCACGTCGGGGTCCAGCAGTGCGAGCAGGTCCTCGAAGCGCCCGTCGCGCGAGGCGGCGAGGAAGGCATCGCCGACCTCGCGCCGGCGGCGCAGGTCCCGGTCGGGCACGGGTGCGGATCCGCGGACCCGCCGCCGGGCCCGGCTTGCGAGCTGCCGCGAGGCCTCCGGGGTGCGGCCGACGATCTCGGCGATCTCGCCGAACGGGACCGAGAACATGTCGTGCAGGACGAACGCGAGCCGCTCCGCCGGCGTCAGCGTCTCGAGCACGACCAGGACCGCCAGGCCGACCGAGTCGGCGAGCACCGCCTCGTGCTCGGGGTCGAGATCGCCATAGCGCTCGACCAGCGGGTCGGGCATCCGCCCCTCCTCGAAGGGATCGAGGCTCTTGGTCCGGCGGGCGCGCAGCATGTCGAGCGACACCCGGGCCACGGCGGTCGTGAGCCACCCGCCCAGGTTCATGATCCGGTCGTCGTCCGAGCGCTGCAGCCGCAGCCACGCCTCCTGCACGGCGTCCTCGGCCTCCGTCACCGATCCGAGCATGCGGTAGGCGACCGCCGTCAGGTGGTCGCGGTGCTCTTCGAACTCGCTCGCGAGGTGCTCGTCGCGCTCCATGTCACATCCCTTCGTCGCCGTCCGTCAAGGCGGTGACGGACCAGCAGCGATAGACGTGACAGATCTGAAACCGCGACTCAGACCGGATGCGACCCGCGCATCCGCTCCTCCGGCTCCGCGTCCGACGCGCGACCGAACCGGTCGCCCACGTCCGGCGGGCGCACGATCAGGTAGCCGATCACGCCGACCACGGGGAGGATCAGCACGATCAGCGCCCAGGCGATCTTCTTCACCCTGGTGAACTGCGGCCTGCGCACGATGTCGACGACGACGAAGACCCAGACCAGGAACCACAGGATCGCGATGGCGGTGAGCATGCCCGGACGATCCCCCACCCGCCACCGCCGCGCATCCTCCGATGGGGATGAGGCGCCCGGGAGTCACTCCGCGCGCGAGAAGCGCCAGATCGCGAGGGCCAGCATCCCGACGCCGAGCACCAGCACCATCCCGACCTCGACGAGCGCCGGCACCTGCCAGCCGAACCACGTGACGCCCGGATCCAGCGTCCGTCGCGCCGCCTCGGAGACGTCGAGGTGGTCGAACACCAGGTGTCGCATGGCATCCACGGCGTAGGTCAGCGGGTTGAGCCGGTTCAGCACCTCCAGCCACCCGGGCAGCCCGGAGACCGGGTAGAGGGCGCCGGACAGGAACACCACCGGGAACACGACCAGCTGCATCACCCAGGTGAAGGTCTGGGCCTGCTTGATCGTGACGGCGACGAGCATGCCGAAGGCGCTCACGGCGAAGGCGACCAGCACCAGCAGGCCGAGCGCGCCGAGCAGCAGGCCGATGTCGTAGGGAACGCCGACCAGGCCGGCGAGCGCCAGCACGATCACGCCCTGCGACGCGGCGATGCTCGCCCCGCCCAGGCACTTGCCGAGCAGGATCGACGTCCGGCTGACGGGCGCGATCGTCATCTCCCGCAGGAACCCGAGCTCCCGATCCCACACCAGCGAGGCGGCGCTGATCATCGCCGTGAACAGCACAGCGATGCAGATCACGCCCGGGAAGATGAACGTCTTGAGGTCGAAGCCGCCGGTGGAGGGGGCGGACAGCGTCTGCAGCCCGGAGCCCAGCACGAACAGGAACAGCAGCGGCTGGACCAGCCACGTCATGGTCTGCCCGCGATTGCCCAGGAAACGGATCAGATCGCGATTCCAGACGGTCTTGACCGCCCGCGCCTCCGAGCGCCACGTGCGCTCCGGCACCCGGGCGGCGACGATGTCGGCCATGACGGCGCTCATCGCCGCGCCCCCGCCATCGCGCGCATCATCGTGCGGTTGAGAGCGGCCGTGCCGCCGGTCTCCGCATCGCGGATCGTCGAGCCCGTGTACCGCATGAAGACGTCGTCCAGCGTCGGCCGCGAGACGGCGACCGACGTGATGGCGACGTCCAGGTCGGCGAACAGCCGCGGGACGAACGCCTCGCCGTCCTCGACGTGGAACGTCACCGCGCCCTCCGCCACCGCGGCCTCGATGCCGAAGCGGTCGCGCAGCGCGGCCAGCGCCGCGTCGTCGTCGGTCGTGCCGAGCACGACGCGGTCGGCGCCGACGCCGGCCTTCAGCGCCTGCGGCGTGTCGAGGACGACGATCTCGCCGCGGTCCATGATCGCGATGCGGTCGCAGAACTCGGCTTCGTCCATGTAGTGCGTGGTCATGAAGATCGTCGTCCCCTCGGCCTCCTGCAGCGCCCGGATGTAGCGCCAGATCGAGCTGCGCGTCTGCGGGTCCAGGCCGATCGTCGGCTCGTCGAGGAACAGCACGCGCGGCGAGTGCATCAGCCCGCGGGCGATCTCCAGTCGGCGCTTCATGCCGCCGGAGAACGTCATGACCGGCTGGTCGCGGCGGTCGGCCAGGTCGACCATCTCGAGCATCTGGTCCATCCGGGCCGGGATGGCGCCGGGGTCGATGCCGTACAGGTCGGCGTGCAGGCGCAGGTTCTGCTCGGCCGTGAGCTGGACGTCCAGGGTCGGGTCCTGGAAGACCAGCCCGAGGTGGCGGCGTACGTCGTCGCGCTGGCTGACGACGTCGAAGCCGCTGACGCGCGCCGTCCCGGAGGTGGGGGCGGCGAGGGTGCAGAGCACGCTGATGGTCGTGCTCTTGCCGGCGCCGTTGGGGCCGAGGAAGCCGAAGACCTCGCCCGGCGGGACGGAGAACGAGACGCCGCGGACGGCGTCGACCTCTCCGTAGGACTTGAC
>DASUQB010000428.1:0-8568 GCA_036280835.1 Microbacterium sp. | reverse complement strand
CCCCGTCCGGCCCGTGCTGTACTGGCGTCATGGCCATGGTTCGCGACAGGATGCGCTCGCACCTGCTGCAGACGCTCTCCGGCACCGACGACGGCTCACCGCAATGGGTGGTCGAGCTCGCCGAAGGCGATGACGCGGGCTACTTCGGTCCCGGATCCGCGTCGTGGGCGGTCCACGGCGGCATGGCGACGATGGTCGCCGGCATCCGCGCCCTGCTCGTGCAGGCGCTGCACCCCGGCGCGATGGCGGGCGTGCACGACTGGTCGCGCTATCGCGAGGATCCGCTCGGCCGGCTCACCGGCACCATCAGGTGGCTCATCACCGTCACCTTCGGCGACCGGGCGACCGCGGAGCGCTCGTCGGCGATGGTCCGGTCGCTGCACCGCCGGGTGCAGGGCGAGTACACGGATGCCGCGGGCCACACCCGTTCGTACCGGGCGGGCGATCCCGACCTGATCGAGTGGGTGCACCTCGCCTTCACGGACTCGTTCCTGGCGTGTCACGAACTCTGGGAGGCACGGATCCCCGGCGGTCCCGATGCGTACGTGCGCGAGTGGGCGCTCGCGGGCCGGCTGATGGGCATGGACAGCCCGCCCCAGACGGCGGCCGAGCTGCGCGACCGCCTCGACGCGTACGCGCGCGAAGGCGTGCTGAAGTCGGACGACCGGGTGAGCGAGATCGTGCGCTTCATCCGCAACCCGCCGCTGGCGAAGGGGATGCTGCCCGCCTATCGCGTGATGTTCGGGGGCGCCGTCGCCTCCCTCGACCCGCACCATCGGCGGATGCTGGGACTTGCCAAGCCGGCCCTGCCGGTCGTCCCGGCCACCGGGGTGGTCCTCCGCTCCGCACGATCGCTGCTGGGCGAGAGGTCCACGTCCGAGGAGGCCGCTCTGTCCCGCATCGCACGGCTGCAGCGCGAGGGTCGCTCCTTGGATGCCGGGGAGCGGCCCGCCGCCTGACTTCGCTCGGGTCAGTCGAAGATGCGCAGGGTGAGGGCGTGCCAGGTCACCGGCCCGACGATTCCATCCGACGGTGGCGCGAAGGCGGACTGGAACGCGCGCACCGCTTGGTCGGTCTGGGGCCCGAACTCGCCGTCGACGGCGAGCCCGCCCCCGAGCAGCGACTGCGCCGCACGCACCGCGTCGCCGCTGTCGCCCTCGCTGATCGTCACGATGAGCGCCGGCCAGTCGAGCTGGCCGAGCACCGGCCCGATCTCGGTGTCGCGCAGCGTCTGCTGGAACGAGATGACCGCCCCGCCGCTCTGCAGCCCGAAGTCGCCGTCGGCCACGATGTCGTGGCCCTTCGCCCTCAGCAGGTGCTGCGCGGCGAGCACGCGCCAGTTCGTCGCCTGCGTCGCGCCCTGCTTGACGAGCGGCCACGGCCGCGGACCCGGCAGAGCGGTGCTGAGGAACGACCACGTCTCCGGGCCGGCGAACCCGTCGATGGACAGTCCCCACGACTCCTGGAAGAAGCTGACGCGCTCCGTGGTGATGGGCCCGTACTCGCCGTCGACCTCGAGCGGTTCGTCTCCCGGCATGGTGAGCAGGCCGAACTGCTGGACGGCGCGCACGGCGTCGCCCGACGAGCCGGGCCCTGTGGAGAGCACGAGGTGCGGCCAGGTGTCGGGGCCGACGATGCCGTCGGAGGGCAGCCCCGCACTGACCTGGAACGCCGCGACGGCGGCGCCGGTGGCGGGTCCGTAGATCCCATCGGCGGCGACGGCGTGCGCCCGGGCGCGAAGAAGATACTGGATGCCGGTGACAACGGGGCCGGTTGTGCCCGGTGCGACGGTGCTCCACGGTGCGACGTTCATGAGGGATCCCTTCCGCTTCAAGCGTGGCCGACGAGCGGCCCGGGCGAAAGAGGGGGCCTTGCGCTTCGCGCGGCGCGGCGCGCGCGGTGGTGGCCGTTCATGCCGCCGACGTCCGCCGCTCACCTCCCCCACGCCGGCGTGGCCGGCGGCGGCACGAGCTTCGGAGAATGTCTCAGATCTCGGGGCATTCCGCCCGAATCATCCGAAGTTCGCGACATTCTCCGAAGTTCGTCGCTGGCCGGGGTGCCGACGCCGAGGACCTCCACTCCCCCGAGACCCGTGACCCGAGACGACGAAGGCCCACGCCCCCGAGGGGCGCGGGCCTTCGACGGGTCGGGAATCAGCGCGCGGCGGAACCCTCGGTGTAATCGGCGTCCTGCTGCTTCCACGCGAAGAGCGCGCGCAGCTCCTTGCCGGTGGCCTCGATCGGGTGATTCGCACCCTTCTCGCGCAGCGCGAGGAACTCCGGCGCACCGGCATCCTGGTCGGCGATGAAGCGCTCGGCGAACGCACCCGACTGGATGTCGGCGAGAACGGCCTTCATGTTCTCCTTGACGCTCGGGTCGATGACGCGGGGTCCGGACACGTAGTCCCCGTACTCGGCGGTGTCGGAGATCGACCAGCGCTGCTTGGCGATGCCGCCCTCCCACATCAGGTCGACGATGAGCTTGAGCTCGTGCAGCACCTCGAAGTACGCGATCTGCGGCTGGTAGCCCGCCTCGATCAGCGTCTCGAAGCCGTACTGGACGAGCTGCGAGGTGCCGCCGCAGAGCACGGCCTGCTCGCCGAACAGGTCGGTCTCGGTCTCTTCGGTGAAGGTGGTCTTGATGCCGCCGGCGCGCAGGCCGCCGATCGCCTTGGCGTAGGACCACGCGAGGTCCCAGGCGGTGCCCGACGCGTCGACCTCGACGGCCGCGATCACCGGGACGCCGCGGCCGGCCTCGAATTCGCGGCGGACGGTGTGGCCCGGTCCCTTCGGGGCGACGAGCAGCACGTCGACGCCCTCGGGCGCCTGGATGTAGCCGAAGCGGATGTTGAAGCCGTGGCTGAAGATGAGCGCCTTGCCCTCGGTCAGCTTGTCCTTGATCGACTCCGCGTAGATGCCGCGCTGGTGCTGGTCGGGCGCGAGGATCACGACGACGTCGGCCCAGTCCGCGGCATCCGCCACGTTCTTGACGGTGAAGCCGGCCTCCTCGGCCTTCTCGATGGACTTCGAGCCCTCCTTGAGGGCGACGACGACCTCGACGCCGGAGTCGCGCAGGTTCAGGGCGTGGGCGTGGCCCTGCGAGCCGTAGCCGACGATGGCGACCTTCTTGCTCTGGATGAGCGACAGGTCGGCGTCGGAGTCGTAGAAGATCTCGGTCACGTGGTTCATTCCTTCGTATCTCGGTCCCCGAGCTCGTCGAGGGGTCGTGGTCGGCCCTTCGACAAGCTCAGGGACCGTGGTTGGGCGGTCAGGGACCGTGGTCGGTGATGTCGGTCAGGCGCGCAGAACGCGCTCGGTGATGCTCTTGCCGCCGCGCCCGATGGCGAGCAGTCCGGATTGGGCCAGCTCCTTGATGCCGAACGGCTCGAGGGCTTTGAGGAAGGCGTCGACCTTGCCGGAATCGCCCGTGACCTCGACCACGAGGGCATCCGGTGCGTAGTCGACGATCGATCCGCGGAACAGGTTCACGACCTCGAGCACGTTCGATCGCGTCGCATTGTCGGCGCGCACCTTCACGAGCATGTGCTCGCGCTGCACCGACGCCGAGGCGTCGAGCTCCACGATCTTGATGACGTTGATCAGCTTGTTCAGCTGCTTCGTCACCTGCTCGAGGGGCAGCTCCTCCACGTCGACGACCACCGTGATGCGGGACAGGCCCGGGATCTCGGTGACGCCCACCGCGAGGGACTCGATGTTGAAGCCGCGACGGGCGAAGAGCCCCGCGACACGGGTCAGCAGACCGGGTTTGTTCTCCACCAGGAGACTCAGCACGTGGCTCGGCATCGCTCAGGCCTCCTCATCGAACGACGGAGAGTGGTCCTTCGCGTACTGCACGTAGCTGTTGCTGACGCCCTGGGGCACCATGGGCCACACCATCGCGTCGGCGCTCACAACGAAGTCGATCACCACGGGGCGGTCGTTCGTCTCGAGGGCGAGCTTGATCGCGGCATCCACGTCCTCTTCCTTCTCGACGCGGATCGCGAGGCATCCGTACGCCTCGGCGAGCTTGACGAAGTCCGGGATCCGGATGGTGTCGTGCCCCGTGTTCAGGTCGGTGTGCGAGTAGCGGCCGTTGTAGAACAAGGTCTGCCACTGACGCACCATGCCGAGCGAGGAGTTGTTGATGATCGCGACCTTGATCGGGATGTTGTTGATCGAGCAGGTCGCGAGCTCCTGGTTGGTCATCTGGAAGCAGCCGTCGCCGTCGATCGCCCACACGTGGCGGTCGGGCTCGGCGACCTTCGCACCCATCGCCGCGGGGACCGCGTAGCCCATGGTGCCGGCACCGCCGGAGTTGAGCCAGGCGTTCGGGCGCTCGTATTTGATGAACTGCGCCGCCCACATCTGGTGCTGGCCGACGCCGGCGGCGAAGATGCCCTCCGGTCCGGTCAGCTCCCCGATGCGCGAGATCACGTACTGCGGAGCCATCAGGCCGTCCGTCGTCGGGGCGTAGCCCAGCGGGAACTCGGCGCGGAGGCCGTCGAGGTACGACCACCACTCGTCGATGTCGATCCTGCCGCCGCCGGTCTGGGAGCGGAATGCGGCCTCGAGGTCGACGAGCACCTCCTTGAGGTCGCCCACGATGGGCACCTCGGCGGCGCGGATCTTGCCGATCTCGGCGGGATCGATGTCGACGTGCACGACCTTGGCGTTCGGGGCGAAGAGCGCGGCCTTGCCCGTCACACGGTCATCGAACCGGGAACCGAGGGAGATGAGAAGGTCGGCCTCCTGCAGCGCGAGCACGGCCGGAACCGTGCCGTGCATACCCGGCATGCCGAGGTGCTGCTGGTGCGAGTCGGGGAACGCGCCGCGGGCCATCAGCGTCGTCACGACCGGCGCACCGGTCGTCTCGGCGAGGGCGAGAAGCTCGGCCGACGCCTTCGAGCGGATGACGCCGCCGCCGACGTACAGCACGGGGCGCTTCGCCTCCGAGAGCAGCTGCGCGGCGGCCTGGATCTGCTTGCCGTGCGCCTTCGTGACGGGGCGGTAGCCCGGGAGGTCGATCTTCGGCGGCCAGATGAAGGGCGCCTCCGCCTGCTGCGCGTCCTTGGTGATGTCCACGAGCACCGGACCGGGCCGGCCGGTGCCCGCCACCTCGAATGCCGAGGCGATGGCGGCGGGGATGTCCTCCGCGCGCTTGACCAGGAACGAGTGCTTCGTGATCGGCATCGTGATGCCGACGATGTCGGCCTCCTGGAACGCGTCGGTCCCCATGAGGTTGGAGAAGACCTGACCGGTGATGCAGACGATCGGCACCGAGTCCATGTAGGCGTCGGCGATCGCGGTCACGAGGTTGGTCGCACCGGGACCCGACGTCGCGATCGCGACGCCGATCTTGTTCGTGGCGGACGCGTAGCCCTCGGCCGCGTGGCCGGCGCCCTGCTCGTGGCGCACCAGGATGTGCCGCAGCTCGGACGAGTCCATGAGCGGGTCGTAGACGGGAAGGATGGCCCCTCCGGGCAGCCCGAAGACGTCGGTGACGCCCATCAGTTCGAGCGAGCGGACGACCGCCTGCGCGCCCGTGAGCACGGGCGAGGAGGACGCGGCGCGAGCGGGTGGCCGGGGAACGGCCGTGGCGGTTTCGGCAGGCATGGTGAATCCCTTGCGATTGCGAATGGATGTCGGGGACAGGCCTCAGCCCGTCGTCGCGCCCTCCGCTGCGGAGCGCACGAGTCGGGAGTACTTGGCCAGAACGCCTCGGGTGTAGCGCGGGGGAAGTGGCTCCCAGCCGTCCCGGCGGGAGCTCAGCTCAGCCTCGTCGACGAGTAGGTCGAGAGTGCGAGCCGCGATATCGACCCGTATCAGATCACCATCGCGCACGAAGGCGATCGGACCTGAGTCCACTGCTTCGGGTGCTATGTGGCCGATGCACAGGCCGGTTGTGCCGCCTGAGAATCTGCCGTCCGTCAAGAGTAATACATCTTTGCCGAGCCCGGCGCCCTTGATGGCGGCCGTGATCGCGAGCATCTCGCGCATCCCGGGCCCGCCCTTGGGACCCTCGTACCGGATGACCACGACGTCCCCTGCGGCGATCTCCCCCGCCTCGAGGGCGTCCATCGCGGCGCGCTCGCGCTCGAACACCCGGGCGGGTCCCTCGAAGACGTTCGCGTCGAAGCCGGCCGACTTCACGACCGCGCCCTCCGGTGCCAGCGACCCGTGCAGGATCGTGATGCCGCCGGTGGCGTGGATGGGGTTGTCGATGGTGTGGATGACGGTGCCGTCGATCGGGTCGGGGTCGAGGTCGCGCAGGTTCTCCGCCAGGGTCCTGCCCGTCACGGTGAGGGCGTCGCCGTGCAGCAGGCCCTCATCGAGCATCGCCTTCATGATCACCGGGATGCCGCCGTGCCGGTCGACGTCGTTCATGACGTACTTGCCGAAGGGCTTCATGTCGGCGATATGGGGGGTCTTGTCGCCGATGCGGTTGAAGTCGTGGAGGGTGAGGTCGACCTGCGCCTCGCGGGCGATCGCCAGCAGGTGCAGCACGACGTTGGTGGAGCCGCCCAGCGCCATCGCGAGGGCGATCGCGTTCTCGAACGCCTCCTTCGTGAGGATGTCGCTCGTCGTGATTCCGAGCCGCAGGAGGTTGACGACGGCCTCTCCTGAGCGGTGCGCGTAGTAGTCGCGGCGCCGGTCGGCGGCGGGCGGCGCGGCGGAGCCGGGCAGCGACAGGCCCAGGGCCTCCGCCACCGACGCCATCGTGTTCGCGGTGTACATGCCTCCGCAGGCACCCTCGCCGGGCGCGAAGGCGCACTCGATGCGCTTGAGGTCGGCCTCCGTCATCCGGCCCGCCATGCAGGCGCCGACGCCCTCGAAGGAGTCGATGATCGTGATGTCCTTCTCGGTGCCGTCGCTGAGCTTGACCCAGCCGGGAGCGATCGAGCCGGCATACAGGAAGACGCTGGACAGGTCGAGCCGCGCCGACGCCATCAGCATGCCCGGGATGGACTTGTCGCAGCCCGCGAGCAGCACCGTGCCGTCCAGGCGCTCCGCCATGACGACCGTCTCGACGGAGTCGGCGATGACCTCTCGGGAGACGAGCGAGAAGTGCATGCCCTCGTGACCCATCGAGATGCCGTCCGACACCGAGATGGTGCCGAACTGCAGCGGGTATCCCCCACCGGAGTGCACGCCCTCCTTGGCGCCCTGCGCCAGGCGGTCGAGACTCAGGTTGCAGGGCGTGATCTCGTTCCAGCTCGACGCGATGCCGATCTGGGGCTTCTCCCAGTCCGCGTCGCCCATGCCGACGGCTCGGAGCATGCCTCGCGACGTCGTGGCTTCGATGCCGTCGGTGACGACTCGAGAACGGGGCTTGATGTCGGGAGCGGGGGTGTCTGACGCCATTCCTGCAGTCTATTGCGAGCGCTCGGCGCGGAAGGTTCCGAGCTCGTCGAGCAGCGCCGCGAGCGAGGCGGCATCCGGTACTCGGACGGATGCCGCGGTCCTGCCCTCTCCGACGCGCACCCCCAGATCGTCCGGACCGAGGCTCGCGAGGGCGTCCTCGTCGGTCACGTCGTCGCCGGCGAACAGCACCGCGGTGGCGCCGGTCCGCTCCCGCAGCGCCTCGACGGCCGTGTCCTTGCCCTCGTGGCGCCAGGCGTACTCGAGGATGTCGCGGCCGACCCGCCGGCGCCACCGTGGAGCGCGCGTCGTGACGAGCTCGTCGATCGCGTCGGTCGCCCGCGTCGTCGCCGTGTCGTCGGCGAGGCGGGTGTGCAGGCCGAAGCCGTAGGCCTTGGGTTCGATCCATGCGCCCGGGATCTTCGCGACCAGATCGCGCGCGGCATCCACGATCGCATCGGCGTGCGCGCGCTCCTCGACGTCGTCGACCATGGGGCGAGCCGGCGCGCCCGCCGAATCCGGATGCCAGAACTCCGCCCCGTGGGAGCCGGCGAGGTGGATCAGCGAGTCGTCGGTGTGCTCGGAGATGACGACGAGGTCGGCGAGCTGCCTCCCCGACACGAAGGCGACCGTCGTCTCCGGCAGTGCGGTCAGCCGTGCGATCGCCTCGACCGCCTCGGGAAGCGCGCGGGCGCGCATCGGCTCGTCCTCAAGGGGCGCGAGGGTTCCGTCGAAGTCGAGCGCGATGAGCAGCTTCTCGGATGCCGCGACGCGGCGCACCGCATCGACCACCGCGTCGTCCAGCCCGTCGCCCGCAACCCGATCGGTCATCGCCCCGCCTCCGTCTTCGCGTCTTCGCGCCTGGCCTGCTCCAGCGCCCTCAGGAAGTCGCGCGACCACGCGTCGACGTCGTGCTCCATCACCCGGCGGCGCAGGGCCCGCATGCGGCGGCCCTGCTCGGCGCCCGGCATCTCGGTCGCCCGCATGATCGAGTCCTTGAGGCCCTCGATGTCGTGGGGGTTGATGCGGATCGCGCTGCCGAGCTCGTCCGAGGCTCCCGTGAACTCGCTCAGCACCAGTACGCCGCGGTTGTCGGTGCGCGTGGCGACATACTCCTTCGCGACGAGGTTCATCCCGTCGCGGAGCGCGGTGACGAGCATGACGTCCGCGGCGAGGAACAGCGCGACCATCTCCTCGCGCGGGTATCCCT
>DASUQB010000427.1:0-8750 GCA_036280835.1 Microbacterium sp. | reverse complement strand
CGGAGTACACGCCGGTCGTGACCGGCGCGACGAGACGATCGAGCACCGCGTCTCCCATCCGCGTGCGCACGAGCCTGCCGAGGCTGTGCTCGTGGCCGATCGTGAGCGGGGGCCGGATGCGGTCGACGTAGGCGCGCCAGGCGCCGCGCCACCCGATCACGCGGCGCACGTCCTCCGCCCAGGCGTTGTCGGGGATGCCCAGCACCCCGCCCTTGGGAAGGGGCGCGGCGCCCGGCGACCCCGGCAGCCCGACGACCCAGGCGCCGCCCGGCGCGGGCAGCACGATGTCCGCGCCCAGGCCGAGCTCCTCGGCGAGGGCGCGCACGTGGCCGCCGCGGGTGGCGTAGCTCTCCGCGCCGACGTCGAGCGTCAGACCGCCGACCTCGGCGCTGCGCACGGACCCGCCCACCCGGTCGGACTGCTCCAGCACGACGACGCGGATGCCGACCTTGGCGCACTCGTAGGCCGCGACCAGCCCGGCGATGCCTCCGCCCACCACGACGACGCGCGTCTCGCGGGCGTGTGCGGCGAGCTCATCGAGGGGTGTGTCGGGCCCGGTCACGCGGACTCCGCGTGCACGAGCTCGACGATGCGGCTGAGCACATCGGGGTCGGTGTCGGGGGGCACGCCGTGACCGAGGTTCACGATGTGGGCGCGCGCGGCGCGGCCGCGGCTCAGCACATCGAGCACGTGCGCTTCGAGCACGGGCCAGGGCGCCCCGAGGAGGGCGGGGTCGATGTTGCCCTGCAGGGTGGTGTCCGGCCCGAGCAGCTCCGCGGCCTCGTCGAGCGGCATCCGCCAGTCGACGCCGACCGCGTCCGCCCGGCCGTCCAGCCGCATGTCGCCGAGCACCGGACCCGTTCCGACGCCGAAGTGGATGATCGGCACCCGGCCGTGCACGACATCGATCGCCGCCGCGGAGTGCGGCGCCGCGAAGGCGCGGTAGTCGGCGGGCGAGAGCGACCCGGCCCAGGAGTCGAAGAGCTGGACGGCGGAGGCGCCGGCGTCGATCTGCGCCGCGAGGAAGGCACCCGACACCTGCGCCAGCCACCCGGCCAGGGCGTGCCAGGATTCCGGGTCGGAGTGCATCAGCGCCCGGGCGCGCAGGTGCTCCTTGGAGGGGCCGCCCTCGACGAGGTAGGCGGCCAGCGTGAACGGCGCTCCCGCGAAGCCGATGAGGGGCGTCTCGCCGAGCTCGGCCGTGACGATCCCGACCGCCTCCCGGATCGGCTCGGCGGCCTCGGCGACGGCCTGCGGGTCGATCGCCGTCAGGCGCGCGACGTCGGCGGCGGTGCGGATCGGCTCGGCGAACACCGGCCCGCGGCCCGGCTCGATGTGCACGTCGACCCCGGCGAGGAGCAGGGGCACCACGATGTCGCTGAAGAAGATGGCCGCGTCGACCCGGTGGCGCCGCACCGGCTGCAGTGTGATCTCGGCAGCGAGCTCCGGGGTCACGCAGGCATCCAGCATCCGCGTGCCCACGCGCAGCTCGCGGTACTCGGGGAGGGAGCGCCCCGCCTGCCGCATGAACCAGACGGGCGGCGTCTCGGGCCGGTCGCCGGTCAGCGCTCGCAGAAGGGGCGCGCGCAGCAGAGGGACATCGACAAGGGGCATGCCTCCATCCTCGCATTCACCCCTGAGGGGGAGATGGATGCCCGCGGCCTGGAAGCGTTGCGAGGGCCGGTAGAATGAGTGAGTGCTGCTGTGCGTGACGGCGAGTCACAAGACCGCCCCCTTCGACCTCCTCGAGAGGCTCAGTGTGCACACCCGCGACGTCGCGCCGCTCATCGCGGAGCACGACGAATGCGTGCAGGGCGCGGTGGTGCTGGCCACCTGCAACCGCTTCGAGGCCTACATCGACATGGATGAGCCGGTCACGGCAGCAGGCGCCGTCGGCGTCGAAGCCGCGATGCTGGCGATCGAGGCGGCCACCGGCGTGGACCCCGCGCAGCTCGAGGGCTCCTACTCGGTGGTCACCGGACCGGCCGTGGCCGAGCACCTCTTCGCCGTCGCGTCCGGCCTGGAATCCGTCGTCGTCGGCGAGGGCGAGATCGCCGGCCAGGTGCGCCGTGCGCTCACCGAGGCCCGGCGACACAAGACCACGTCCCCGGAGCTGGAGCGCCTCTTCCAGCGGGCCACGGAGGCGCAGCGGGGCGTCAAGAACGCCACCGCCCTCGGCCGCGCGGGCCGCTCGCTCGTGCGCCTCGCCCTGGACCTCGCCGACAGTCGAGTGGCCGATTGGGCCACGCAGCGCGTGCTGATGGTCGGCACGGGCTCGTACGCCGCCGCCACCCTCGCGGCGCTCCGCGACCACGGCGCCACCGACATCCAGGTGCACTCCCCCTCGGGACGCGCGGGCCACTTCGCGACCAAGCACGGCATCCGTGCGGTGGATGCCGCGGGCTATGCAGCGGCTGCCGCCACGGCCGACCTCGTCGTGACCTGCACCAGCTCCGAAGCGCCGGTGCTGACGGCGCAGACCCTGCTGAGCGGCGCGCTCGAGGCCGGCCGCACAGACGCGCACCGGCAGCTCATCATCGACCTCGGACTCCCCCGCAACGTCGACCCCGATGTCTCCCTCGTGCCGGGGGTGGCCCTCCTCGACCTCGAGACCATCCGCCTGCACGCCCCGCTCGAGGAGCTTCAGGCGACGGATGCCGCGCGCCAGGTCGTCAGCGACGCCGCCCGCCGCTTCGCGATCGTGGGCGAGCGCCAGAGCCTGACCCCCGCGGTGGTGGCGCTCCGTCAGCACGTCTTCGGGGTGCTCGAGTCGGAGATCTCCCGCGCGCAGGCACGCGGCGACGACGGACGCACCGAGCAGTCGCTGCGCCACCTGGTCGGCGTGCTGCTGCACACCCCGACCGCCCGCGCTCACGAGCTCGCGGAGACGGGGCGGGCGGACGAGTACATCGCCGCCCTCAGCACGCTCTTCGGCATCGAGGTCGCCGAGCCGGCCGCCGACGCCGACGACCGGCTCGCCGCCGGCTGACCCCGAACCGGCGAAGCCGACCGGCTCACTCGCCGCGGGCGGCCTTCGCCTCTGCGCGCGTGAGAGGCCTCGCGGCATCGGAAGTCGCGCGGGCCGGGCGATCGCTCCCTGAGCCGGTCGAAGCGTCGTCGACACCCGGGCCGCTCACCCGCACGGGCGCGCCCGTGTCGGACGTGATCCGGCCGTCGTGCAGCTCGATCACCCGATCGGCGCGCTGCACGAGCAGCGGGTCGTGCGTCGACACGATCGCGGCGAGCCCCTGCGTGTGCACGAGGTCTCCGATGAGGTCCATGACCGTCGCGGCCGTGCGGGAGTCGAGCTGACCGGTCGGCTCGTCGGCGATCAGGATGCGTGGCCGTGTGACGATCGCCCGCGCGATGCCGACGCGCTGCTGCTGTCCGCCCGAGAGCTCCGCCGGACGCTGAGCCGCGTGTCCCTCGAGACCGACCAGGGCCAGGGTCGCGGCGACCCGTTCGTCGCGCTCCGAGGGCTCGGTCTTCGCGATGCGCAGGGGAAGCTCGACGTTCTCGGCCGCCGAGAGCACGGGGATCAGGCCGAAGGACTGGAACACGAAGCCCAGGTTGTCGCGGCGCAGCTGCGCCAGGGCATCCTCGTCGAGGTCGGTCGCATCGGTCTCGCCGATGAAGACCCGTCCCGCCGACGGGCGGTCGAGAACGCCGAGCAGGTTCAGCAGCGTGGTCTTGCCGGCACCGGATGCGCCGCGCACGACCAGGAGCTCGCCCGCCCGCACCTCGAGGTCGATGTCGGCGCACGCGTGCACGTCGCCGGCGGGCGACTCGAAGGTGCGCGTGAGCCCCACGGCGCGGAGGGCGATGTCGGGGGTCATGGGCGGCTCTCCTCGTTCGGCCGTTCGGCAGGCTCAGGGACCGGTCCGGCGGCGGGCTCGGGCTCGGGCGCGGGGTCGGGAGCCGTCATCGGGTCGGGGTGGGAAGCGGGCGCCGGCTCCGCCGCACCGCGCTGCGCCGCTCCCGGCCACACCCCGACGTGGTCCGGCTCGAGGGCGAGGCGCACGCGCTCGCGCAGGCCGAGGGCGGCCACGAAGTCGTCCGGCAGCTGGAGGCGACCGACGCGGTCGAGCACCGCGTACTCCTCGGCGACGCTGTGCTCGGCGCCGTGCTCGTCGACGCGGGTCGAGCGCAGCACCTCGGTGGACGTGCGGCCGTCGCGGATCTGCACCGTGCGGGCGACGTGCTCGGACACCGAGGGGTCGTGCGTCACGATGAGCGTCGTGACCCCCAGCTCGCGGTTGACGGAGCGCATCGCCTCGAGCACGTTGGCGCTGGTCACGTCATCCAGCTCACCGGTCGGCTCGTCGGCGAGCAGCACCCGGGGTTCGTTCGCGATGCTGACCGCGATCGCGACCCGCTGCTGCTCGCCGCCCGACATCTGCGTGGGCCGGCGATCGGCGCAGTGCCCGACGTCGAGCAGCTCGAGCAGCGACTCCACGCGCAGCGCCCGGTCATCGCGGCCCCGGGAGCCGCCGCGGCCCGCGATCGCGAGCGCCGCGGCCACGTTCTCCGCCGCCGTCAGATAGGGCAGGAGGTTGCGCGAGGTCTGCTGCCACACGAAGCCGACCGACTCGCGGCGGAACCGGACGCGCTCGCGCGCCGACATCGCGAGCAGGTCGTGTCCGGCGACCCGCGCGACACCGGCGGTGGGCGTGTCGAGGCTCGACAGGATCGACAGGAGCGTCGACTTGCCCGAGCCCGATGCGCCGACGACGGCGACGAGCTCGCCCCGCTCGATCAGCAGGTTCAGCCCCTGCAGGGCCTGGACCTCGACGCCCTGCGCGGTGAAGATGCGCACGAGATCGGCGCACAGGATGTCGGGCTCCGCCCCGGCATCCACGGTCTCTCCCCTGGTGGCCACCGGCGTCGTCATGAATCCTCCACGGTTCGAAGTATGGTCGCCGCGCGCACGCGACGCGAGACGGCGAGCGCGGCGAGGGTGAACAGCGCCGCGACGAGCAGGAAGCCGCCGACCGCCGTGAGGAGCACGAGGGGGTCGACGACGTAGGCGGGCTGCACCGCCCCGCCGGTGAAGGGCCGCAGGTCGACGACCTGCAGCAGCAGCACGGGCAGCGCGAACCCGTACAGGGTGCCGGCGACGATCGCCGCCGCGCACGCCGGCCACAGCTCCCACGCAATGATCGACGATCCGGAGCGCGGCGGCGCGCCCAGCGTCTGCAGCAGCGCGAGGATGCGCGATCGCGCTCGAGTGCCGAGAACGAGGGTCATGACGACCGCGATCGCCGACAGCAGCGCGGCGAGCGCGATGCACGCGAGCAGGGTGGTGCGCAGGGCGGATGCCGCCGGCCCCTGCTCGATCGACGCCCGGACGGATTCCGGGGTGAGCGAGCGCACGTTGTCGCCGAGCGCCTCCTGCGCCTGCGCGGCGACGGCGGCCGCGTCGGCGCCGTCCTCGAGGCGCACCAGGATGCTGACCACCGGCGCCTCCCGCCCGTAGATCGCCTCGGTGTAGGCGGCGTCGGCGAGCAGCCAGGCGCTGGCGGAGGTGAACGGCGCCGCATCGCGGGCGATGCCGGCCAGCTCGGCCGGTTCCCCTCCGACGGAGAGATCGTCGTCGGGCTCGAGCACGTCGACCGCGCCCTGCGAGAACAGCACCGGCATCCGTTCCCCACCTCCTTCGGCACCGACGGCGAGCGCCACCCCGTCGGGCACGATGCCGCCGGAGCCCTGCACCTCGGCGAGCGCGGCCTGGTCGACGAGGTACACCGGCGCCCTGCGCCGCGCGGAGTCGACGAGCACCTCGATGCTGCGCGCCTCGGCCACCGCCGCGACCGCGGCGACACCGTCGAGGTCGGCGACGACATCCACCGCCCCCTCGTCGAAGCGGCCGGTCTGCAGCTGGAGGTCCGCGCCGGCGGCCGCCTGGGACGCCCGCGCCACTCCGGCCTCGAGGGTGGACAGCATGATGCCGGATGACACCGCGATCGAAACGCCGACGATGAGCGCCAGCACCGGCGCCAGGCCGGTCGCGGGATCGCGGAGCGCGCGCGCTGCGCCGAGGAATCCGGCGAAGCCGGGTCCCCGCTGCAGGCGCGCCTGCAGTCCGCGCAGCAGCACCGGGTACACGTGCAGGGTCGCGATGCAGACGACGAGGGCGAGGAGGAGGGGCGCCACGGACACGAGGGGGTCGAGCGGGGCCGTGGGGTCGCCGATGCCGCGAAGCACCAGCACGGCGGTGGCGACGGCGGCGAGGCCCACGATCGCCCATTCGGCGATCGGACGCCACCCCGAACGACGGCCAGGAGCGTCGGCACGGCCGTCCCGGCGCGGTGCGCCGGAGGATGCCGCGAGCACGACGGCGGGGCCCAGCCCGAGCACCGCGGGCAGGGCGAGCAACGCGGGCGCGGCGAGCGGACCCGGCATCTGGCCGACGCCGGAGAGCGTGAGCGAGGCGGCGACGAAGCCGACGGCCGCCCCCACCGCCGCCGGGACCACCGCGACGAGCAGCCCCTCGACGCCCATGAGGCCGCGCAGCCGGCCCGGAGTGGCGCCGCGCGCCGAGAGCAGCGCCAGGGCGGATCGCCGGCGCTCCCGCATCATCCGGGCCCCGAGCACCAGCACGGCGGCGGCGACGCCGATGGGGCCGGCCGCCAGCATGGCGACGAGCGCCACCAGCACGCGGCCTTCGGCCACGGCCCGCTCCAGCACGGGGATGGCGCCGCTGCGGAACGTCAGTCCCGTGAGGCCGATCCCGGTGACGCCCTCCGTGATCGGCTGCGAGACGCTCGTGAAGCCGCGCAGATCCGCCAGCACCTCGCCGGCATTCCGGGACGTCACCTCGCTGGGGTCGAAGGCGTACCACGCGGTCGTCTCGACCGGCCCGAAGGCCTGCAGCACGAACAGCCATCGCGGGTCCGCGAAGCCGGTCCCGTAGATGTAGGCCTGGTTCTCGGTGTCGTAGCGGATCGCGGGGCTCAGCACATCGCCGGCGTGCAGCCAGTACGGGTCCGCGGCGTCGACCGGCTCATAGGTGCCGGTCAGGAGGTAGGGATAGTCGCCCTCGAAGCCCTCGCCGAGGGGATGGAGCCGGGTCTCCCCCACCGCCCACTCCAGCTCGGACGCCGTCTCGGTCGACAGCACCACCTCCACCGGCGGCCACTCCTCGGCCGGCCGGTCCGATCGCGCGTCGAACCGGGACCACCAGTCCTCGGGCGGGGCGGCGGGCAGCGCCCCCTCGACGATCTCGATGCGTTCCGCGAAGCGGGGGTCCAGGGCCCAGGCGAGGTTGAACGACGCCCAGGGATCGACCGGCTGGGCGCGGACGATGTACGACGGTTCGCCCATGACGCCCGCGAGGGGCTGGCCGGCGCGCGTACGGGCGCTCGTGAGCGCGCCGTCGAACCCGCCCCACTGCTGCGCGACCTCGGACGGGAGATCGGAGACGCCGGGGGCGACCTGCGGCGCCTGGGCGACCGATGCGTCGATGTCGCGCACGAGCGGCGAGACGTCGTCGAGCCGGTAGCGGAGCGCCGCATCCCCCACTGCGGCGAGGGCGAGCGGCGCGAAGACGGCGAGCGCCGAGAGGAGGAAGACGAGGAGTGCCACGGCGATGGATGCCCCGGGCGCGGTGCGAAGGTGCTTGGCCAGCAGCACGGGAGTCGAGAGCCGCCCGGTCATGCGGCCGCCTCCTCGAGCCGGGTGGAGGACCCCTGGCGGGCGATCGCGGATGCCGCGAGCACGGCCGCGATCGCGAGGGCGAGCGCGAGCACGGAGAGCGCGGCCGCGAGCACCCACGGCTCCACGACGAGGCCGCCGGCGCCCGACACGGCGGAGCCCGGCACCGCGGTGTCGGCCATGACCGGCACCAGCAGCGCCGCGAGCAGCAGCCCCCCGACCAGCCCGAGCGCCGCGGCGAGGGCCGCGACGACGGAGGCCTCCACGACGCGGAGACCCGCCTGCCGGGCCGGTGGGATGCCCAGCGCCCGCAGCACCAGCACCTCTCCCGCGCGCTGCGCCGCGAGCGCGGCGAGGAGCGCGATGAGCGCGACGCCGGCGAGCACCGCTCCTCCGACCGCCGACGCCCACCAGGCAGGGATGAGGCTCGAAGTGATGGCCGCCGCGCCATCGGTCGGGGTCTGCACGCTCGTTCCCAGGGCGTCGCCGAGCGCTGCCGCCGCCGAGGGATCCCCGGCCGCCCAGATCTGGTCCGGTGGCACGAGCGAGGGCGCGGGCCCCGGCTGCGGCGTGGCGTCCAGGAAGTTCTGCGACAGGGTGTCGAGCCCCACCAGCACGGCGAAGCGCGACGAAGCGCCGGCGATCGCGGGCACGATCGCGGCGACGCGGAGAGCCGCGGTGCGGCCGGTGCCGTCGAAGCGCACGTCGAGCGGGTCGCCGACCTCCGTCCCCCGCTCGGTCGCGAGCGCCTGGCTGATCACCGCCGGCGTCGGCGCCGGTGCCAGCCCGGCGCCGCTCCAGATCACCGCGCCCGACACCGCCTCGGCCCCGAAGCCCTGCAGCAGCACGGAGGGCTCCGGCTCGACATCCAGCCGCACTTCGCCGGTGCCTTCCACCGCCAGGAGGACCGCCTCGAAGACGGTGACGGCCACGCCCTGGAAGGCGCCGGAGCGGGTGACATCGACCGAGAGCAGCCGCCACGGGGCCGTCCCGGGCGGCAGCTCGCCATCGGCCGTGAGCGCGAAGCCGGCGCCTTCGTCGTCGACCACGCTCACGTCGAGCGCGAGCCGTGCCGGCGTTCCGGTGGCGTCCGACAC
>DASUQB010000426.1:0-36933 GCA_036280835.1 Microbacterium sp. | reverse complement strand
GCCGGCGGAGCCGATCACCCGTCGGCCCGCCCGGCTCCCCGTGCTCACCGGCTGCCCGTCGGGCGGCACGGCGGCATCGAGGATCTCACCGGCATCGGTTGCGAAGAGGTGCCGACGCGGCACGGGGTCTCCGCCGGATCGCCAGCCGGATGCCGAACGCCAGAGCGCGGATGCCGCAGCGGTGGCGGGATGGGAGGCCGGGCCCCGAGCCACCGCACCGGCCGCGGCCGCGAGGGCCGCCTCCGTCGGCTCGGGCGCCACGAAGGGCGGCATCCGGTCGATGAGCCCGGTGTCCAGGTCGCCGGCCCGCACCGCGGCATCCGCCAGCAGTGCGCGCAGGAACGCGACGTTGGTGTCGACGCCGAGCACCGCGGTGTCTGCGAGGGCGCCGTCGAGCGTGGCGAGCGCCTGACCGCGATCCTCGCCCCAGGCGATGACCTTCGCGATCATCGGGTCGTAGTCCGGGCTGACGCGGGAGCCGGTCTCGATGGCCGAGTCGACCCGCACGTGGGCGCCGGTGGGCTCGAGCCATCCGAGAACGTCGCCCGTCGCGGGGACGAACCCGCGCTCGGGGCTCTCGGCGTAGACCCGAGCCTCGATGGCATGACCGGTCAGGCGCACGTCGTGCTGTGTGATGCCGAGAGGCTGACCGGCGGCGACCCGAAGCTGCAGCTCGACCAGGTCGAAGCCCGTGACGAGCTCGGTGACGGGATGCTCGACCTGGAGCCGAGTGTTCATCTCGATGAAGAAGAACTCGTCGGGGCGCGCCGCCGCGACGAGGAACTCCACCGTGCCCGCCCCGCGGTAGTCCACGCTCGCGGCAGCGGCGCAGGCGGCCGCGCCGAGGCGCTCGCGAGTGGCCGGGTCGACGGTGGGGGACGGCGCCTCCTCGATGACCTTCTGGTGGCGGCGCTGCAGCGTGCACTCGCGCTCGCCGAGGTGCAGCACCGTGCCGTCGGCCGCGGCGATGACCTGCACCTCGATGTGACGCGGACGCTCGATGAGCCGCTCGAGCAGCAGCGTGTCGTCGCCGAACGCCGCTGTCGCGACCCTGCGGGCCGTCGCGAGCGCCTCCGGCAGCGACGCGTGATCGCGGACGACCTGCATCCCCTTGCCGCCGCCCCCCGCGGAGGGCTTGATGAGGAGCGGATAGCCGACGCCGGCCGCGGCATCCGCGATCTCGTCGTCGCTGAGCCCCGTCGCATCGATGCCGGGCACCACCGGCACGCCGCTCGCCGTGACATGCGCCTTGGACCGGATCTTGTCGCCCATGACATCGAGGGCTCGCTCCCCCGGTCCGATGAACACGATGCCGGCCTCCGCGCAGGCGCGGGCGAATGCGACGTTCTCGGACAGGAACCCGTAGCCCGGGTGGATGGCCTGGGCGCCCGACTCCCTGGCCGCGGTCAGGATGGCCTGCGCGTTCAGGTACGAGAGCGCCGCGGCGGCGGGCCCGATGCGGTAGGCGGCATCCGCCTCGCGCACGTGCGGCGCATCGACGTCGGCGTCGCTGTAGACGGCGACGGAGCGGATGCCGAGGCGCCTGAGCGTGCGGATCACCCGGCGGGCGATCTCCCCGCGGTTGGCGACGAGGACGGTGTCGAACCCTGCGACAGGCTCAGGGGCCGTGGTGGCAGCAGCCCTGTTCATGGCGCTCACATCCGGAAGACGCCGAAGCGCGGTTCGGGCAGCGGCGAGCGGGAGACGACGTCGAGCGCGAGCCCGAGCACGTCGCGCGTGTCGGCCGGATCGATCACTCCGTCATCCCACAGCCGCGCGGTCGCGTAGTAGGGGTTGCCCTGCGTCTCGTACTGATCCCGGATCGGCTCGCGGAAGGCGGCCTCGTCCTCCGCCGACCACTCCTCGCCGCGGGCCTCGAGCTGGTCGCGCTTGACGGTCGCGAGGACGGATGCCGCCTGCGGCCCGCCCATCACCGAGATGCGGCTCGCGGGCCAGGTCCAGAGGAACCGGGGCGAGTAGGCGCGCCCGCACATCGAGTAGTTTCCGGCGCCGAACGAGCCGCCGATGACGTCGGTCAGCTTCGGCACGCGCGTGGTCGCGACCGCGGTCACCATCTTCGCACCGTCCTTCGCGATGCCACCGGCCTCCGCGTCGCGGCCGACCATGAAGCCCGAGATGTTCTGCAGGAAGAGCAGCGGGATGCCGCGCTGGTCGCACAGCTCGATGAAGTGCGCGCCCTTCTGCGCGGACTCCGAGAACAGCACGCCGTTGTTCGCGACGATCCCGACGGGATGCCCGTGGATGCGAGCGAACCCGGTGACGAGGGTGTCGCCGTACAGGCGCTTGAATTCGTGCAGCTCGCTGCCGTCGACGAGGCGGGCGATGACCTCGCGGACGTCGTACTGCTGGTTCACGTCCACGGGCACGACCCCGTAGAGCGCGGACGGGTCGACGACGGGAGCCTTCGCGTCGCCCACGTCCCACGCAGGGGCGAGGGGCGGCGGCAGCGTCGCGACGATGTCGCGCACGATCTCGAGCGCATGCTCGTCGTTCTCGGCCAGGTGGTCGACGACGCCCGATGTGCGGGCGTGCAGGTCTCCGCCGCCCAGCTCCTCGGGGGTGACGATCTCCCCGATCGCGGCCTTCACCAGCGGCGGGCCGCCAAGGAAGATCGTGCCCTGGTTGCGCACGATCACCGTCTCGTCGCTCATCGCGGGCACGTAGGCGCCGCCGGCGGTGCACGATCCCAGCACGGCGGCGATCTGCGGGATGCCCTGCGCGGACATCTGCGCCTGGTTGTAGAAGATGCGCCCGAAGTGATCGCGGTCCGGGAACACCTCGTCCTGTTTCGGCAGGAAGGCGCCACCCGAGTCGACGAGGTAGATGCAGGGAAGGCGGTTCTCGAGGGCCACCTCCTGTGCGCGGAGATGCTTCTTCACCGTCATGGGGAGGTAGGTGCCGCCCTTGACCGTCGCGTCGTTGCAGACGATCATCACGTGCCTGCCGTGCACGAGCCCGATGCCCGCGATCACCCCGGCGGCCGGAACCTCGTCGCCGTACAGGCCGTCGGCGGCCAGCGGTGCGAGCTCGAGGAACGGGCTGCCCGGGTCGAGCAGCCGCTCGACGCGGTCGCGCGGCAGAAGCTTTCCCCGGGCGACGTGCCGGGCCCGGGACGACTCGGGTCCGCCGAGGGATGCGGCGGCCAGGCGCGCCCGCAGGTCGGCGGCGAGCGCCGCCTGTCCGTCGCGCGTGCGCGCGAAGGCGTCGTCGTGCGCAACCCCGCTCTCGAGGGTCGTCATGCTGCTGCGGGTCGGCATCCGGTCTCCGTCGACGTCACGATCTCATCACGCGGCTTGTCCGCCGCGCGTGCGCCCGGTTAGTGTGCACTAACTGAGATCCCAGGTTAGCGAGGATTAACTGAGATGGCAAGCGTCCCCACCGAACGCGACCGCGCCAAGGCCGACCGCCAATCCGCGCTGCTGCGCGAGGCGGCGCGCCTCTTCGCCGACCGGGGCTTCTCGGGTGTCAGCCTCGAAGAGCTCGGAGCCGCCGTCGGCATCAGCGGCCCGGCCGTCTACCGGCACTTCGCGGGCAAGCAGGCGCTCCTGGGCGCGATCCTGGTACGCGTGAGCGAGGGCCTCCGCGACGGCGGGCGGGATGTCGTCGACGCGGGCGGCAGCGCGGACGAGCGGCTGGCCGGGCTCGTGCGCTTCCACGTGGACTTCGCGCTCGCGCAGTCCGACGTCATCCGCGTGCAGGATCGTGAGCTTGCCAACCTCGTCGACGAGGACCGCTACGCGGTGCGGCGGCTCCAACGCGAGTACGTGGAGACCTGGGTCGCCGTCCTCGCGGAGGCGCACCCCACCGCCGCCGAGCGCGAACTGCGCGTGCGCGCGCACGCGTGCTTCGGCCTGATCAACTCCACCCCGCACAGCGTGCGCGGGCTGCGCGACGCCCCCGACGAGGCGACGGTCCGGGCCCTCCTCGAGTCGATGGCGCTCGCCGCGATCTCCTGACGGACACTCCCCCGTCATCGCGAAAGGGCACGAACGCACGCTCCCGGTAACCCGGACGGTGCATTCGTGCCCTCTCGCGCACGTGTGTGACGGGGTGTGTCAGCCCTGCGAGCGGCGGTTCGTGCGGGGACGTCCGCCGACGGTGTCGCCGACGCGCATGCCGCCGCGGGGAGCCTGGCCGCCCGAGCGCTGGGCGCCGCCGCTGCGCTGACCGGACTGGCCGCCGCGCGTGCTGGGCTGGCCGCTGCGCGTGCTGGGCTGGCCCTCGCCACGAGCGGCCGGCTGACCGGAGCGCTGGCCGCCCTGGCCGCGCGAGCCCGAGCGCTGGCCGCCCTGGGCACCGTCGCGGGCCGCGCGCTTGCGCTGCGCGTTGGCGCCCTGCGACCGTCCGCCGCCACCCTGCTGCTGCACCACAGGGCGCGGCTCGGGCTTGACGTATGCGGCGGTCTCGCCGACGAGCGTGGTCACGGCGTGCGAGTCGTGCCCGACGGGCGTCGGCTTCACGGCGATCGCGGCCTTCTTGAGCAGGGACACCGTGTCGCCGCGCTGCGAGGGCAGCATGACGGTCACGACGTCGCCCGCGCTGCCGGCACGAGCCGTGCGGCCGGAGCGGTGCAGGTACGCCTTGTGCTCCATGGGCGGGTCGACGTGCACCACGAGGGCGACGTCGTCGACGTGCACGCCGCGGGCCGCGACATCCGTCGCCACCAGAACGCGCACCGAGCCGTCGCCGAACGCGGCGAGGTTGCGGTCGCGCTGCGGCTGCGAAAGGTTGCCGTGCAGGTCGACGGCGGGGATGCCCGAGTCGGTGAGCTGCTTGGCGAGCTTCTTTGCCTGGTGCTTCGTGCGTGTGAAGAGGATGCGGCGGCTGCGACCGGACGCGAGAGTGTTGATGAGCTGGCGCTTCGTGTCGTTGTCGGCGGTCTCGAAGACGTGGTGGGTCATCGCCGCGACGTGCGAAGTGGCCTCGTCGACCGAGTGCAGCACCTCGTTCTGCAGGAAGCGGCGCACGAGCTTGTCCACGCCGTTGTCGAGCGTCGCGGAGAACAGCAGGCGCTGACCGCCCTGGGGGGTCTTGTCGAGGATGCGCGTGACGACGGGCAGGAACCCGAGGTCCGCCATGTGGTCGGCCTCGTCGAGCACGGTGATCTCGACGGCGTCGAGGGTCACGAACCGCTGGTTCATGAGGTCCTCGAGGCGGCCGGGGCAGGCGACGACGATGTCGACGCCGGCGTTGAGCGCGTCGACCTGGCGCTTCTGGTTGATACCGCCGTAGATCGTGGTGGTCTTGAGGCCATACGCGGCGGCGAGGGGCTTGATGACCTCGTCGATCTGCGTCGCGAGCTCACGGGTCGGCGCGAGCACGAGCGCGAGCGGGCGCCCGGCGCGGCGGCTGCCGCCGGCGAGCTTGCCGCCCAGGCGCGCAACGAGGGGCAGCGCGAAGGCGAGCGTCTTGCCGGAGCCCGTCTTTCCGCGGCCGAGGACGTCACGGCCGCCGAGGGTGTCGGGGAGCGTGTCGACCTGGATCGGGAACGGCTCGGCCTTGCCCTGCTCGGCGAGGACGCGCACGAGCGGCGCCGGGACGCCGAGGGCGGCGAACGTGGGGATGGGGGTGTCGGTGGTCATGGGGTGGTGCCTTTCGGGCAGGTCCACCGCTCGCGCCGGCAGGCGCGGAGAAATGCGCCATTCGGGCGCGGCATCGCGGTGGGGATGAGGCGAAGGCGTCGGGCGACGCATCCGTTCGCCGTGAGAAGTATGCAGGAATCCGCTCGCATGGCGAGGGCCTCATGGTGCGTTCTGACGACGCAAGGGAGCAGAAGAGCTCCGCAGGTACGTCAAGTCTACCGCACGGGGCGCGCCGAGCCTGGCAGGCGCCCCCACGCGGATGCCGCGGCCTCCCCACGCCGCGGCATCCGTGCCCGGCGTCAGCCCATCAGCATCGCGCGCCCGGGCTCGCGGAGGACGTCGCCGACATCGACCAGGAACCGTGCGCCCTGCTCCCCGTCGACCATGCGGTGATCGAACGACAGGCTCAGCGTCATGACATCCCGCAGGGCGATCTCGCCGCGGTGCTCCCACGGCTGACGGCGCACCGCGCCGAGGGCCAGGATGCCCGCCTCGCCGGGGTTGATGATCGGAGTGCCGGCCTCGACGCCGAAGACGCCGACATTCGTGATCGAGAACGTGCCGCCCATCATGTCGCCCGGCTGCGTCTTGCCCGACCGGGCCGTCGCCGCGAGGGCGCCGATCGCGTCGGAGAGCTCGATCAGGGTCATCCGGTCGGCGTCCTTCACATGCGGGACGACGAGGCCGCGCTCGGTGGCCGCGGCGATGCCGAGGTTCACGTAGTGATGCTGCACGATCTCGGCCGCCGCCTCGTCCCACTTCGCGTTGAGGCTCGGCGTCCGCGTCAGCGCCAGGCAGACGGCCTTCGCCGCGACGGCGAGCACGCCGATGCGGTGGTCGGCGAGCGACTTGTCGGCGCGCAGCGACGCGATGAGCTCCATGGTCGGCGTGACGTCGACGGTGTGGAACGTGGTCACATGCGGCGCGGTGAAGGCACTGCGCACCATCGCCTCGGCCGTGAACTTCCGGACGCCGCGGATCGGAATGCGCGTCGTGCGGCTCGCGTCGTCGCGGGACGTGGCCGCGTCCGCGGCCGTGGGCGCCGCAGCGGGGGCGGTCGCCGACGCGGGGGCGGTCGGGCGTGCGACGCGGGCCGCGTACTCCTCCACGTCGGCGCGCGTGATGAGCCCCGCGTCGCCCGAGCCCTCGACCATCGCGAGGTCGACGCCCAGGTCCTTCGCGAGTTTGCGCACGGGTGGCGTCGAGCGCGGGCGCTCCACGGGCACCTCGTGAGTGAGCTCGGCCTCGCGCAGCACGTCGTGCGGCGCGGCCTCGAGCACGGCGGTGTCGACGGCGCGCGAGACGCTGCGGGCCCCGCGCGCCCGGCGCGCCGGACGACCGGAGGCCGCGGGAGCGGCGCCGTAGCCCACGAGGTTCGGGGGCGTCTTCTCCGCCTCCGCGTTCTCGCTGGGCGCCGGGGCGGGGGCTGCGGAGCCGCCGAGGTCGAAGGAGATGAGCGGGGCGCCGACCGCGACGACGTCGCCGGCCTCGGCATGGAGGGTCGTGACGACGCCCGCGTGCGGCGAGGGCAGCTCGACGACGGCCTTGGCGGTCTCGACCTCGGCGATCGTCTGATTGAGGGCGACGGTGTCCCCTTCGGCGACGAGCCACTGCACCAGCTCCGCTTCGGGCAGGCCCTCGCCGAGGTCGGGCAGCGTGAACTCCTTGATCACAGCTGAACCCCCGAGAGGCTGTTCGGGCGGTCGAGCGCGCGGTCGACGCCGTCGAGGATGCGGTCGAGGTCCGGGATGTGGAACTGCTCGATCTTGGCGGGCGGGTACGGGATGTCGTGCCCGGTCACGCGCACGGGCGCGGACTCCAAGTAGTTGAAGCAGCGCTCCGTGATGCTCGCGATCAGCTCCGCCCCGACGCCGCCCTCGCGCGCGGCCTCGTGCGTCACCACGACGCGGCCGGTCTTGCGCACCGACGCGTCGATCGTCGCGTAGTCGACCGGGGAGATCGAGCGCAGGTCGATGACCTCGATCGAGGTGCCCTCGTCCTCGGCGGCGGCCGCGGCATCCATCGCCGTCTTCACCTGCGCGCCGTAGGTGATCAGCGTGACGTCCGTTCCCTCGCGCACCACGCGGGCGACGCCCATCGGCGGGGCGTCGGCGAGGTTCGCGCCGAGGTCCACCTCGCCCTTCGCGTGATAGAGCCGCTTCGGCTCGAAGTACACCACGGGGTCATCGGAGGCGATCGCCTGGCGGAGCATGACGTGCGCGTCCTGCGGGTTCGAGACGGCGACGACGCGCAGCCCGGAGGTGTGCACGAAGTAGGCCTCGGGCGACTCGGAGTGGTGCTCGGCGGCCCCCACTCCCCCTGCCCACGGGATGCGGATCGTGATCGGCATCTTGACGTTGCCGCGCGTGCGGTAGTGCAGCTTCGCGACCTGGCACACGATCTGGTCGAACGCGGGGTACACGAAGCCGTCGAACTGGATCTCGACGACGGGGCGGTAGCCCCGGTAGGCCAGGCCGACGGCCGTGCCCATGATGCCCGCCTCGGCGAGGGGCGTGTCGATCACCCGGCGCTTGCCGAATTCGTCCATGAGCCCGTCGGTGACGCGGAAGACGCCGCCGAGCTTGCCCACGTCCTCGCCCATCACGACGACCTTCGGGTCGTCCTTCATCGCCTGGCGGAGTCCTTCGTTGATGGCCTTGACCATCGTCAGCTGCGTCATCGTCCCGCCTCCTCTGCGCCGTTGAAGCCGTCGAGGTAGGCGGCGAATTCGGCGCGCTGCCGGTCGAGGCCGGTGTGCGGCTCGGCGTAGACGTGATCGAGCACGCCGATCGGCGCCCGCGACGTCAGCGCGAGGGTCTGGGCGCGCAGCTCCGCGCCCACGCGGTCCGACTCCTGGACGACGGATGCCGCGAAGTCCTCATCGAACCCGCCGATGCCGCGCAGGTATGCCTCGAGGCGCGCGATCGGGTCGCGACGGCGCCACATCTCTACCTCGTCCTTGTCCCGGTAGCGCGACGGGTCGTCGGCGGTCGTGTGGGGACCCATCCGATAGGTGACGGCCTCGATGAAGGCGGGTCCGTTGCCCTTGCGGGCGTGCTCCAGCGCCCACCGCATCGCCGCGACGCACGCGAGGACGTCGTTGCCGTCGACACGCATGCTCGGGATGCCGAAACCCGGAGCGCGTCCCGCGATCGGGAACTTGGCCTGTACCGTCACCGGCTCGGAGATCGCCCACTGGTTGTTCTGGCAGACGAAGACCACCGGCGCGCGGAAGGAGGACGCGAAGATCATCGCCTCGTTGACGTCGCCCTGGCTGGTCGCCCCGTCGCCGAAGTAGGTGACGGCGACCTGGTCGGTCTCGTCGTTCTGGATGCCCATCGCGTAGCCGACCGCGTGCAGCGCCTGCGCCCCGATGATGATCTGGGGCGTCGCGACGTTGATGTCGTACGGGTTGAAGGAGGAGTGCTCCTCGCCGCGCCACGCGCGGACGAAGTCGACGAGCTCCGCACCGCGCACGTAGTTCACGCCGATCTCGCGGTAGCTCGGGAAGATGAAGTCGTCCTTGCGGACGGCGTGGGCGGTGCCCACCTGAGCGGCCTCCTGGCCCTGGCAGGGGGCCCAGAGGGCCAGCTGACCCTGGCGCTGCAGAGCCATGCCTTCGGCGTCGATGCGCCGCACCACGACCATGTCGCGGTACAGCTTCTGCAGCTCGGCAGTGCCGATCTCGGCGACCCAGGGGTCGAGATCGACGTTCGGGACCCTCTCGCCGTTCTGATCGAGGACGCGCGAGACGTCGTCGACGTCGATCGAGGGTTCTGCTGCGGGTGTCCGGGTGTGCGCCATCGCTCTACCTCCAGAATCGCGGTCAGCCCTCGTGAGGCCGGCCGGACCGATTGTCGGCAGCTTCGCCGATACCTTGAGAGTACGTCGGACACGCACCTAGCTCAAGCATGAAGCGTGCACTTGAGCATGTTGCCAAGTGAGGCACCCTGGAGGCGTGCTATTGTTTCGCACTATGGCCTCCCTTGACCACGTCGACCTCGAGCTTCTCGCCGCGCTGTCGGATGACCCGCGGGCGACCGTCGTGGCCCTCGCCGACAGGCTCGGCCTCTCGCGCAACACGGTGCAGGCCCGCATGGCCCGCCTCGAGCGGGCAGGGGTCTTCCTCTCCTTCGAACGCGCGATCTCCTCGAGCGCCCTCGGGTTCCCCCTCGAGGCCTTCATCAACGTGGAGGTGCGGCAGGTGGAGCTCCCGCGCATCACCGCCGAGCTGACGCAGATCCCGGAGGTCGTGCAGGCGCACGGACTCAGCGGTCAGGTCGATCTGCTGGCCCGCGTCGCGTGCCGCGACGCCCGCCACCTCTTCGACATCGACGCCCGCATCCTCGCGATCGAGGGCGTCGAGCGCACCGAGACGTCGCTCGTGATGGGCGAAGTGATCCCCTACCGCCTCGCGCCGCTCATGGAGCTGGCACGGCGGGAGCCGTAGCGGCGGCGACCGCCTCGGCATCCATCCGCACGAGGATCACGCCGCCGAGGATCAGCGCTCCGCCGATGAACTGGACGCCGGAGGGCGCCTCGCCGAGCAGCAGCCAGGCGAAGCCGAGGGCGAACAGCACCTCCGAGAGCCCGACGAACGACGCGACGCGGGATCCGACGCGCGGCACGGCCATCACGCCGAGGGCGTAGCCGAGTGTCGTGGCGATCGCGGCCACCCAGAGCAGCGGCACGAACCACGGCAGCTCCATCCCCGCCAGCACCACGGTGACCGCCGGCGCGGAGAAGGGGAGGATGCCGCTCACCAGGAGCAGCCCCATGAAACCGGCGCCGACGAGCAGCCCGCCGCCGGCGAGCGCCAGCGGCGGCAGGTCGTCGCCGGCGCGCTCGGAGATCAGGAAGTACGCCGCCACGCAGACGGCCGCCGCGAGGGCCAGGATCGTGCCGAGCAGGTCGAACTGCGCTCCGGCGATGTCGACCACGAGCACGAGTCCGGTGACGGCGACGATGGAGCCCGCGATCACGAGCCGCGAGGGCGCCCGGCGCGTGCGCACCCAGGCGTACCCGACGAGCAGCACGGGCGCGAGGTACTGGATGAGGAGGGCGATGGCCACCGGCATCCGCTGCATCGCCCCGAAGAAGAAGATCTGGCAGCCGGCCACGGCGGTGAGCCCGAACCCGAGGATCAGCAGGCCGTGCCGCCGCAGGAAGCCGGGCTGGCGCCGGATCGCCAGGACGAGGGGCGCGGAGAGGATGAGCCCCGCGACTCCCATGCGCACGAGCAGGGCCGCGCCGAGCGACCAGCCCGCTTCGAGCAGCGGCTTGATGAGCGGACCGCTCGAGGAGAACGCGAGAGCCGACGCCACCGCCATGATCAGGCCGGTCGTGCGCACCCGCGGCGACCGGGCCGCCACGGGAAGGACGGGTATGGATGCGGTGCCAGCGGCCATGCGCGAATCCGCCTGTCATGAGTCAAGAAGGGTTACACTCGTGACATTACGGCATCGGATTGTCAGGAGTCAACGTGGTTTTCATTCATGACACGCGCTTGGCACTCGAGGCGGCGGTCGCACTCGCGAACACCCACCCCGACACCGACCGCGACGGGACCGACCGGCTCTCGGAACGCGCCGACCTCGATGCCTACCTGGAGGCGTATCCCTACACGGGCAACATCCGCCGGGATGCCGCCGAGCTGGATGAGCTGCGCGCGATCCGGCCTCGGCTGCTCGCCCTGTGGCAGACCGACCGCGACGGCGCGGTTCCCCTCGTCAACGCCATGCTGCGCGACGGCCGAGCGCTCCCGCAGCTCGCGATCCACGACGACTACGACTGGCACATCCATGCCACGAGCGACGATGCCCCGCTCGCCACGCGCATCCTGGTGGAGGTCGCGATGGCCTTCGTCGACGTCATCCGCGCCGACGAGTACGGACGCGTGCGGGTCTGCGCGGCGGACGACTGCTCCGGCGTCTACATCGACTACTCGCGCAACGGCTCCAAGCGCTACTGCGACTCGGGCAACTGCGGCAACCGCATGAACGTCAACGCGTACCGTCGCCGACGGGGGCTTCGAGAAACCGCGTGATCGCGGCGGCCGCCTCGAGCGGCTTCTCGTAGTGGATGAGGTGGCCGACGTCCGCGATCTCCACGAGCTCGGCGTCGGGGAACAGGCGCGCCAGGCGGCGTTCGGCCTCGATCGGGGTGATGTCGTCTCGATCCGCCGCCACCAGCAGCGTCGGCACCTCTACACCCGACGCGTACTCGCTCACATCGTGCGAGACGCTGGTCACGAAGGCGTCGCGCAGTACGTCGCGATCGGCGAACCGCGAGAAGTACGTGTCGTGCTGCTCGTGGATGAAGCGGCGAAGGGCTTTGTCGTCGGTCTTCGCCATCGACACGCTCATGACCCGCACGATCGCCCCGCTGCGCAGCACGCCGGTCCCGAGCCGCTCGGGCAGGCGGGCTCCCGCCCAGTAATAGAAGATGGCGAGCCGGGTGAGCACGCCCCGGGGGCCCTCGAGGGCGGGAGCGCCGATCGGATTCACCAGGATCAGCCGCGGCGTCGGCAGGCCCGCGGAGACGGCGGCCGCCGCGACGATCGACCCGAACGAGTGCCCGAGGATGACGGCGCCGGGCGCGACGGCGGCCGCGAACGCGCGCAGCCATTCCGCGTACGCGTCGATGTCATGCGTGCGGCCGGGCAGCGGCGGCGTCTCGCCGAAGCCGGGCAGATCCGGCGAGATGATCCGGATGCCGGGCAGGGCCGCCACGACGGGCTCCAGCCCGTGATGCTCGCCGCGGAAGCCGTGCACGGCGATGACCGTGTGCGCGGCATCCGGCGGGCCGTAGACCCAGTAGGCGGTGGTGCCGCCCGCCACCTCCACCTCGTGCCGCGAGGGGTCGAGAGACTCGAGCGGGACGACGGGGTGGGGAACGGGCACCCGCCCGAGTCTACGGACCCGGCCGGCGGTGCGCCTGGGAGAGGATGTCCGGGCGTCCCCCTACCGTGGTCGCATGAGCACCTGGCACGCCGTTCCGCTGGCCCTCTTCGAGACGCCCGCCTGGAGCCACGTCGTCGGGGTGTTCGACCTGGAGACCACCGGGATCGACGTCGAGACGGACCGCATCGTCACCGCCCACGTCGGCCTGCTGGACGCCTCGGGCACCGTCATCCGCGCCCGGGACTGGATCGCCGACCCGGGCGTCGAGATCCCCGCCGGCGCCACGGCGGTGCACGGCATCACGACGGCCAGGGCGCGGGAGCAGGGGCGTCCCGCCCCGGAGGTCGTCACCGAGATCGTGGCCGCGCTGCGCGCCCTGTTCGCCGCCGGCATCCCCGTCGTCGCGTACAACGCTCCCTACGACTTCTCGCTGCTCAAGCACGAGGCGCTGCGCCACGGCATCGAGCCGATCGCCTCGCCCTCCCCCGTCATCGATCCGCTCGTCGTCGACAAGACCTTCGACCGCTACCGCAAGGGCAAGCGCACCCTCGACGTCGTCGCGGCGCACTACGCCGTGCTGCTCGACGGCGCTCACCAGGCCTCGGCCGATGCCATCGCGGCCGGCAGGGTGGCGCAGGCGATCGCCCAGCGGTTCGCCGACGTGCTCCCGCCGACCGTGGACGAGCTGCACACGCGGCAGATCGCCTGGGCCCGGGCGCAGGCGATGAGCCTGACGGAGTACTTCATCAGCATCGGGCGCCTCGACCCCGACGACGAGCTCGATGGCAGCTGGCCGATCCGCTGACCCGTCGAACGGCTCTGCCTCGGGGGAGGCCGAGACCGGGGAAGGCTCCGAGCCGAAACGCGGAAAGGCCCCGCCGAAGCGGGGCCTTTCGCGTGGTGGCTTACTTGCTGGAGCCGCCGAAGCCCTTGAAGCGCTGGTTGAACTTCTCGACGCGACCGGCCGAGTCCATGATGCGCTGCTTGCCCGTGTAGAACGGGTGCGAGGCGGACGAGATCTCGACGTCGATGACGGGGTACTCCACGCCGTCGATCTCGATCTTCTTGTCGCTCGTGACGGTCGAGCGGGTGAGGAACGTCTCGCCCGAGCCGAGGTCGCGGAAGACGATCGGCCGGTACTCGGGGTGAATCTCAGTCTGCATGGGAGGTCCTTGCGGGATGTGCGGCCCGTGAGAACTCATGGGCCGGGGAAAGTCTGGGGTGCCGTGCGCACCAAGGATCGATCTTATCAGATGGAGGACGGTGCTCCGGATGCCGCTCGTGCTGCGTAGCGCCCCTCGTCGTGCGTCAGCACGATCGGCACTCCGAACGTCTCCGTGAGCGTCTCCGCCGTGAGCGTCTCGCCCAGGGGCCCCGCGGCGACGACGCCGCCGTCCTTCATGAGCAGCACGTGCGTGAAGCCGACCGGGATCTCCTCGACGTGATGCGTGACCATGATCATCGCCGGGGTCGTCGGCGCCTGCGCGTAGCCGCCGAGAAGGCCGAGCAGCTCTTCGCGCGCGCCCAGGTCGAGGCTCGCGGTGGGCTCGTCGAGGAGCAGCAGCTCGGGGTCGGTCATGACGGCGCGGGCGATCTGCACCCGCTTCTGCTCGCCGTCGCTGAGGGTGCCGAAGGTGCGGTCGGCGAGCGAGTCGAGGTGCCATTCGGCCAGCACGCGCAGCGCGCGGCGCTCGTCGATGTCCTCGTAGTCCTCGTTCCAGCGGCCGAGCACCGAGAACGCCGCCGTCAGCACGACGTTGAGCACCGTCTCCTCGGCGGGGATGCGCTTGGCCATCGCCGACGACGCGAAGCCGATGCGCGGACGCAGCTCGAACACGTCCGTGCGACCCAGACGCTCCTCGAGGATCGTCACCTCGCCGGACGTGGGGTGGATCAGGGTGTCCGCCAGCTGCAGCACGGTCGTCTTGCCTGCCCCGTTGGGTCCGAGGATCACCCATCGTTGGTCGTCGTCGACGGCCCACGAGAGCCGATCGACGATATTGCGGCCGTCCCGACGGACAGCGACGTCGGAGAACTCCAGCACGTGCGGCATACGGGCCAGCCTAACGGCTCGTCGCGGCCTCCCCCGTGTTGCGCGCGGCGCGTGCGGCGCTCGCGACCTCGGAGTAGAGGGCCTCGGTGGTGGCCGCGATCTGGCCCCAGCTGAAGTCCTTCGTCGCGCGCTCGCGCCCCGCCCGGCCGTACTCGGCGGCCCGCTCCGGGTCGCTCACGACTTCGGTCAGCACGCGGGCCAGGTCATCGACGTAGCGATCGGGATCCACCGGAGTGCCGGTGCCGTCCTGAACCTGCTCGATGGGCACGAGACGGCCCGTGACACCGTCGACGACGACCTCGGGGATCCCGCCGGTGGCGGTGCCGACGACCGCCGCGCCGCACGCCATGGCCTCGAGGTTGACGATGCCGAGCGGTTCATACACGGACGGGCATACGAACGTCGTCGCCGACGCGAGGATGGCGCAGAGTTCATGCCGCGACAGCAGTCGGTCGATCCAGACCACGCCGGCCCGGGTCTCCTGCAGCTTGCGAACTCCGGCTTCGACCTCGGCCATGATCTGCGGCGTGTCGGGCGCGCCGGCGCAGAGCACGAGCTGCACGTCCGGGGGCAGCTGCTCGGCGGCGCGGAGGAGATACGGCAGGCCCTTCTGGCGGGTGATGCGCCCGACGAAGACGATGGAGGGCTTGGACGGATCGATCCCGGCGGCATCGAGCACAGCCGCATCCTCCACCGGACCCCAGGCGTCGACGTCGATCCCGTTGTAGATCACGCGCACCTTCGCCGGGTCCAGCGACGGGTAGCTGCGCAGGATGTCGCCGCGCATCCCCTCGCTCACGGCGACGACGGCGGCCGCGCCCTCGTACGCGGTCTTCTCGACCCAGCTGGAGACGGCGTAGCCGCCGCCGAGCTGCTCGGCCTTCCACGGGCGGAGCGGCTCGAGGCTGTGCGCCGTGACGATGTGCGGGATGCCGTGCAGCATCGAGCTCAGATGCCCGGCGAAGTTCGCGTACCAGGTGTGGCTGTGCACGACATCGGCGCCGGCGACGTCCGAGACGATCTCCAGATCGGTCCCCATCGTCTGGATCGCGCCGTTCGCGCCGGCCAGCTCGGTGGGCACGCCGTATGCCGTCGTGTCCGCTTCGTCCCTCGGTGCGCCGAAGCATCGCACCTGCACATCCATCGGCGCGCCGGCCTCGTCGAGGGCCCGGAGAGCCTTCACGAGCTCGGTCGCGTGCACTCCCGCCCCGCCGTAGATCTCGGGCGGATACTCCTTGGTGATGATGTCGACGCGCATGTCAGAACGCTAGTACAGCGCGACGAAAGCGCTCTAGGGTGGTGCCATGCCTACAGCGCCGAAGGTCTTTGGAATCGTCCTCGCAGGGGGTGAGGGTAAGCGCCTCATGCCCCTCACCGTCGATCGTGCCAAGCCCGCCGTGCCCTTCGGGGGCCAGTACCGCCTGATCGATTTCGCGATATCGAATCTGATCAACTCGGGGCTCAGGCAGCTCGTGGTGCTCACGCAGTACAAGTCCCACAGCCTCGACCGGCACGTGTCGCAGACCTGGCGCATGTCGGCCCTGCTCGACTCCTACGTGACGACGGTCCCGGCCCAGCAGCGCCTGGGCAAGCGGTGGTTCAGCGGCTCCGCCGACGCGATCCTTCAGAGCCTGAACCTCATCCGCGACGAGAAGCCCGACATCGTGATCGTCGTCGGGGCGGATCACGTCTACCGCATGGACTTCCGGCAGATGCTCGACGCGCACATCGCCTCGGGCGCGAGGGCGACCGTCGCCGGCATCCGCCAGCCGATCGGTCTCGCCAACCAGTTCGGCGTCATCGACGTGCAGCCGGACGACCAGACGCGCATCCGGGACTTCCTCGAGAAGCCGAGCGACATCGAGGGGCTGAAGGACTCCCCCGGCGAGATCCTGGCCTCGATGGGCAACTACATCTTCGACGCCGATGCGCTGATCGAGGCGGTCGAGCACGACGGCGAGCTGCCGACCTCGAACCACGACATGGGCGGCGACATCATCCCGTATTTCGTCTCGCGGGGTGAGGCAGCCGTGTACGACATGAAGGACAACGACGTTCCGGGCTCGACCGAGCGGGACCGCGACTACTGGCGGGACGTCGGAACGATCGACTCGTTCTTCGATGCGCACATGGACCTCATCTCGACGCTGCCGGTGTTCAACCTGTACAACATGGAATGGCCGATCCATTCCCAGACCGTGAACTCTCCCCCGGCGAAGTTCGTGCGCGACTCGATGGGGCGCATCACGAACACCATCGACTCGATCGTCTCCCTCGGCTCCGTGCTCTCCGGCACCCATCTCGAGCGCAGCGTGGTCGGGCCGTGGACGCTCGCGGGGGGCGGATCCACGATCACGGATGCCGTGCTGTTCGACGACGTGGTGATCGGCAAGGGCGCGCGCATCCACCGGGCGATCCTCGACAAGAACGTCGTGCTCGACGACGGCGCGACCGTCGGCGTCGACCGCGATCGCGACCTGGAGCGCGGCTTCACGGTGACGGACACCGGGATCACCGTCGTGGCGAAGGGCATCCACATCAAGGCGTGACAGGACGGGCATGCACCGGCCGCTACGCTTCTGTGTCGTGGCCCGCCCCCTTCTCGTCGTGCTCGACGCCGACTCCACGCTGATCCGCAACGAGGTCATCGAGCTGATCGCCGACGAGGCGGGCCGCGGCATCGAGGTGACCGCGGCCACCGAAGCGGCAATGCGCGGCGAGGTCGACTTCGCCGCGAGCCTCCGCTCGCGCGTCGCGGCGCTCAGCGGTGTTCCCGTCTCGGCGTTCGCGCACGTGCTCTCCCGCATCGAGCCCACCCCGGGCGTGCGCGAGCTCATCGACGCGGTTCACGAACGAGGCGGCATCGTCGGCGTGGTCTCCGGCGGATTCCACGAGGTGCTCGACGTGATCTGTCCCGATCTCGGCGTCGACGTGTGGCGGGCGAATCGCCTCGCCATCGCCGGCGATGCGCTCTCGGGCGTGGTCGACGGCGAGATCGTGGATGCCGAGGGCAAGGTCGCGGCCCTGCTCGAGTGGGCCGACGAGTTCGCCGTGCCGCTCGGGTGCACGATCGCCATCGGCGACGGCGCGAACGACCTCGGGATGCTCGGCCGCGCAGGCCTCGGGCTCGCCTTCAACGCAAAGCCCGCCGTGCGCGCCGCGGCCGACCTGGTCGTCGGCCCGGTCGATCTGCGCGAGGTCATCGCCCTGCTGCCGCCCCTCTGAGTCGCTGGCCTGGGTCGCCGGTGTCGCCGGCGCGGGGTCGCCGGTGTCGGTGGCGCGGCGCCTGGCCGGTGTCGGTGGCGCGGCGTAGCGTTCCGGCATGGACGTTCTTCTGATTCCCGGTCTCTGGCTCGATGCGTCGTCGTGGGACGACGTCGTTCCCGCATTGCGCGCCGCCGATCACACCCCTCATCCGCTCACGATGCCGGGAGTCGGCGCAGCCGAGGGCGCGTCGGCCGAGATCGGCATGGCGGACTGGATCGCCGCGGCGGTCGCCGAGGTCGACGCGCTCACCGGACCGGTCGCCGTGGTGGGGCACAGCGGCGGGGGCAACGTCGCCTACGGCGTCGCGGACGCGCGCCCCGACAAGGTGTCGCGGGTGATCCTGGTCGACACGTTCCCGCCGGGTGAGGGCGGCATCATCTGGGACGAGTTCCCGGAGGTGGACGGGGTGATCCCGTTCCCGGGATGGGACTCGTTCGAGCCGAACGAGATCGACGACCTCGACGCCGATGCACGGGAGCGGTTCGAGCGCGGGGCGAAGTCGGTGCCGCGCAAGGTGCCGGCCGACCCGATCGTCCTCACCGACGAGCGGCGGCGCGACGTGCCGGTGACGATGATCACGTGCAGCGTTGCGTCCGGCGAGGTGCGGGAGCACATCGAGAGCGGAGCCGCATGGATCGCCGAGCTCGCCGCGGTCAGGGATCTCGAACTCGTCGACCTGCCGGCGGGGCACTGGCCGCAGTTCAGCCGCCCGACCGAGCTCGGCGAGGCGATCGTGGGTGCGCTGGCCGGTTAGCTCCGGTGGGGCTCAGTGGCCCATCCCGAGGCCGCCGTCGACCGGGATGACGGCTCCGGAGATGTATGCCGAGGCATCGGAGGCGAGCCACGTCACCACACCGGCGACCTCGTCGGGCGTCGCGAACCGGCCCGCCGGGATGTTGCGCTTGTACTCCGCCTGCGTCTCGTCGGGAAGGGCGGCCGTCATGTCCGTCTCGATGAACCCGGGGGCGACGACGTTCGCGGTGATCCCGCGTCCGCCGAGCTCGCGGGTGAGCGACCGGGCGAAGCCCACGAGCCCGCTCTTGGAGGCCGCGTAGTTGACCTGGCCGGCCGAGCCGTAGAGGCCGACGACGCTCGAGATGAGGATGACCCGCCCGAAGCGGGCACGCAGCATGCCCTTGGATGCGCGCTTGACCACGCGGAACGCGCCGCCGAGGTTCGTGGCGACGACGCTGTCGAAGTCCTCCTCGCTCATGCGCATGAGCAGGGTGTCCTTCGTGACGCCGGCGTTCGCCACGACGACCTCCACGGGGCCCAGCTGCGTCTCGACCTCGGTGAACGCGGCATCGACGGCCGCGGCATCCGTCACGTCGGCACGCACCGTGAGCGTGCCCTCGGGGCCCTCGCCGCTGCGAGCGGTCACCGCGACGCGATATCCCTCCGCGACGAAGCGTTCGGCGATGGCCCGGCCGATTCCGCGGTTGCCTCCGGTGACGAGGACGACACGATCGCTGGTCATAGGGCGCTCCGATGCTGGTGGAGGGGACTGTCGGGGGTGACAGGGCGGGGACGGCACAAGCCTACCGGCGGCTCGGATTGACACCCCGGGCCTCGCGCTGGAACGCTGTACACAACAGCGACGAAAGGCACCCCCGTGAGCGACAACACCACCCCCGGCTCGAATCCCCCGCAGCCCTCCTCCGACTACCCGGGAGCCGCCCCGCAGCCGCCGGCCTACTCGCCGCCCGCGTACGGGCAGGCGCCCGCCTACGGCCAGGCACCGGCCTACGGTCAGGCCCCCGCGTACGGCGGCTACGGACAGGGAGCGCCGAACAAGACCAACACGCTCGCCATCGTCTCGCTGATCAGCGCGATCGCCGGCTTCGTCATCCTGCCGTTCATCGCATCGATCGTCGCGGTCGTGACGGGTCACATGGCGCTCGGCCAGATCAAGAAGACGGGCGAACAGGGCCGCGGAATGGCCCTCGCCGGAACCATCATCGGATGGGTCGGGATCGCCCTCGCGGTGCTCGGACTCATCATCCTGTTCGCGATGCTTCCGCTGCTGATCGACATCGCCAACAACCCGCAGAACTACCGGGCGTAACCGCCCGCTGCGAGTCGTCTCGACGACGAGATACTCTCATGGTGCACCCGGCCTCCGTCGCTTCGCGCGGCGTAGGCTGGATGCATCGTGAAATCCACCGCGAAGCCCCAATCCACGACGTCGGTGCCGCGTGCGCCGCACGAGGAGGCCGGAGCGCGCTTCACGAAGTACCTCATCACGATGGGCATCCGCATCGCGTGCTTCATCCTGATGGTGGCGATCACGCCGTACGGCTGGTACACGTGGGTCTTCGGGATCGGCGCCATGGTGCTGCCCTATGTCGCGGTGGTGCTCGCGAACGTCGGGGAGGACACCCACATCCCCCGCGCCGAGAGCCCCTTCATCGCCATCGAGGCGCCCGTTCCCCCGGCCGAGGCGCCGGCCGCGGCGCCCGCCGTCTTCCGCATCTCGGAGGCCCCGGCGCCACCCGAAGAACCCTGACAAGGCCGATCGTGACCGCAACACCGGAGCAGCCCGTGTGCTCGCGAGCCGGGTGCCGCGCCGCGGCCACGCAGAGCGTCGTGTGGCGCAACCCCCGCATCCACGCCCCCGATCGCCGCAAGGTGTGGCTCGCATGCGACGAGCACGCGCCCTATCTCCGCGACTACCTCGCCGCCCGTTCCTTCCCCGTCTCCGTGTCGCCGTTCGAACCGGCCGGGGGATCCGATGCAGCCGGAGTCGACCCGTGAGCGTGACGGCCGGAGATGTCGCCGCGCCGGCCGCCGGCGCGTCCCGGCGCGCGACCGCCATGCGCTGGAGCGCGTACGTCGCCCTGGCGATCGCATTCGCGGTCGGCTGCTGGTTCCTCTCGCAGTGGCAGTTCGCCCGCAACGACGAGCGGGCGGGACAGCTCGCCCTGGTGGAGCAGAACTACGACGCAGACCCCGTGCCGGTGGACGAGGTGATCACCGGCCTCACCGATTTCGACCCGGGCGACGAGTGGCTTCCGGTCGTCCTGACCGGCGAGTACGTGGTCGAGGACCAGCTTCTCGCCCGCAATCGTCCCCGCGGCGGCACGAGCGCGTTCGAGGTGCTCACGCCCCTCCGCCTCGACGACGGCCGCGTCTTCATCGTGGACCGCGGCTGGGTGGCGCCCGGCGAGGGCACGGTGCCGGATGAGATCCCCCCGCCGCCGGAGGGCGAGGTCACCGTGATCGCCCGGCTGCGGCCCGGGGAGCCGCTCCCCCGGCGCGGCGCCCCGGAGGGGCAGGTGCCGACGATCCACCTTCCGAGCGTCGCCGAGATCAGCGGACCCACGACCGTCACGTCCGCCTACGGGCTGATGGTGTCCGAGGACCCGGCGGCCGCGACGCGGCCGACACCCCTCGACTCACCTACCGAGGACCCGGGGCCGCACCTCTCGTACGCGATCCAGTGGATCCTGTTCGCGATCATGGGCTTCATCTTCATCGGCTACATCATCCGCACCGAGGTGAGGCTCAGGCGCGAGGACGCGGAGGACGCCGCCGCGGAGGCCGATCGGCCGGACGATGCCCCGAAGCCACCGCGGCGACCGAAGCATCCGCCGCGCCGGCGCGACCGGGACATGGCCGAAGAGGACGCGATCCTCGACTCCGCGGGTCGCTGACCGGATCTACGCCAGGGAGATCAGGTCCTGGTACTCGCGGTTCCAGAGGTCCTCGACGCCGTCGGGCAGGATGAGCACCCGCTCCGGGTTGAGCGCCTCGACCGCGCCCTCGTCGTGCGAGACGAGCACGACCGCGCCCTCGTAGTGCGCGAGAGCGCCGAGGATCTCCTCGCGGGAGGCGGGGTCGAGGTTGTTTGTGGGCTCGTCGAGCAGCAGCATGTTCGCCGACGACACGACGAGCGTCGCGAGCGAGAGGCGCGTCTTCTCGCCACCGGAGAGAACCCCGGCGGGCTTCAGCACATCGTCGCCCGTGAAGAGGAACGAGCCGAGCACCTTGCGGGCCTCGGTGGCGCTGATGTCGGGGGCGGCGGACATCATGTTCTCGAGCACGGAGCGCGAGACATCCAGGTTCTCGTGCTCCTGCGCGTAGTAGCCGATCTTGAGCCCGTGGCCGGGCTCCAGCTGGCCGGTGTCGGGCTTGTCGACGCCCGCGAGGATGCGCAGCAGCGTCGTCTTGCCCGCGCCGTTGAGCCCGAGCACGACGACCTTGGAGCCGCGGTCGATCGCGAGGTCGACATCCGTGAAGATCTCCAGCGAGCCGTAGGACTTCGACAGCCCCGATGCCATGAGCGGCGTCTTGCCGCACGCGGCGGGCTTCGGAAAGCGCAGCTTCGCGACGCGCTCCACCTGGCGCACCTCGTCGAGGCCCGAGAGCATCTTCTCGGCGCGCGCGACCATCTGGTGTGCCGCCGCGGCCTTCGACGCCTTGGCGCCGAAGCGGGCCGCCTGCATCTGCAGCTGGGTGGCCTTCTTCTCGACGTTGACGCGCTCCTTCTTGCGGCGCTCCTCGTCGGCCACCCGCTGACGCAGGTAGTTCTTCCAGTTCATGTTGTAGACGTCGATGATCTGACGGTTCGCGTCGAGGTAGAAGACGCGGTTGACCGTCTCGCCGACGAGCTCGACGTCGTGGCTGATCACGATCAGCCCGCCCTTGTAGTTCTTGAGGAACTCGCGCAGCCATACGACGCTGTCGGCGTCGAGGTGGTTGGTCGGCTCGTCGAGGATCATCGAGTCGGCGTCGGAGAACAGGATGCGCGCCAGCTCGATGCGGCGGCGCTGACCGCCGGAGAGCGTGCGAAGGGGCTGATCCAGGATGCGGTCGGGCAGCGAGAGGTTGTGCGCGATGGATGCCGCCTCGGCCTCGGCCGTGTAGCCGCCGAGCCCCTCGAACCGCTCGGTGAGGCTGCTGTAGCGCTTCATCGCCTTGGCGGCGACATCCGCGTTCTCATCGCCCATCGCCATGGATGCCTCATGCATGCCGAGCGCGATCGTGCCGAGGCCGCGCGCGTCGAGGATGCGCGTGCGGGCGAGCATCTCGGGGTCGCCGGTGCGAGGGTCCTGCGGGAGGTAGCCGAGCTCGCCGCTGCGGTCGACCCGCCCGTCGGCGGGGAGCAGGTCGCCCGCCAGCACCTTCGTCAGCGTGGTCTTTCCGGCCCCGTTGCGCCCGACGAGCCCGACCTTGTCGCCCGGCGAGACGCGGAACGACACGTCGGACATGAGCACGCGGGCTCCGACGCGGATCTCGAGGTCGTGAACGGCAAGCACAGCGAAACGTCCGTTCCTTCGGGGATGGGAGAGGCGGCCGAACGGCCAGCCTCCCAGTATAGGAGGCCGAGGCTGGGAAGTCCGCGCGAGGGTCCGCCGGCACGCGGCGGGCCGATCGTGCAACCGCAACCGCCGAAGGGGCAGGCGGTGTGCGCGGGATGCGGTCCGTGCCGACCCTTCGCCGTGCGGCCCCCCTCCGTAGCGTCACTGATATGGCCGTCGCCGTGTCCATCGAGCCCGCCGCCCTCGCGGCGACACCCGGCGTGCAGACCGAGACCGCCGTCACGGTTCGCAACGACAGTCAGATCGTCGAGGAGTACACGCTTCAGGCCGTCGGCCCCGGAGCGGGCTACGTCACCCTCGTGCCGGCGCGCGTGAGCGTTTACCCGGGCCGGACGGAGACGATCAGCGCGCAGATCCTCGTGCCCCGCTCTCCCTCCGTGCTGGCGGGCGAGCTGGACGTCGGCATCCAGGTCGTGCCCACGGCCGCCGTGGAGGAAGGCGCCGAACCCGACCCGGCCCGGACCACGGCGCCGGAGGTCGCGGAGCTGATCGTCACGGTGGAGCCGTTCACCGCGCTCGCCGCGGAGCTGGTTCCCCGGGTCTCGCGTTCCCGCGGCCGCAAGCGCGTGCGGCTCGCGGTCGACAACAACGGCAACGCGGGCATCGCGGCCGCCCTCCTGAGCACGGGCAGCGAGCGCCTGAACGTCGTGCCGCGCGAGCCGGAGATCCTGGTCGACCCCGGTCGCGCTCAGTTCGTGTCGGTGTCGCTCGTGCCCCGCCGCCGCATCTGGCGCGGTCAAGCCGCGAGCCACCCCTACTCCATCACCGTGGCACCCAGTTCGGGCGACCCCGTCGTCGTCGACGGCACGCACATGCAGGAGCCGGTCTTCCCGCCCTGGTTCTGGAAGGCGCTGCTGGCCCTGGCGGCACTGATCGCTCTGCTGATCCTGCTCTGGAACCTGCTGGTCAAGCCGACGGTCGAGGACGCGGCGAGGGAGGCGGTCGCCGAACCGCTCGCCGAGGTGCAGGGACAGGCCGAGGCGGCGCAGCAGAAGGCGGCTGAGGCGCAGGAGGCGGCATCGGCGGCGCAGCAGACGGCGGATGCCGCGGCCGGCGGGGCCGCGCCGCCTCCCCCGGCTCCCGTGAGTGCCGAGGCGAATCGCACATTCACCCTCACTCTGACCGCCACCGCGGGTGCCACGGTCGAACGCTCGACGCCACCAGAGGCGGTGCCGGAGGGATCGGTGCTCCGGATCACCGACCTGGTCTTCAACAATCCGCAGGGCGACGTGGCGACCCTGTCGCTGGGCGACGGCACGACGACACTTCTTTCGCTGAGCACCGAGAACTACCGTGACCTCGACCTGCACTTCGTCACCCCCATCGAGATACCGGCAGGCGCGGCGCTCGAGGCGGCGCTCGGGTGCATCGCTCCGGGTACGCCGGTCGGGCGCACGCCAACGCGGTGCTTCTCCGGCATCCTCATCACAGGTGCGCTCGTCACTCCGCCGGCGGGCTGAGCGGTGCCCACCGGACCGGCGCTCCGTGCCGGCGACTCCGCGATCTGTCCGCTGTTCGACGGTCCGAAACCGCATGGCGGCGGCGTGGTGACGCCGGCCGCAGCCGTCGCGACCGTGCTGATCGGAGGCCAGCCGGCAGCGGTCGCCAACGCGATGCCGGGCGGGATCGTGTGCGTGTCCCCGGCGCCGAACGGGATCGCGCAGGGCAGCATGACCGTGCTCATCGGCGGCTTCCCCGCGGCCCGGCTCGGGGACATGTCGATGCACGGGACGCCGATCGCCCCCGGCCCCGGCTGCCCCACCGTGGTCATCGGGGGCTGACACGCCCTGGTCGGTGACCGGGCTGCACGTCCCCGATCAGGTCGACTGCGACGAGAACACGAACTCGACGATCGTCGACACGAACCCGATGACGACGTCGCGGTTCAGCCAGGCGGCAACGAGCAGACCGACGAGCACGAGCAGCACGATCACCGCCGCGAACGGGAAGCGGGTGCTCCAGCCCCTCGGCCGGGAGCCCGCCGCCGGCTGCGCGGACGCGTCCATGGGTGCCGTCGAGGCGAGCCGGTTCCCGCATCGGCGGCAGAACCGTCGCTCCGGGCGATTGCGCGTGTGGCACACCGGACAGACGACGTCGTCCGGAGCGGCGGCCGGCTCGGCGGGCACCGGCGCCGCGGACGGACGGGGCCGCGGAGCGGCCGGCGCCGTCGGCTTTCGAAGGGCCGTCCCGGTGTCGTCGATGTCGCCGGCCGGCCGTGCCGATCGCTTTTGCGGAGCCTTGGCGTCGCCCGCAGCGCGGCTGTCGGCAGCGGACGCGGCATCCGCTCTGCCCTCCCCCGTGTCGTGCTCGGCCTCGGGCTCCAGGCCGAAGGCGGGATGCGGCACCGGGGCATCGTCCGCGGTGGGCGGCGTCGCCGGTTCTCCCGGCATGCCCTCATAGGGGAGGTAGGCGCCGCAGTTCTTGCAGAAGTCCTCCCCCGGCGGGTTGTGCGTGAAGCACTTGAGGCAGATGACGTACTCGGGCGTCTCGGTCATGACCTGCCTCCGCCGGTTTCCGCTTCGATCGTCCACGGGACGTGCGCGGGCACCACTGCGCGGAGCACCCGCGCGACCCGCCGGCGGACATCCTCGTCGTCGGCGCCGGTGACGCGCACGGTCACGCGAGGCGGTGAAGCGCCGGGGATCTCTGCGCCCGGCGTCGGTGACCACGCGACCGCACCGTTGTCCTCCACGTCCACACGAGCGTCCGGTCCGACCGCCAGCTGCACGGCATCCCGGATCCCATCCAGGGTTCCCGCCCGCCGGTGCAGCGCCACCGCCTGCGAGACGATCGCCCTGCGCTGATCGAGTGTCCAGGCCCCGTCCGGCGCGACATCCACCCACACCGCGAGCCAATCGACGAAGTCCTCCGGCGCCAGCTGCGGGTCCACGTACGCCGCGAGATTGTCGAGCGTCGAGATGGTGGGAGCCACGACATCGTCGAAGGCTCGGATGAAGCGCGGGAAGAACTGGTCGTCCCGCTCGTCCTGATAGACCCCCGGCAGCCGCTGGAGGAACGGCGAGGGGCTGGCAAGCCCCGGCACGAGGCCGCGCATCTCACGCCCCCGCCACGGCGCGCACGCTGTGCCTGTAGGAGTAGATGAGCGCGTTCTCGTCGAGCTGGATGCGAGCGGTCGGCTCGCCCGCCCGCTTGCCGGTCACCGGGTCGGCCTCCCAGAGCTTGAGCTCGTCGACGAGCTCCACGCCGGGCACCGACTGCAGCACGGCGTACACCTCTCCCGCCAGCACCGGCCGGCCGAACGGCCAGCCCATGCCGCCGATGCCGCCGACCACGGGATCGAAGTGACGGTAGAGGGCGGCGAGGCAATCCTTCTCGAGCACCTCGAGCAGGCTCCCCGGCCGGCCGATCAGGCGGGCGACCACCGTCATCCCCCGATAGAACGGCGGCTCGACGATGACGCGCGCGCCCACAGCTCGACGCTGGTCGATCTCAGCCGCGATCCCGGCCAGCAGCTCCGGCTGGGGTTCGAGGTCGGCGAAGTCGACGTGTCCGTCGGGGCCCGGGGCGGCGGAGGGGACGACGAGCAGTCGCACCGCTGCGTCGCCCTCGGATGCCGGAACGCAGCGCACGCGAGCGATTCCGGGGCGCGCGGCTTTGGCCAGCTGCTCGTAGTCCTGGGCCGTCACAGCGCGGTCGCGCGTGCGGATCGCGAGGGGGCCGCGGCGCTTCGCCTCCTCGAGGGTCTCGCCGTCGATGCCGCCCAGCGCCGCCGCGTGGTTCTCGACGGACCGCACGTAGGGCACCGTCGTGCGGAGCACCGCGATCGATCCCGCTCCCACGTTTCCGCGGCTTCCGCCGCCGATGGCGTACCGGGGTATCCGGATCGGAGCGCCCGCCGGGGGGACGGCGCCGAACCGGACGAGCGAGCCGTCCGACTCACGGACGGCGGGCGGGAACGCGATCTCGCCGGTCGCCCGGTCGACCATGATGACCCGCTCGTCATCCTGGTGGCCGGCGAACGAGTCGGTCTCGGACCACTCCTCCCACCCCGCTCCGCCCGCCACCTCGATGACGAGCGGCATGCCGTCGGCAAGCACCGGGGAGTGGGCCAGCGGGAAGATCTGCCCTGGCACGCCCTCGCTCATCCCGAGCACCTCGCCCTGCACCGTCTCGGCGTGCGTGGCATCGCTCACTCCCCCGACGATCGACGCCGCCGCGCGGTGCACCAGGGGCGACGCGGTGTAGGCGGGCTGCAGGTCGTGCGCCGGCTCCGTCACGACGCACCGCACCCACCCGGCCGGCACGCCCCCGACCACCGACACCACGTGCTCCGCGGGCAGGAGGATCTCGACCTCGCCGTTCTGATTGAGGCCGCCCGTCCCATCCGTCACGATCCGGCAGGCCTTCCACGAGCGCCCCGTCCATGCCTGCCACTGCCACGGCGGATCGGTCGGATCCACGCCGACGCCGCGCACGCTGCACTCGAGGGCGAACGAGACGAGGCACCGCGGCGCCGCGTCGTCCAACCCGAACAGCAGCGCGTCGCCGGGCGCCGGTTCGGCCTGGAACGCCTCGACCGTCTCCTCCCCCGGTAGCGCGTCGTCGGAGTGCACGGCCCGCACGTGCACCGGGTCGCCCCGGCCGATGTGCGTGAGGCTCCGCGGCGGGATGACCAGCTCGTCGACCGTGGCGAAGACGATTGCGTCCTCGCCCTCGGAACGCCGGGTGCCGGCTTCGGCACCGACGGGCACCACGACGGGGTCCGGGCGGGCGGCCGAGAGGCGGAACAGCAGCTCGGCGCGAGCGGGTGCGGGTGGGTGAAGGGTCACACCGAGCAGGTCGAGGAATGCGATGTAGAGGCGGTCGGGCACCCGGTTGAGGCGGTAGTGCAACTCGTCGACCATGTACGCGAACGCTTCGATCAGCGTCACTCCGGGATCGGACACGTTGTGATCGCTCCACTCCGGACAGCGGGAGGCGACCAGTCGTTTCGCGTCGTCGACGAGCTGCTGGAACCGGCGGTCATCGAGGTTCGGCGCGGGAAGCATCACGGCGCTCCTTCGTCTCGGGGGATGACATAGAAGGGGAAGACGAGGTTGCGCGGGTCGTTGTCGCCGCGGATGCGGTAACGGATGTCGATCAACAGCCTTCCCTGCTCGACTCCGTCGAACTCGACGACCACGTCGTCGAGTTCGATCCTCGGCTCCCAGAATCGGAGCGAGGTGCGCACAGCGTCGCCGATCGCGCCGGCGGTGCTCGCGTCCGCCGGCGCGAAGACGTACTCGTGGACCGCGCAGCCGAACTCCGGTCGCATCGGGCGCTCGCCGGGCGATGTCGCGAGGATGAGGCGGATGCTGTCCTCGATCTCCCGGTCGTCGCGGGTGAGCTTGACCCGCCCGCTGCGGTCGGTCTCGATGGGGAACGCCCACCCGCGACCTACGAACTCCTTGGACATGTCGACCCTCAGTTGATCTTCACGATCGCGCCCTTGACGGTGAGCGGCCCGCCCGCCGAGATCTCGGCAGTGGCATCCGCCTTCACCGCGACCTGCGCCCCCGAAAGCTGCGCCTTCGCTGTCGCGGTCACGTTCACCTGCGTGCCCTTGAGCTCGAGGGTGTCCTTCGCCTCGATCGAGACTTTGCTGCCGGTGATCGCCACCGTGCCGGTGCCCGTCTCGATCGACACATCCTGCTTCGCCGTCACGGCGACCGGGCCCTCCGAGACGATCTCGATGCCCTTCCCGCCGTCCTGTCGCACGGTGATCCGCTGCTGGCCGTCGTTCGTCGTCAGCTGCACGATCTCGGCGGAGCCGTCCTCGACGAACTCGATGCGCATGCCGGTGCGCGAGGTGATCCGGCGTCGGATGACGCCGCGCGAACTCACATGCTCGCCCCACCCGCCGCCGGGTTGGTCCTTTCCGTTGAAGAGCCCCGCGAGGACCACCGGACGATCGAAGAGGCCGTGCTCGAACGCGACGAGCACCTCGTCGCCCACCTCCGGAAGGTTGACCATCCCCCGCGCCGGCCCGCCACCCACGTGCGCGGTGCGCGCCCACCCGCTCTCGTAGTCGTCGGATGCGGAGGGGAATTTGAGCTTGACCCGCCCCGCGTCGTCGGGGTCGAGGTTGTCCGTCACCAGGGCGCTCACGACCCCCGCCACGGCGCTCTCCCGGGCGAGCACACCCGCGCCGACGACCCCGTACAGCGAACGGTCCGAGACGTTCGACACGGTGGCCGTGGTCGCATACCCGGACTCCGACGAGAAGTCGTGCACGGTCTCGCTCACGGTGTACCGGCCGTCGAAGGGTGAGCCGAATCCGGTCAGAGTCACGGCGACCCCGCAGCGGATGTCGGGGTTCCCGAGCACCACCGCCTCGACCTCCGCGAAGCCGCCGGCGAGGCGGTCGGCGAGCGAGGCGGCCAGCTTGTCCTGGGAGGCCGCCCTCCCCTCGCCCGACGTCTCGATGTATTCGCGCGAGCCCACCTTCTTCGCTATAGCCGCCGGCGTGACCGAGCCGAGCTGCGCGCTGAGCGTCGCCGCATCCGCCGTCGAGACCACCGGCTGCTTGGTGGAGACATCCCAGCCGCGCACGGACACCTTCGACACCTGCTCGGCGGCCGTGACCACGGCACGCACGTACTGGGCGTTGGCGCCGTGCTGGATGACGACGGGGTCATCGCGCGCCTTCGTCGCCGCCGGCGCATCTCGCGCGGGCGTGGGCGGGCCGAAGTCGATCCGCTTGCCCGTCACGGTGAACGTCGATCCCGTGAGCCTCGCGAGCCGCGAGAGGAACACCCAGTCGCTGACGTTGTCCTGCGCGATGTGGGCGACGGGCCCGCCGGAGGCCTGGATGCTGCCGACCGACAGTCCCGCGCCTTGCGCGACCTTGCGCACGACGTCGGCGACCGTGCTGTCGACGTGGGCCGCCACCCGGGTGCCGTGCATGAGACGCGCCGCGCCGTCGAGCGCGCGCACCCGCGTGTGCAGCGACCCCGCGATGTCCTCGCGTTCCAGCGAGGTCACCTCCCCCTCGAACAGCGGGCGGATGCCGCCAGGCCCGTTCTGCGACACCCGCACCTTCACCTCCGTGCCGATGGCGAAGTGCGCCGCCACCTCGCCCCGGTCGTCCGTGAAGTCCAGCTCGACGGCATCCGGGAGATCGATGCCGTCGGTCACCCGCCCGCGCACCAGCAGCCGCGAGATGTCAGCGGGGATCTCCGCGCCGCCGCATTCGACGACGAGCAGGCTCGTATAGGTGTCAAGCGCGGGCACGGCTCACCTCGCTTCGGACGTACTCGCGACCCTCGGGTCGCTGCAGCTCCTGGGCCGTCGGGAGGTAGAGCGTGCGGCCGGGGCGCAGCCGCATGGGATCGTCGATGCCGTTCACCTGCGCCAGCGGACGCCACAGGCCGGCGTCGCCGTACTCGCGGTACGCGATGACCGGCAGGCTGTCGCCCTCGCGTACGAGGAAGACGCGACGCGGCTGGATCCCGCCCGACGTGGGGTTCTGCTTGCCGAGCTCGGAGGGAAGCTCCTCCAGCGAGACGGTGCAGACGGCGCGCAGCGGGCGTCCGTCCTTGCCGAACAGGGTGTACTTGGCCGCCACCGACTTCACGTAGCCGAGGAAACCCGTCAACGGGCCCCAGAAGAACTTCACGAACGGCGGCGACGGCGTCTTGCCCTGCGACGCCGGCGTCGGGACGAGCGTCGCGAAGAGGTCGTCGACGCGGGCCACGACGTTTCCGCCGGGAACCCGGGTGGCGTCGAAGAACATCTCCAGCGTCATCTTCTGCGCCTCGGGGCTGGTGAAGCTCGTCGGGGGCGCGGAGCCCGCCGTCTTCTGATCCTTGGCGTTCCATTTCACGCCCTTCGTGATCGTCAGGTCCTTGGGGTTGAACTGGAACTCGATCTTCTGGCGGAACGCGCCCTTCTGCCCTGGCTTCTCCCCGGGCTCGTACACCTCCAGGCGGGCCTGCTCGAGCTTCGCGGTGTTGCCTGCGACCGTCGTCATGTCCATGTCAGCTCACCCGGAATCCGTGGTGGGCGAGCTCCAGCGTCTCGACGGCGACCTTCGACGACTCGGAGTTGAACGCGGGACCGGTCCACCGCACCGGGACGACGTCGGAGAGCGCCCAGGTCAGGACGACGGTGCCGGCGCTGGTGCGGGCCACGATCTTGCCGTTGCTGCGCTCGCTGGACTCGACGACGCCCGAGATCCAGCGGACGACCTTCGCGGCATCCGCGCTGAGCGGCCGGGTGAGCTTGACGTTGGGGTACTTCAGCCGGGTCGGCAGCGACCAGGCGAAGTCGTTGTTCCCGCCCTCCTCCCGCGTCTCCATCACCACCTCGATGCCGAGTCCCTCGCACGTGGCGAACTCCCCCAGTTCCGCGTTGTCCAGGCTCACCTGGTACGACACGGTCAGGGCCCAGTCGACCGCCTCCTTCATCGGCATCCGCGTCTCCGTTCGGTCAGATCCGGTCGATGCGAACGCCGCGGCGCTCACGGTCGACGAGCATCTCCGCCTTCAGCCGGCGGACGAGTGGGGGGTAGATCCGGTCGATCAGCTTCTCCAGCTGCGCGGGGGTCTGCGCGTCGGCGGATGCCGCCCCCGCGCCCGACGCGCCGCCTGACACGGCCGGAGCGGATGCCGGGGGCGACGCCTTCGCGATCTCCTCCTGCCACCCCTCTGCGGGCCCGGCCTCCGCCCGCTGCACGTCGAGTGGCGCGTCGGCCAGGGTCGTGGGCGAGGTGGTGGCCGGCGTCGGTGCGGGGGTCCCGTAGGTGGCGGCGTTGCGGGCGAGCACCCGCTGCACGACCTGGAGCCGTTCGGCGTCGATGCCCGGCTGCGCGGCTGCCGCGGGTCCGCCGGTGCTCCAGGCGCCCGAGGCGCCCGCGGCACCTGCCCCGCTTCGCGTGACCGAGGGAGAGGCGGCGGCCGGCGTGAGCGTTCGGGGAGCCGCCTCGGGGAGGCGCTGCGCCGTCACGACACCGGAGGGGTGCACGATCCCCGGCGAGGACCGCCCCGGAGCGTTCTCGCGCTGCACCGCCACGGTCGCGGCGCCGTCCCCGCTCCCCTTCCGGGCGATCGCCGCTCCGCGCGGCAGGTCGTCACCGGGCAGAACCCGGGCGGCGACGGCGGGGAGGCGCTGGACGATGCCACTCGGGAGGCCCGTGCTCCCCAGGGACCGGGCGGCCTCGCCCACGCCGGTGTGAGGGGGCCGCGCAAGCAGCAGGGGGGCGATCGCGGCGGGGCTTTCCCGCGCCTCGGGGCGGACGGGGTCCTCGGATGTATCGCGCGCGCTTCCCGGTTCCTCGACCGACGGTGAGGGATCCGGAGGGACGGACGCGGGCGGCTCGATGCTGCGGGCGACGACGGCGAGGAGAGGTGCGTGGTCGGAGGACCTCGCCCTGCTCCGATTCGACGGCTCCGGAGACGGCTGCGCGCTCGGCGGCGCCGGGCTGGGATTCTCCGAAAGAGGCGCCGCCGCTCGCTGCAGCGTCAGGTCCGGCGCACCACGGGCCGTCGATCGAGGCGCCGCGTCCGCAACGGGGTCTGGCAGCGAGGACGCCAGGGGTTGTTCCGCGAGGGTCGGAGCGAGGGGCGCGGCCGGGTCGGGGGAGGTCGGTGTGCTCGAGAGGTCGCGCCCGGTGCCGGCCTCGGAGGGCGAGCTCGGTGCGTCGTACGTGTCGGAGGCGGAATCAGTGGCGGGGCCCGGGCCCTGATGCGCGTCCGCACCGAGAGGCGTCGGCACCCCCTCGGCCGATCGCTGCACCGGCATCGACCCTGCCTCCGAAGCCATGGTCGACCGGCGGAGGGGCGCGCCGAGCCCGAGCGAGGGCCGGCGAATCTCCCCGACGGCCGAGGCGGGGGGCGCCGGTGCCGCCGCGCTCGGCGGATCGGAGGGAGACCCGGGCGTCGAGTCCACCGGTGCGGGCTGCCGTGCGGGCGTGGACGACCTCTGCGCGGTCGTCGGGGCCGCGGATCCGCCGTCGCGCTGCACGGGCGCCCGCGAGGCCGGAGGCTCGCCCGGCACCGCGCGCTGAAGCGTCGGCCGTGCGGCGGTCCCGCCCGACACCGCGGGCGGCGGCGTCGGCCGTGCGGCGGTCTTGCCCGGCACCGGGGTCGGCGTCGGCGAGGATGCACGCACCGCGTCCGGCCCCGCGCGCTGCACCGCCGGTGATGTCACGGTCTCGCCGGGCACCGGGGTCGGCTGCGCCGGCGATGCGGTCACCTCTCGCGGCATCGCGCGCTGCACGATCGGCGGCGCCGTGCCGCTCTCGCCCCTCCGTGAGGCGGATGCCGGGGGCCTCGCCGCCGTGGGTGCAGGGGCCTTCGGCCCACCGTCACCGTCGGCGATGAGCGGAGCGATGTGAGCCGCCGGACCTGCTTCGCCAGCATCCGGAACCGCGACCATCGGCGCGTCTTCGCTCCCGCCGGGCAAGGGCCCGGCATCCGTATCGCCCGCGGGAGCCGAAAGCTCCGGCTGCTCGTGACCTGCCGCCTCGTCCGCGTGCCCGGACGCCGCCGACACCGGCGTCGGAGGTGCCGCAGGCGCCGGCCCCGCGGGTGCCGCAGCGGCCGGCTCCCGCTGAACAGGGGCGCTGGCGCCCGTCGGCGCGACCGCCCGGGATGCCTGTCCCCCGCCCCGCGGCTCGCGGGACGAGGCGCCGTGATGGAGTGCGAGATCCAGCCCGCCGGATAATGCGATGCCGATCCCCGGCTGCGCCGCGAGGGCGGCGGCGGCCCGAGCGTCGCCGATCGTCGCCGCGGGTGCCCCATCGCTGACGAGGTGCCCGAGGCTGGTGAGCTGCACGGGCACCGCGCGCGTCGGCAGGGAGGGCACGAAGTCGCTGCGCAGTGTCGAGGGCGCGGGCGGCCGGCTCCCGACCAACGGCGGGAGGAAGGCCCAGCCCGCCGGCGAGGGTCGGGCTGGGGCATCCGGACGTTCCGCCTCGCGAGCCCGCTGCCACGGCCAGCGCATGTCAGCCCCCCTCCGTCAATCGGCGGTTGATGTTCGCGATCTCGGTCACGAACCGCAGCCGGTCGGGGTGCTCGAGGTCGTAGATGTCATCGAGCGACCAGTGGAAGTGAAAGGCGATGTACGAGACCTCCTCCACGAGACGATCCGTCCCGTACATCACGATTCCCCCAGGCGGCTCCCGGCGAGATCTGCGGTGAACGCGTTCGAGCACTGGGGGCAGGTCACGGCGATGCGCGTGTGGCCCTCGGCGTTGATGCGACGGTAGAAGTCCTGGAGGAACGCGACATCCGTGGCGAACATGTTCTCGACGATCGTCGCGTCGACCGCGCTCAGAGTGCCGAGGCGCACGATCACCCGAGCGAGCAGGACGACCGTCGTGTAGGCCGCGTTCTCCTGCACGCGCGCATCGTAGAGCGGGAGCAGTTCGTCGCGCGCGGTCGCCAGGCGCATCACACCCTGCCGGTGCACGGTGCCGTCGGCTGAGACGTAGCCGCGCGGCAGCTCGAACGGGAACTCCGTGCGCATCCGCTCCTCTTCGAGGACGTCGCCCGCCGACGAGGGCCTCGTCGCGATGACACGCTCCATCACGTCACGCTACGGAGGACTCGTCGAAGCAGATGGTCGCCTTCTCGGTCGCCTGCTCCGTCGCGCCCGCCTTGAGCGAATTCACTTCCACCGAACGCACCCAGCAGTTGGTGAAGTTGAAGGTCTTGATGACCTCGCCCTTGTGGTCGAGGACGTTGACGGCAGCTGTCTTGCGGGAGCCGACGAGATCGCCCTGCATGACCGTCTTGAGCCAGTCGAGAACGGCCTTGGAATCGGTGAGGCCACGGGTGATGGAGAACTCGCCCACCTTCGGGCGACCCGGGATCTGACGGGTGACGTACTTGCCGTCGGCCGCGACCTGCTGCTTCGTCTCGATCTTGTCCACTTCCATCTTGACGCCGCTCACCTCCATGACGAGCGGCATCTGCACGCCGTCGATCGTCACGCTGAAGTTGTACGCCGGTGCGTTGTCGAACTGTTCGAGGGCCATCGTCTACTCCTGCTTCGTGCTGGTGATGAGGTGCGGATGCCGGGCGGGGTCACTCGTCGACCGAGCCGCTGCCGCCCGAGAACTGCGACAGCTGGAAGATGACGAACTCCGCCGGCTTGACCGGCGCCACGCCGATCGCGCACACGACGCGTCCGGCGTCGATCGAATCCGTCGGGTTCGTCTCTTCGTCGCACTTGACGAAGAACGCCTGCTCGGGCACGGCGCCGAAGAGGGCACCGCCACGCCACTCCCCCATCAGGAAGGCCGTGATCGTGCGGCTGAGCTTGCCCCACAGTGCCTGGTCGTTGGGTTCGAAGACGGCGAACTGCGTGGCGAGCAGGATCGACTTCTCCAGGTAGTTGAAGAGGCGTCGCACGTTGATGTACCGCCACGCCGGATCGCTGGACAGCGTGCGGGCGCCCCAGACGCGGATGCCGCGGCCCGGGAAGCCGCGAACGGCGTTGACGCCGATCGGGTTGAGGGCCTCCTGCTCGATCCGGGTGATCTTGGTCTGCACGTCGATCGCCCCGCGGACGATCTCGTTGGCCGGCGCCTTGTGCACGCCGCGCTCGTTGTCGTTGCGCGCCCAGATGCCGGCCATGTGGGCCGACGGAGGGACCATGCGCGTCGACCCGGTGACCGGGTCGAGCACCTTGATCCACGGGTAGTACAGGGCGGCGAACTTCGAGTCGAGCCCGGAGTCGTTGGTGCGCCACTTGGCGACCTCCTGCACGCTGAGGCCGGGCGGGGGGTCGAGGATCGCCATGCGATCCCCCATCAGCTCGCAGTGCGCGACGATCGCCAGCTGCACACCCTTCACCGTTTCGAGGTCTATGGCGCCCTGCTCGTAAGCCGCCATGAGGTCCGGGACCGACACCATAGTGACGTCCTCGATCTCCTCGAGCCCGCTGAAGCCGGTGCGATCAGCGGCATCCCCGATGTAATTGGCCGCCGAGACCTGCGCCTTCTCGAGCACGATCGGTTCGTTCTTGGGCTCGGGGATCGCCAGCGCGACGCTCCCGATCTTCGGCTTCGTCTGCACGTCGGGCAGCACCGCCTCGACGGTAATCACCTTCGACTCGCCGCCGACCTTGGTGACGACGTAGTTGCCGGAGTCCGGCTTCGATGAGACGTTGCCCCACACCTCGGGCGGCTTGCCCTCGATGTTCACGGTCAGCTTGAACTCGTCATCCGGGGGCGCGTCGCCATCCGCCGGTGCCACCTCCACCGAGATCGCCTTCGCGTTGGCGGATGCGTTCTTGGCGGTGAAGACGTAATTGCCGATCGTCGCCGTCTGTGATCCCGTGACCTGCTTGGGCTGCTGCTTCCCCTGGCCCTGCGACTCCGGACGCTCGGCGCCGATGCGCACGATGTAGCACCGCCCGCCGCCGTTCAGGAAGTACCCGTACACGGCGAGCGCCAGGTAGGAACCGGTCTCGATGTCGCCGAACTGGTCGACGTACTGGGTCCAGTTGGTCACCAGCGTCGGGCTGTTCTTCGGCCCCCGGGGGGCGAAGCCGACGAACGCGGCGACAGCGGTGCCGACGCCCTCGATCGGACGGGTGGCGGCATCCAGTTCCTGGATGTAGACACCGGGGGAAAGGTATGTGGGCATCGGCCGCTCCTTCGCTTGCGAGCGGCCCCTGCGCCGGCGCCGCGCGTGCTCTCAGGATCGATCCGCGGATGCCTCGGCACGCAGTCCGCGGGGGCCTCCCAGCGGGTAGCGCATCATGCACGAACGGGATGCGCGAACGGGCAAGCTGCGGCTCAGGCCTTAACGGTGGTCGGCGGAGTCACGTCGGGTTCG
>DASUQB010000425.1:0-11063 GCA_036280835.1 Microbacterium sp. | reverse complement strand
GTGCAGCAGACGCGTCGCATGGAATTCATCCGGGGCCGCGGGTGGCCGGCGCTAACGGCCGACCTGGTGGCCACCTCCGTCTTCCGGTGGGTCTACACACAGGCGCCGCTCGCCCCCCGTTCGTTCACGAAGGTCGCGAAGCGCAACGGGGTCGCTCCGCTGCGGACCGTCGCCTCGCTGCTGACCGCGGACAGGAACCTCCTGACCGAGATGGCGTGGGAGCTGGACGGCTTCCGCATGCCACCCGGGTTCGAGCGCATCGGCCCGATGTTCGCCCACATCGACGCCCCGCTGCCGCCCATCGTGGGGGAATTGGCCGCGGCGTCCCAACCCCTCGTCTATCTCGCCTTGGGATCCTCCGCCGACCGCCGGCTCGCCCTCGCGACGGCGCGCGCGCTCGGCGAGCTGCCGGTGAACGTCGTCGCCCCGATCCGGCACTACCTCGACGCCGGCGACCGGGTGCCTTCCAACGTGCACGTCACCGACCTGCTGCCGGCCCATGAGCTGGGCGGGCTTGTCGATGCCGCCGTGCTGCACGGCGGGCAGGGCACCGTGCAGACGGCGTGCGCGACGGGCGTGCCGTTCGTGGGAATGGGTCTGCAGCCGGAGCAGACGTGGCACGTTCGCTCATGCGAGAGGCGGGGGAACGCGATCGCGGTGTCACCGAAGGATGTGTCGAAGCCGGCATTCCTCAGCGCCGTTCGACGGATTCTCGAGGAGCCGCGGTTCCGCGAAGTCGCGGCCGACGTGCGCGACGCCTACGCGCGGGAAGACGGCGCGGCCGCGGCCGCCCGGCTGATCGAGGAGGAGATCTCGCGACGCTCAACCGGCTCGGCGGTGTGATCGGTGCGTCCGGCGCTGCACCCGCGGGGGCATGAGATCCTCGTGGCACCCATCGACTTTGGAGAACCACTCTCATGACCCGAATTCGCGTCGACCTCAACATCTCGCTCGACGGCTTCGCCACGACCACCGACCAGACGCCCGAGAATCCGTTCGGTGACGATTGGTCGCGGCTCACCGCCGCCTACGTGAACACCCGCACGATGCGTGAGAAGGTGCTGGGCGATCGCAGTGGGGCGGGGACGACCGACGTGGACGACGCCTACGCGTCGCGCTACTTCGAAGGGGTGGGCGCAGAGATCATGGGTGCGGCGATGTTCGGCCTGCACGCTCACCCGGACGAGCCCGACTGGCGCGGATGGTGGGGGGAAGAGCCGCCGTTCCGGGTGCCCGTCTTCGTGCTGACGCATGCGCCGCGCCCGTCGATCGAGATGGCCGGCGGCACCACGTTCCACTTCCTCAGCGCCTCTCCGGAGGAGGCCCTCTCGCGTGCCGTCGAGGCAGCCGGTGGGGACGACGTCCGCATCGGCGGCGGCGCATCCACCGTTCGCGACTTTCTGCGCGCCGGCCTCGTCGACGACCTCCATGTCGCGATCGTGCCCATACTGCTGGGCCGCGGCGTTCGGCTGTGGGACGACCTGCGCGGCTTCGAGTCCGGCTACCGCGTCATCAGCGAGTCCGCCCCGAGCGGGGTGACGCACATCACGTTCCGCCGCGAGTAGCACCACCGTCGGCGGGCACTGCGGCGTCGGGCGCTGCAGCAGAGGCTAGGCGCCGACCGCCATGTCCGCGAAGCGGGAGAAGTGGCCCTGGAAGGCGACGGTGATCGTGTCGGTCGGGCCGTTGCGGTGCTTTGCCACGATCAGGTCGGCCTCGCCGGCGCGCGGGCTGTCCTTCTCATAGGCGGACTCACGGTGCAGGAGCACGACCATGTCGGCGTCCTGCTCGATCGAGCCCGACTCGCGGAGGTCGGACAGTGCGGGCTTCTTGTCGGCGCGCTGCTCGGGGCCACGGTTCAGCTGCGAGAGCGCGATGACCGGCACCTGCAGCTCCTTGGCGAGCAGCTTGAGCGCGCGCGAGAACTCCGACACCTCCTGCTGGCGGGACTCCACCCGCTTGCCGCTCGTCATGAGCTGCAGGTAGTCGATGACGACCATCTTGAGGCCGTAGCGCTGCTTGAGCCGCCGGCACTTCGCCCGGATCTCGACGAGTGTCATGTTGGGGGAGTCGTCGATGAAGAGCGGCGCGTCGTTGATGCGCCCGCGGGTCGCGGCGATCGTCGTCCAGTCGCGGGAGTCCAACGTGCCCTTGCGCATGTTCTGAAGGGGCACCGCGCCCTCGGCGCTCATCAGGCGCATCGCGATCTCGCTGCGGCCCATCTCAAGCGAGAAGAGCACGGTCGGGAAGCTGTGCTTGATCGCCGCCGCGCGCGCGAAGTCGAGGGCGAGCGTCGACTTACCCATCGCGGGACGAGCGGCGATGATGATCATCTGGCCGGGGTGCAGGCCATTGGTCAGCTGGTCGAGGCCGGCGAAGCCGGTCGGGATGCCGGTCATCTGGCCGTCGCGCCCGCGGGCCGCCTCGATCTCGTCGATGGCCGCGCTGACGGCGACCTCGAGCGGCACGTAGTCCTCCGCCGCGTCGGCGCCCGTCACGGAGTAGATCTCGGCCTGGGCGTTGTTGACGAGGTCGAGGGCCTCGCCCTGGCCCGAGTACCCCATCTGCACGATGCGCGTGCCCGCCTCCACGAGGCGGCGCAGGAGAGCGCGCTCTTGCACGATCGACGCGTAGTACCCGGCGTTCGCCGCGGTGGGGACGATGGATGTCAGCGAGTGCAGGTAATCGGGGCCGCCGGCGCGGGACAGCTCGCCCGACTTGATCAGCTCGTCGGTGACCGCGACGACGTCGGTCGGCTCGCCGTGCGAGTAGAGGGAGAGGATCGCCTCGAAGATGAGCTCGTGCTTGGGCACGTAGAAGTCGGGCCCGCGCAGCGATTCGATGACGTCGGCGACGGCATCCTTCGACAGCATCATGCCGCCGAGGGCGCTCTGCTCGGCGAGGAGATCGTGAGGGGGCGTGCGCTCGCTCGGCCGGGGTCCACCGAGGCGGTCCTCCGAGATGTCGGCGATCGACACGTACACGCCCCTTCTTGTTTTCCATGATCTCAGCGACGGCGCGCGAGCACGCCTCTTGGGTCCGCCTCCCCGCAACGGAAGGTCACCGTGGAGGGGCCCCTCGAGGCCGCCTCTTCTCACGCCACAGCACAGCACGAACCGTCGACATTTCGTCGACGGCGACGAAATCGGCTCTGCTCTTCGGGCGCACCCCACGTTAGGAGGGGGCAGAACGGCCTGCAACACGGCCTGTGGATAAGTCTGTGGAATCTGTGCGGGAAACGCCGCGCACCCTGTGTACAACGCCTGTGGAAAACGGCGGTGCGCGTCGAGAGCGCTGCCAAATTTATTCCTCTTGACCAGGGGTTCCTGAATCCACAGACTGTGGAGTGAGATGTGCTTGAAGTGTGCGTTGAAGGTTGGGCGTTCCGGGTGGTGGTTGTGCACAAACCGCCGATGTCTGATAGGTCCGATCGCCAAGGGGGCTGGACGCTCGCGACGCCGCGGGATAGAGTTCCGGGAACGGACGACTGAGACGTGCCCTGGGGGGCGCGTCGACCACTCAGGGGGGTGAGACCGTGCGCGAGAGCATTGCTGCTTCTCCGAGCCGATGGCTCCGCACGCTCCTGCTCGGAGTCGGTGTCGCTCTCGTCTGGTTCGCCCTGACCGTGCTCGCCTCGCCCACATCGGCTTCGGCGGCCGAGGGCGATGGCTCAGGCGGCCTGCTCGGAACCATCGGCGAGACGGTCGACGGCGTCACCGGCACGGTCGATCAGGTCGTCGCCACGGTGGTGGCCCCCGTCGCCCCGGTGGTGGCCCCGGTCGCCCCGGTTCCGCCGCCCGTTCAGCCCGTCGTCGCGGTCGTCGCGCCGGTCGTTCAGCCCCTTGCGCCGGTCGTTCAGCCCGTCGTGGCGGTCGTTCAGCCGGTCGTGTCCGCCGCCACCAGCACCGTCTCATCGACCACGAGCCAGGTCACCGGCGTCGTGGAGCAGACGACCTCGACCGTCCTCACGGGCGTGTCAGGTGTCGCGCACCAGACCACCGACGCAGTGTCCGGAGTGGTCAACGGGCTCCCCCCCGTCCCGGTCGTCTCCGACGTCGTGAACGCCGTGCCGATCGCCGAAGCGCTCGAACTGCTCACCGGAACCGTCGACACGGTCACGGGCACGGTCGGCACCGTCGTCGGCGCACCGGTTCAGCTTCCCGGCATCCTCCCCACGGTTCCCGACACCATCGTGACCGGGCCGGCCGCCATCGCCGCTCCGGCGACTCCCGCGGTCATCCTCACCGTCGCGACCATGACTGACGTCGTCGTCGCCTCTGCGACGGCGACGTTCACGACGATCTTCGGGAGCGTGGCGCCCGCCGCCGCATCCCTCGCCCTGCTGAGCAGCGCTGTGGCCGCCGTGGGCGGGGCAGCATCCGCTGCCGCGACATCCGGTGGCACAGCTGTGCGCGGCGCCCCTGCGGCCCCCTCAGGAGCGTCCGTCACCGGTGGCGGCATGGCCGCAGGCACGCTCGCCGCGGCGCTCAGCGCCCTTCCTCTTCTCGTCTTGGGGGCGTTCCTCGCCCGCCGGCGAGTGAACGACGCCCTTCCCGGGGCACCTGTCTTCGCAACAGACGTCTCTCCTGACTGACGGAGATCGCGTCGCGCCTTCTATGCGCGACAGACGATCCGGCGTGCCGCTCGGCCCGCTGTCACATCCATCTTTCAGGAGAAATGATCATGCGAACATTCATCAAGCGTGCCCTTCTCGGGGCACTCATCGGGGGCGGCCTCGCCCTCGGCGGAGCGGGACTCGCTCACGCAGACGAGACATCCGGGGACGAGGGGCTGCTCTCGGGCACCCAGGCGATCCTCGGCGTCGACCTTCCCGTCACCATCGGCGGCAACGCCGTGTCGGTCATCGGCGACAGCACGTCGTCGGAGGCCGTGACTCAGGCGCCGGCGCCGGCACCGGTCGCTCCGGCGCCCGCCCCGGCACCGGTGGCACCCGCTGCCGCACCCGTGGCGACCACCTCGGGTGACGAGAGCATCGGCGGCGGCACGCAGGTCGTGGCGCCCGTCTCCGCACCTGTCACGGTCGGCGGCAACGCCGTCTCCGTGATCGGGGACAGCCAGTCCACGGACGCGACCACCACCGCTCCCGCCGGCAGCCAGCCGGCGGCCACGGAGGCCAGCACGTCCGGCGACGAGAGCATCGGCGGCGGCACGCAGGTCGTGGCGCCCATCTCGGTGCCCGTCACTGTCGGCGGCAACGCGATCTCCGTGATCGGCGACAGCGAGACGTCGAACGCCACGACCACCGCGCCCGCCAGCAGCCAGTCCGGCTGGACGGAGGCCAGCACGAGCGGTGACGACAGCATCCTCGGCGGCACGCAGCTCGTGGCACCGATCAGCATCCCCGTCACCATCGGGGGGAACGCGATCAGCGTCATCGGCGACAGCGAGTCCACGGACGCCACCACCACCGGCCCGGCGAGCGGCCCGTCCACCGGCGGGATCGACGCCACCACCAGCGGGGATGACAGCATCCTCGGTGGCACCCAGGTGATCGCCCCGATCACGGCACCCATCACCGTCGGCGGCAACGCCGTCAGCGTGATCGGCGACGCGACCACCACCGGCGCGACCACCACTGCCCCCACGGGCAGCACGCCGATCAACGCGGTCACGAGCGGAGACGGCAGCATCCTCGGGGGGACGCAGATCATCCTGCCGATCACCGCTCCCGTCACGATCGGCGGCAACGCCGTCACCGTGATCGGTGACGCCACCACCGAGGGGCCCACCACCGGCACCCCGGTGACGCCCGTCACGCCCGTGACTCCGGTCACCCCGGTCACGCCCGTCACCCCGGTCACCCCGGTCACCCCGGTCACCCCGGTCACCCCGGTCACGCCCGTCACCCCGGTGACCCCGGTCACCCCGGTCACCCCGGTGACCCCGGTCACGCCGGTCACGCCGGTCACGCCGTCCGTTTCGTCCGTGGGCACGCCCGCGGCCGTGACGACGTCGGTCACCACCACGGCGGTCACCGCCAAGACGCTTGCCCAGACCGGCGGGTCAGCCCTGGGGTTGGGCTGGCTCGCCGCTGCGCTGCTCCTCGCTGGAGGGCTTCTCGTCCTCCTCCGTCGTCGCATGAACGGCCTCGCCGTTCGCGCCTGACCTGCAACGCGAAAGAGGGTGCCGCGGGGACTTCCGTCCCCCCGGCACCCTCAGGCGCGCGTACTGGCGTTACTTCGCGGCAACGACCTGCAGCGTGATCACGGCGGTCAGGTCGTCGCGAAGACGGACCGTGGCCTCGTGCTCGCCGACCGACTTGATGGCCGACGTGATGTGGATCTTGCGCTTGTCGAGCTCACCCAGACCGGCGGCCTTGACGGCGTCGGCGATCTGGGCGGTCTTGACCGAACCGAAGAGACGGCCCTCGGAGCCGGCCTTGACCGACAGCTTGACCTTGGTGCCCTCGAGAGCGTTCTTGAGGGACACGGCGTCTTCGTGGTCGTGGATCGCGCGGGCATCGCGGGCCGCGCGAATCGACGCGACCTGCTTCTCGCCACCGCGGCTCCAGGCCACGGCGAAGCCCTGCGGGATGAGGTAGTTGCGGGCGAACCCGTCCTTGACCTCGACTACGTCACCGGCGCCGCCGAGCCCGGCGACCTCGTTCGTGAGAATCAGTTTCGACATGTCGGGCTCCTCTACCTGCCGGCGCCGGCGTAAGGCAGGAGCGCCATTTCGCGCGCGTTCTTGATCGCGGTCGCGATCAGACGCTGCTCCTGCACCGAGACACCGGTGATACGACGGGCGCGGATCTTGCCGCGCTCCGAGACGAACTTGCGGAGGGTGGCGACATCCTTGTAGTCGATGACGCCGACGCGGGTCGGCTTCGCCGGGGCTGCGTTCTTCGCGCCCTTCCGCGGCTTGCGGCGGTCGCCGCTTGACTTTCCAGCCATGTTGTCTTCCTTAGTAAGAGAGTTGTTGGATGCTGCGCTCAGGAGCGCAGCCGGCGGCCAGGCCCCGACCCTTCGACAGGCTCAGGGACCTTGCCTGTTAGAACGGGGTGTCGTCGCCGTAGGCGCCGGGGGCGGCCCACGAGTCGCCGCCGGCGGCAGCCGCCGGGGCAGCGGCCTGCGAGCCCGGGGTGGCCCACGGCTCGTCGGCGACCTGGCCACGGCTCTGTCCGCCGCCTGCCGCGCGCGTCACCTGAGCGGTGGCGTAGCGGAGCGAGGGGCCGATCTCGTCGACCTCGAGCTCGATGGTGGTGCGCTTCTCGCCCTCGCGCGTCTCGTACGAGCGCTGCTTGAGGCGACCGGTCGCGATCACGCGCGAGCCCTTGGTGAGCGAACCCGCCACGTGCTCGGCGAACTCGCGCCACACCGAGGCGCGGAGGAACAGCGCTTCGCCGTCCTTCCACTCGCTCGTTGCGCGGTCGAAGTTGCGAGGCGTCGACGCGATGGTGAAGTTCGCCACGGGCAGCCCGTTCTGCGTGTAGCGCAGCTCGGGGTCGGCCGTGAGGTTTCCCACGACGGTGATGACGGTTTCGCCGGCCATGGGGTTAGGCGTCCTGCTTCACCGGCTTGGCGGGGCGAGCAGCCTTGCGGGCCGCCTTCTCCGCCGAACGCTCGGCCTCGGCCGCGACCATCGCGAATGCCTCTTCGGCGCGGAGCACCTTGGTGCGCATGACGGCCTCGCTGAGCTTCAGCTGGCGGTCGAGCTCCTGCGTGGCAGCGCTCGTGGCGGTGAAGTTGACGACGGCGTAGATGCCCTCGGTCTTCTTCTGGATCTCGTAAGCAAGACGGCGCTTGCCCCAGATGTCGACCTTGTCGATCGTGCCACCATCATTCGTGATGACCTTCAAGAACTTGTCGAGGCTCGGGGCGACCGTGCGCTCGTCGATCTCGGGGGTCAGAATGACCATGAGTTCGTACTGGTGCGTCACTTACCCACCTCCTTCGGACTAGAACGGCGTTCGGGCATTTCCCGAACGCAGGAGGGTGTGTGCACGTGTCACGGGCTTCCGCAGACTTGGCTGCTGCCGGACAACCTCCACAGTCTACCCGATCCCGCCTCGCCGCCCCAATCGCCCGGACGGGGTCGCGGTAGCGTGAAACCCATGGAGTGGACCGCGGACGTCTCTGCCGGCGAGTGGCTGCGCGAGAGGCTGGATGCCGACTGGCCGACGCCCTCGATGCACGGGGTCGTGCCGCGCCGATTCGCCGCCTATGCGCGGATCTTCCATCCGGCGACGCGCGACCGGCCCGTGGGGCGCCCATGGCCCGGCCTTCCCTACGGGGCGCACGCGCGCGAGTGGGCGGAGTTCCAGGAGGCGGCGCCCGACATCGACGTCGAGCGCGTGACCTGGGCCGACACCGCGGCCGCCTTCGGCGCCCGGATGCACCCGCTCGCCCAGTGGGCGAACCTTGTCGGGCTCGACCCGCACGCGGCGGCGCGGGAGGACGGTCCGCGCGACGCCTCGGGGTGGCGCTACGGCGATCCGCCGCAGGGCGATGTGGATGCCGACATCCTCACGGCGATCGCCGACGTGCTGGCCGCGCACACGACGACTCCGGCCGACGGACACGTCGCGGTATGGAGCGGCTGGGGCGGCCTGCTCGGCTTCATCGGCGACAGCCCTTCCCGCGCCTTCCTCCAGCCGGGCGGCACCGCTTCCGATCCCGGGGAGGAAGCGGCGATGGCGCAGCACAACGAGATGCTCCGTCAGAGCACCCGCGACCCGCTCAACAAGGTGTTCAGCAAGCCGTCATGGCAGACCGGCGTCCTCTCCGACGAGATCTCGAAGGGCCCCCGGCTCGAACTGCCGGCTCGGGAGTACGTGCTCTTCCGTGGCGGTGCGGCGGAGCTCGCCGATCCGGAATGGGTGACGCGGTCCCCGTGGCGCGATCGAGCGCAGGAGGAGCACGGCTTCCCGCCGAGTGCCCAGGCGCCCGCCCTCGTGTGGCCGGATGATCGCGCCTGGGTGCTGGTCACCGAGGTGGATTACGACTCGACCGTCGTCGCGGGCAGCGCCGCGCTCGTCCGTGCGCTGATCGATGATCCACGGCTCGAGGCCGCGGAGATCCCCGCGGATGCGGACCTCTCGTGGGGCGGCGACGGGGTGAGCCGATGAGCCGGGCCGCGCCGTCGGGGGTGACCTTCGATGCACGCCCGCTCATCGATCCGGTCGATCGCCTCGCGGTGCGCGATCATGCGAGGACCCTCCACCAGGCCGGCGCCTTCCGCTCGCTCCTGACCACGGGATCCGGCGTCTTCGCCGTGGTGTTCGGCGGGGTGATGGTGCTCGTGTTCGGCTCGTTCTTCGTGTCGATGCTCGTGTCGATCGTCGGCGCCCTCGCCGCGACATCCGAGGGAAATGCCCTCGTCCTGGCCCTGGGGGCGATCCTCCCGACACTCGTGCTCGGGGGGATCGTCGCCGCGGTGATCGGCGTCGCGGTGCGCGCGCAGCGCCGCACGGAGGAGCGCCGATACCGGCTCGACGGATTCGCCCGTTCCAACGGCATGGACTACCTGCCGGCGATGCCCGGCCCTGCCCTGCCGGGGATGATCTTCGGCCAGGGCAGCTCGCAATCGGCGACCGACCTCGTGCGCGGCGAGCGGCCGCGGTTCGTGGAGTTCGGGAACTACCAGTACACGACCGGCTCCGGCAAGAACCGGACCACGCACCGCTGGGGCTATGTGGCGATCAAGCTCGACGTGCCGCTGCCGCACATCGTGCTCGATGCCACCGGCAACAACGGCATGTTCGGCGGGTCGAACCTCGCCGCGACCTTCGACCGCGATCAGCGCCTCAGCCTCGAGGGCGACTTCGACACCTACTTCTCCCTCTACTGTCCCGAGGGCTACGAACGCGACGCGCTCTACCTCTTCACGCCCGACGTCATGGCGCGCTTCATCGACAATGCCGCGGCGCTCGACGTCGAGATCGTCGACGACTGGCTCTTCCTCTACGCGAAGACCGACCTCTCGACGCTCGATCCCGCGGTCTGGGCCTGGCTCTTCTCCTGCGTCGGGGCGCTGCTCGCCAAGCTCGACCAGTGGGCACGCTGGAGGGATGACCGCCTTGCCGCGGGTCCACCGGTCGGCGCGCCGGCCGTGGCGGCGGAGAACGCGCATCAGGATGCCGCGGCATCCGCCCCTGCCGGTTTCCTCCGCCCGCCGCCCGGTGTGGCCGAGCCCGGCCGCCGCCTCACCCGGACGATTCCCTGGTGGAGCTACGTCGTCGCCGGCCTCTTCATCGCGTTCTGGCTGTTCATGCAGGTCGTCGGGCGCTGACAGCGGGGATCCGCCGCGGCATCCGCAACCCCCTGCACGGTCCGGCCGGTGGTCCCGAACGCCTCGCTTCGCCGGCATCGAGGAGACGGCGAGCGGCCAGCGAACGAGCGCCGGGGTTCAACCGGCGCTCAGCCGCGCGCGGCCCACCAGTCCCGGAGGCGCCGCTCGGCCTCTTCGGGTCCGAGCGCGCCCTCGTCGAGGCGCAGGTCGAGGAGAAACCGGTAGGCCTCGCCGACCTCGCGCCCGGGCGGGATGCCGAGCACCTCCTGGATGCGGTTGCCGTCGAGCTCCGGGCGCATCGCGTCGAGCTGCTCCTGCTCGCGCAGCTCGGCGATGCGCGACTCGATGTCATCGTAGGCGCCGGCGAGCCGGGCGGCCTTTCGGCGGTTGCGCGTGGTCACGTCGGCGCGGGTCAGGATGTGCAGGCGGTCGAGCTGGGCGCCGGCGTCGCGCACGTAGCGCCGCACGGCCGAATCGGTCCAGGCGCCCTCCGCGTAGCCGAAGAACCGCAGGTGCAGCTCGATGAGCAGGGCCACGGCATCCGTCGTGTCGGAGTCGAAACGCAGCGCCTGCAGCCGCTTGCGGGCCATGCGCGATCCCACGACGTCGTGGTGGTGGAAGGTCACGGCGCCGCCCGCCTCGAGCTTGCGGGTGCGCGGCTTGCCGATGTCGTGCAGCAGGGCGGCGACGCGCAGCGCGATGTCGGGCGGAGTGCCCGGGAACCGTTCCTTCTCGTGCGCGATCGCCTGGGTCAGCACCGTGAGGGAATGCTCGTAGACGTCCTTGTGGTGGTGGTGCTCGTCGACCTCGAG
>DASUQB010000424.1:0-2646 GCA_036280835.1 Microbacterium sp. | reverse complement strand
TGGAGCAGCGCAAGGCGCCCGGCGGCCAGGGAGCCGGCAGCCGGTGGTCCACGTCACGCAGGGCACCCAGAACGTGGACCCGGATGACCTCATCCGCCCGACCCTCGAGGCGCTGGCCGCGATGGACGTACTCGTGATCGCAACGACCGGACTGCGCGACCGGACGGAGCTTCCGTTCGCTGTTCCGGCGAACGCACGGGTGTCGGACTTCGTGCCCCACTCCGAGCTTCTGCCTCACGTGGACGTCATGGTGACCAACGGCGGCTGGGGCGGCACGCTCGCTGCGCTGAGCCACGGCGTGCCACTCGTCGTGGCGGGCGGGGACCTCGACAAGCCGGAGGTCGCGGCCCGCGTGGCATGGTCGGGCGCGGGCGTGAATCTCAAGACGGGCCGGCCGAATGCCCAGCGAGTGCGGGCGGCCGTCGAGCGGGTTCTCCGCGACCCCTCATTCGGCACGTCCGCCCGGACGATCGCCGACGAGCTCGCGGCGTGCGGGGGCGTCGGTCGCGCCCTCGATCTCATCGAGCAGCTGCCGGCATGACGAATACACCGCGAGCGACCCGTTCCCGGGCCGCTCGCGGTGCTTCGCTTCGGTTCCTGCGCGCGAGGCGCGGAGGCCTACGCGGTGAGGTCGGCGTTCGCCGGCATGCGGCCGGCGAGCTCCTCGATCGTGTCGTCGCCCGGACGGACGTTCTGGAACGGCGCCTCGATCTCGGCGCGCTCGAGCATCTCGTTCATGCGACGCTGGCGCTGGCGCGTGATGAGGGTCACGACGCGGCCGGCCTTGCCCGCGCGGCCGGTGCGGCCCGAGCGGTGCAGGTACGTCTTGTACTCGTCGGGCGCGTCGGCCTGGATCACCAGATCGATGTCGTCGACGTGGATGCCGCGCGCGGCGACATCGGTGGCGACGAGCACGTTGACCCGACCGGAGGTCAGGCGCTCGAGGTTGCGCGTGCGCTTCTGCTGGTTCAGGTCGCCGTGCAGGGCGACGGCAGCGATCCCGGCGTCGTCGAACTGCTCCGCCAGCATCTCGGCGTACGCGCGGGTGCGGGCGAAGACGAGCGTCTTGCCCTCGCGGTCGACCAGCTGGTCGAGGATCTCGGCCTTGTCCCGGTGCTCGATCACGAGCACGAGGTGGTCGATGGTGCTCGATGCCTGATCCTCACCGGCGACCTCGTGCACGGCCGGCTCCACCAGGAACTCGTCGACGAGCGCGGAGACCTCGCGGTCGAGCGTCGCCGAGAAGAGCAGCTTCTGCGATCCCTCGGCGGTCTCGCGCAGGATGCGCTGCACGGGCTCGAGGAATCCGAGCTCGCACATGTGGTCGGCCTCGTCGAGCACCGCGACACTGATGTCGGAGAGGTCGAGCTTGCCCTGGTTGATCAGGTCCTCGATGCGACCGGGGGTGCCGATGATGATGTCGACGCCCTTCTTCAGCGCGCCCACCTGACGGGCCTGCGGCACACCGCCGTAGATCTGCGTGGTGAACAGGCCCACGCTGCGGGCGATCGGCTGGATCGTGCGGTCGATCTGCAGCGCGAGCTCGCGCGTCGGGGCGAGGATGAGCGCCTTCGGCTTGCGGCCGAACTCGCGGCGCACACCAGCCTGCTTGCGCAGCACGTTCTCGACGAGCGGCGCGCCGAACGCGATGGTCTTGCCCGAGCCCGTGCGGCCGCGGGCGAGCACGTCGCGACCGGCGATGATCTCCGGGATCGTCGCCGCCTGGATCGCGAACGGAGCCGCGGCACCGAGGTCGGCGAGGGTGCGGACGATGTTGTCGCCGAGTCCCAGATCGCCGAAGCTCACGCCATCGACGGCCGTCGCCTGGATCGCCTCGGCCTGGAGGCGCTCGTGCACGACGTCGACGTGCTGCTCGTGCGCATGGCTGCGCGCGGGCGCCGCGTTCCAGTCGGAGCGGCCGGGCGTGGTGGGACGTGCGTCGCGGCGGGGACGGTCGCTGTACTCGCGCTTCGGGCGGTCGTCGTACGAACGGGCCGGACGGGCGGTGCCGTGGTCGCTGCGCACGGGGCGGTCCCCGCTGTACTCGCGGCGCGCCGGACGGTCATCGTTCGAACGCGCCGGACGGCTGTCGTAGGAACGCGCCGGACGGTCGGAACCGTACTCGCGCTTGGGGCGGTCATCGTACGAACGCGCCGGGCGGCTGTCGTTCGAACGAGGGGGACGCTCGTCGTAGGAGCGCGCGGGGCGGTCGCCGTGGGCGTGCGTGCGGATCGAGCGCGACTCGTCGCGGCCTGCCCGCTGCGCGGAGGTCCAGCGGCCCTTGGGTGCGGCGGAGGACGAGGACTCCTCGGTGGCGGCGCGGAAGCCGCGGTGACCGGCGCTGCGGCTGCCGGGCTTGGTGGCCGCGGGCGCTCCCGCACCGCGGTTGCGGTCGTGGAAGGAGGTCTTCTTCTCGCCGTAGCGCGGCTCGAAGTTCTTGGCCGGGCGTCCGCCGGCGGGCTTCTTGTTCTTGGGCATGGGGATGGTCCTTCTGGGTTGTCTCATGTGAGAACAGCACTCCACAGTTCGCACGCAGCACTGCTGCGCCGAGGCCGCACCTGCGGCACGGAGTAACCCGGACTGTCGTCGGCCGGGGGCCATTCAACGTGATGGTCGCCGGGGCGGATTCGCCCCCACCATCGGCCC
>DASUQB010000423.1:0-5046 GCA_036280835.1 Microbacterium sp. | reverse complement strand
AGGCAATCGGGGTAGGGGCCCCGCTCTTGCCTCACGAGGGACGTCCCGGAGCCGCAGACGCAACCACGCGAACCTAGGCCCGAATCACTCCCACTCGATGGTCCCCGGCGGCTTCGACGTCACATCGAGCACGACCCGGTTGATGTCCCGCACCTCGTTGGTGATGCGATTCGAGATGCGCGCGAGCACGTCGTAGGGCAGCCGCGTCCAGTCGGCCGTCATGGCATCCTCGGACGACACCGGCCGCAGCACGATCGGGTGGCCGTACGTCCGTCCGTCCCCCTGCACTCCCACCGACCGCACGTCGGCGAGGAGCACGACGGGGCACTGCCAGATGTCGTTGTCGAGGCCCGCCTTGGTCAGCTCTTCGCGGGCGATGGCGTCGGCATCCTGCAGAATCGCGAGACGGTCGGCGGTAACCTCACCGACGATGCGGATCCCGAGGCCTGGCCCCGGAAAGGGCTGTCGGCCGACGATCACCTCGGGCAGGCCGAGCTCGCGGCCGATCGCCCGCACCTCGTCCTTGAAGAGGGTGCGCAGGGGCTCGACGAGCTCGAACTGGAGATCCTCCGGCAGTCCGCCGACGTTGTGGTGGGACTTGATGTTCGCCGTGCCGGAGCCGCCGCCGGATTCGACGACGTCCGGGTACAGCGTGCCCTGCACGAGGAACCGGATCGGCTCGCCGTCGGCCGCGGCCTCGGCGACGAGGTCGCGCTCGGCCGCCTCGAACGAGCGGATGAACTCGCGGCCGATGATCTTGCGCTTCTGCTCCGGATCGCTGACGCCGGCGAGCGCGGTGAGGAACTGCTCCCGCGCATCGACCGTGACGAGGCGCACGCCGGTCGACGCGACGTAGTCGGTCTCGACCTGCTCGCGCTCGTTCTTCCGCAGCAGCCCGTGGTCGACGAAGATGCAGACGAGCTGGTCGCCGACGGCCTCGTGCACGATCGCCGCCGCCACCGCGGAGTCGACGCCGCCCGACAGCCCGCAGATCACGCGGGCCGAGCCCACCTGCTCGCGGATGCGGGCGACCTGCTCGGCGATCACGTTGCCGCTGTTCCAGTCGGCGGGCAGCCCCGCGGCGCGGTGCAGGAAGTTCTCGATGACCTTCTGGCCGTGGTCGGAGTGCTTGACCTCCGGGTGCCACTGCACCCCGTAGAGGCGGCGCACGTCGCTGCCGAAGGCGGCGACGGGAGTGGCGGACGTCGATGCCAGCACCTCGAAGCCCTCCGGGGCTTTGGAGACCTGGTCGCCGTGGCTCATCCACACGTTCTGCTCGACCGGCTGCCCGGCGAGCAGCACGCCGCCGTCGCCGCTGAGCGCGGCATCCGTCGCCCCGTACTCGCGCAGCCCGGTGTTGGCCACCTCGCCGCCGAGCGCCTGCGCCATCACCTGGAAGCCGTAGCAGATGCCGAGGGTCGGCACGCCGAGGTCGAAGACCCCGGGGTCGAGCGCCGGCGCGCCCGGCTCGTAGACCGACGACGGCCCGCCCGAGAGGATGAGCCCGACCGGATTCTTGGCGGCGATGTCTTCGGCGGTCGCGGTGTGCGGCACGATCTCGCTGTACACGCCGGCCTCGCGCACGCGGCGCGCGATGAGCTGGGCGTACTGCGCGCCGAAGTCGACGACGAGGACGGGCCTCTGTGAGGTTTCGGTCTGCTCGGTCAACGCGTGCCTTCCGTGGCGGTCTGGGGTTGGTCGGCGGCGGGCGAGAGGGCAGCGGATGCCGCGGCCTCGCGCTCGGCGAGGTAGTGCTTCACGTCGCGGGCGACGGCCGCCTCCATGAAGAAGGAGAGGAACGGCACGATGCCGCCGGCGGCGAGGAGCAGGAAGCGCCAGAACTGCCAGCGCATGAGGCTCCAGATGCGGAAGCAGGCGAAGAGGTAGACGACGTAGAACCAGCCGTGAACGATCAGGATGCCGAGCGAGAGGTTGATGCCGTCACCGGTCGACTCCAGGCCTTCTGGACCCTCGACCACCGGCGCGAACCACAGGAAGCCGCCCGAGCCGCCGAGGAAGAGCTCGACGTGCAGGGGCGTGTACTTGAGCACCATCTCGGCGCAGAGCAGCAGCAGGCCGACGCCGGTGATGATCGAGCAGACCTGGTAGAACCGGAGCGCGCCCCGAATTGCCGGAAAACTGGCGAGTTTGGGGGCCCTGGGCATGCCTTCAGTCTACCCGCGAGCGCTCCGGCCTCCGCCCGGGCGCCGGCCCCCTAGGCCCTCACCCGCCCGGCGCGCAACCCGGTGCGCATCGAGGAGGGCGGGCATAGCGTCGACTCCATGACCGCCGACGCCGTGCCCCCGTCTCCCACCGGCGCGCGCCGGCCAGCCGGCGCAGTGGAGCCCAGCCCCATCGAGGACTACGCCCTGATCGGCGACCTGCACACCGCCGCCCTCATCTCCCGCTCGGGCGACATCGACTGGCTGTGCATGCCGCGGTTCGACTCCTCGACGACGTTCGCCGCCCTGCTGGACTCGCCCGAGGCCGGACAGTGGAGCCTGAAGCCGGTCGGCGAGGTGCTGTCGGTCGAGCGCGCCTACCTGCCGGGCACCTTCGTGCTGCAGACCCTCTGGCGCACCGCCGAGGGCGAAGCCGAAGTGACCGAGTTCATGCCGCTTCACGACCGCCGCGCCAACCTCGTGCGGCGCGTGCGGGGGCTGAGCGGCCGTGTGCGGTTCCGCGAGGTCGTCCGCATCCGGTTCGACTACGGGGCGGCGACCCCGTGGGTGCGGCAGGTGCCGTACGGAGGGGGGACGGCGCTGCTGGCCGCGGCCGGACCGGATGCCGTGCTGCTGCGCGGACCCCGTCGCAAGGCCGAAGACCTCAGGCACACCTCCGAGTTCGACGTCGCCGGTGGCGAGACGGTCGACCTGTCGCTGACCTGGTACCCCTCCTACCGCGAGCCGCCGGAGCCGTTCGATGTCGACGAGGCCCTGGCGCAGACCGTCGGGTGGTGGGAGGACTGGGCGGCCCGGAGCAACCCGCCCGCACCGTTCGACGAGCACGTGCAGCGGTCGCTGCTGGTGCTGCGGGCGCTCACCCACGAGGACACCGGCGGGATCGTGGCCGCCGCGACGACGAGCCTTCCGGAGGAGGAGGGCGGGGTGCGCAACTGGGACTACCGCTACGTATGGCTCCGCGACGCGGCCCTCACCATCGAGGTGCTCATCACGCACGGCTACCGCGCCGAGGCCGAGGAGTGGCGCGGCTGGCTGCTCCGGGCGATCGCCGGCGATCCGGCCGACGTGCAGATCATGTACGGCATCGGCGGCGAGCGCCGGCTGCCCGAATACGAGCTGCCGGAACTGGCCGGCTACGGCGGCGCCTCGCCGGTGCGGATCGGCAACGCCGCCTACCTGCAGACGCAGTGGGACATCTTCGGCGAGGTCATGATCGCCCTGCACGGCGCGCGCACGGCCGGGCTCGAGGAGACCCGGGCGTCCTGGCCGCTGCAGCGGGCGCTGCTCGGCTTCCTCGAGCAGAACTGGCAGAGACCCGACCGCGGCATCTGGGAGATCCGCGGCCCGGAGCAGAACTTCACCCACTCGCGGGCGATGGTGTGGGCGGCGTTCGACCGCGGTGTGCGGGGCATCGAGGAATTCGGCCTGCCCGGCGACCCGTCCCGCTGGGCGGAGCTGCGCGACGAGGTCCGCGACGAGATCCTCGCCCGCGGCTACGACCCGCAGCGGAACACGTTCGTGCAGCACTACGGCGGTACGTCGGTGGATGCCGCGCTGCTCCAGCTCTCGCAGATCGGCTTCGTCGAGGCCGACGACCCGCGCATGCTGGGCACCGTCGCCGCGATCGAGGAGGACCTCATGCAGGACGGGCTGCTTCTGCGGTATCGGGCGGAGACCGGGGTCGACGGGCTCGCGGGCACCGAGCATCCCTTCCTCGCCTGCTCGTTCTGGCTCGTGGAGCAGTACGCGGCATCCGGTCTCGTCGCCGAGGCGCGTGCCTTCATGGGACGGCTCGTCACCCTCGTCAACGACGTCGGCCTCCTCAGCGAGGAGTACGACCCGCAGCGGCGGCGCCAGATGGGGAACGTGCCGCAGGCCCTCTCGCACCTGACGCTCGTGCGCGCGGCGGACGCGATCGCCGCGGCGGAGCGCGGTCGCGAAGACCGGCTGCCCTATGTGCGCGGCGAGTCCGAGGGAGAGCAGGCGGAGGTCACCGAGCAGGAGGAGGGCGGGGCGCCCTCCGCCCCGCAGACGCCGGACAAGGGAGGCGACGAGGACCTCGGCGCCAAGCCGAATCGGGCGCGCGCGGATGCCGAGGACAGCGGGCCGCCGGCGGATTCGCCGGGCGGGTCGACCAGCGGCTGAGCTACCAGCCCTCGGGGCCGGACGAGCCCGCCGGGTACTCCTCGAGGGGGACCTCGTCCTTCTTCCACGCCCGGAGCACCGGCTCCATGATCCGCCAGGATTCCTCGGCCATGTCGGCGCGGACCGAGAGCAGGGGGTCTCCGTCGAGGATGCCGTGCAGCACCTGACCGTAAGGCAGCAGGTCACCCGGCTTCTTCGTGGCGACGAGCGTGCTGCGCTCGAGGGTGAAGGGATCGCCGCTGCCGTTCATCGTGACCCCGAGCTCGACCTCGCCCGACTTCACGTCGAGCAGGATGGAGTCCGGCGCCGGGGCGCCGCCGAAGCCGGGGATCTCCGGCACCGGCCGCAGCTGAACCCGCACCTCGGTCACCTTTGCGGCGAGCGCCTTTCCGGAGCGCAGCACGAACGGCACGCCGTGCCAGCGCGCCGTGTTCACCTCCAGTGTGACCTGAGCGAGCGTCTCGGTCTTGAGAGCCGGGTCGACACCCGGCTCGTCGGCGTACGACGGGAGCGACCGGTCGCCGACCTTCCCGGCGGTGTAGCGGGCGCGTCGGCTGGAGGCCACCGGGTCGTCGTTCCAGACGTGCGTCGAGCGCAGCACCTGGGCCGCGTTCGAGCGCAGCTCCACCTCGTTCAGGCGGGGCGGCTGCTCCATGGCGACGAGGGCGAGCACCTCGAGCAGGTGGCTCTGCAGCATGTCGATGAGCGCGCCGGCGTG
>DASUQB010000422.1:0-6978 GCA_036280835.1 Microbacterium sp. | reverse complement strand
CTCCTCCGCCGCACGACCTTCGGAGAACTTCGCGAACTTCGGAGCATTGGGGCGAAAGCAACCGAGCTTGGGCACATTCTCCGAAGTTGACGCGGGTCTGAGCGCATTGGGGCGGCCGCGCGGCTTCTGCACAGCGACGGTCGGCCGCCCGTTCTCCAGCGGTTCGGTGGAGAAGCAGCTGGTTGGCGCGCCGCCGAGGCACGGTGGGTGGATGTCTGTGGGTTCCTTCATCGACGGCCGGGGCGGCATCGTCCACCGGCAGGAGCTTCGGGATGCCGCGTTCGGGGCGCGCGCGCTTCGTTCCGCGGTGCACGCGGGTGATGCGCGGCTGATCCGACGGTCGTGGTTCGCGACTCCCGGCGCTCCCCTCGACCTCGTCGGTGCGGCGGAGGCGGGCGGGCGGCTGTCCTGTGTGTCACTTGCCAGACGCCGGGGGTGGTGGATGCCGGAGGCGCTGCCCGACGGCATCCACCTGCATCGCGCCCCGAACGCTGCCGCACCGCCCACCACAGCGGTCGTGCACTGGAACGCGCCGCTCGCGCCGGTGTCGCGACGAGCGCTGTGCGCGTCGGTGGAGGATGCGCTCGCGCACATCGCCGCGTGCCTTCCGCGCGAGGACGCCATGGTGCTGTGGAATTCCGCGAGCCGGAAGGAGGGCCTCTCGCCGGATGCGCTGCGGCGCGTCGCGTGGACGAGCGTGGCGGCACGCGAATGCGCCGAGGCGACGACGGGGCTGTCGGACTCCGGCCTCGAGACGGTGTTCATCGTGCGGCTCGGCGCGTTCGGGATGCCGATGCGGCAGCAGGTGGTGATCGCCGGCCGGCCGGTGGACGTGCTCATCGGAGAACGGCTGATCGTGCAGCTCGACGGGTTCGAATTCCACAGCAAGCCGGCCGACCGGCGCCGCGACCTGGAGCACGACGCGGAGCTCGTGCTGCGGGGCTACGTCGTGCTGCGTTTCAGCTATGGCCAGGTGCTGCACGACTGGCCGGCGGTGGAGCGCGTCGTGAGCCGTGCGCTCGCCGCCGGGGCGCACCGCGCGGCCTAGCCACCGGCATCCGCTCGCTCGTCGCTCGCATCCGCCTGCATCTGCGGCTCGTCAGCCCGCGGCATCCGCGGCTCGCCGCAGCCCGCCGGAATTCGCGGCTCGTCGCAGCCCGCCGGCCAGCGCCCGCCCGCCACCCCAGAGCTGCGGCCGCATGAACTTCGGAGAATGTCGCGAACTTCGGACGATTCTGCGGGAATCGGCCGAGCTCGGTGAGATTCTCCGAAGTCGGTGCTGTGGCATCCGGGCGCGTCGTCGCATGCGTCCGCCCGCCGGTCGTCGCCGACACCATGCTCCGCGCCCATGCCCGAGCCGCGGCCGCACGAACTTCGGAGAATGTCGCGAACTTCGGACGATTCTGCGGGAATCGGCCGAGCTCGGTGACATTCTCCGAAGTTGGCGAACCAGCGGCGGCGCCGGGATCAGACCAGCGACTCGCGCCAGGCCGCGTGGAGCTGCGCGAACTTGCCGGCGCCGCCGATGAGCTCCTCGGGGCGGTCGTCCTCGATGATGCGGCCGTGCTCCATCACCAGCACCCGGTCGGCGATCGAGACCGTCGAGAGCCGGTGCGCGATGATGATCGCCGTGCGATCCGCGAGCAGTGTCTGCAGGGCGTCCTGGATGAGGCGCTCCGACGGGATGTCGAGCGACGCGGTCGCCTCGTCGAGGATCAGCACCGCGGGGTCGGCGAGGAAGGCGCGCGCGAACGAGATCAGCTGGCGCTGACCGGCCGAGACGCGGCCGCCGCGCTTGTTCACATCCGTGGCGTACCCGTCGGGCAGCGCCTCGATGAACCCCTCCGCACCCACGGCGCGGGCGGCGGCGCGGATCTCGTCCATCGTCGCGTCGGGCTTTCCGAGCGCGATGTTATCGGCCACCGTGCCGCTGAACAGGTACGCCTCCTGGGTGACCATGACGATCGCCCGGCGCAGATCCTTCGGGTGCAGGCGCCGCAGGTCGACGCCGTCGAGGGTGACCCGGCCCAGGGTCGGGTCGTAGAACCGCGAGATGAGCTTCGCGAGCGTCGACTTGCCCGCGCCGGTCGTGCCGACCAGTGCCACCGTCTGACCCGCCGGGATGTCGAGCGAGAAGTCCGGCAACACGATGCGGTCGCGGCCGTACCCGAAGGTGACGTCCTCGAAGCGCACCGCGCCCTCCGCGTGCCACAGGTCGACGGGATCCGTCGGGTCGGGCACGGTGGGCTCCTCCTCCAGCACGCCCGACACCTTCTCGAGCGCCGCGGTCGCGGACTGGTAGGAGTTCAGGAAGAACGCCACCTCCTGCAGCGGCGAGAAGAAGTTGCGCACGTAGACCACGGCCGCCAGCAGCACGCCCACCGCGATGGCGCCGTCGGCGACCCTGATTCCGCCCCACAGCACGACCGCCGCCAGCGAGAGCGCCGACACGGCCATCAGGCCGGGCTCGAACGTGCCGTACAGCCTGATCGAGCGCATGTTGACGTCGCGGTAGTCGGCGGAGACCCGTCCGAACTCCTCGTCGTTGCGGGGCTCCTTGCGGAACGCCTTCACGGCGCGGATGCCGGTCATCGTCTCGACGAACTGCACGATCACCTTCGCGCTGATGACCCGCGACTCCCGGTAGACGACCTGCGAGCGGGTGTAGAACCAGCGCATCAGGAGGTACAGCGGGATGCCGGCGACGGCGAGGATGACGCCGGACTGCCAGTCGAGCAGCATCAGCGCGACGAGGGTGAAGGACCCGTAGAGCACGCCCGACACCAGCTCGTTGAGGCCACCGTCGAGCAGTTCGCGGATCGAGTCGAGGTCGCTCGTCTGGCGCGAGATGATGCGACCCGACGTGTACGACTCGTGGAACTCGAGGCTCAGGCGCTGCGTGTGCAGGAAGATGCGCTTGCGCAGGTCGATCATCACGGCCTGCGTCAGGCGCGCCGCGACGACGACGTACCAGCCGATGAGCACCGCGCCGCCGATCGCGGCGACGAGGTAGACGCCGACGACAAGGATCGTCGGCATCCAGTCGTTGTTCTCCAGCACTTCGGGGAGCGCCCGGTCGATCCCATAAGCGATCAGCGCGGGCCCGGCGACCCGGAGGGCCGTCGAGATGACGAGCACGACCGCCGCGAGCACGACCTGCCAGCGGAGGGGACGCACGAGGGACCCGAGCAGGCGCAGGGAGCGCTCCCGGATCGACTTGCTCTCGGCGCGCGTGTAGTCCGAGCGGTCTTCGCCGCCCGTGCCGGTGACTGTGGTGCTCACAGGTTCACCTCCCTCTCCCGCATGCGGGCATCCTCGACCTCGAGGCTCGAGATCACGTATCGGTAGTGGTCGCTGCTGCGCAGCAGCTCGGAGTGCGTCCCGACCGCGGTGATGCGGCCGTCCTCCATCAGGGCGACCCGGTCGGCGAGCGCCACCGTCGACGGGCGGTGCGCGACGACGAGCGCCGTGGTGTCGGCGAGGATGCGGCGGAGCGCCTCCTCGACGAGGGCCTCGGTGTCGACATCCAGCGCCGACAGCGGGTCATCCAGCACCAGCACCGCGGGCTTGGCCGCGACGGCCCGTGCGAGCGCGAGGCGCTGCCGCTGGCCGCCGGAGAGGCTCATGCCCTCTTCCCCGATCATCGTCTCGGCGCCGTCCGGCAGGTCGTCGACGAAGCCCGCCTGGGCGATGTCGAGCGCCTCCCGCAGCACGCGCTCGCCCTCTGGGCTGTGGATGTCGAGATCCGCCCGACCGAGCAGCACGTTCTGGCGCACCGTCGAGGAGAAGAGCGTCGCATCCTCGAACGCCATCGCGATGTGGCGGCGCAGCTCGGACAGCTTCAGGTCGCGCACGTCGACGCCGTCGAGCAGCACGCGGCCGCCGGTGACGTCGTACAGGCGGGTCGGCAGCGTCGTCAGGGTCGTCTTGCCGCCGCCGGTCAGCCCGACGAGCGCCATCGTCTCTCCCGGACGCACCACGAGGTCGATCCCGTCGAGCAGGTCCCGCTCGCTCGGCGCGGCATCCTGGTACCGGAAGTGCGCGTTCTCGAAGACGAGCTCCCCGCGGGGGTCGGGGATCGTCAGCGGCCTCTCGGGGTCGGTGATCGTGTTCGTCTCGTCGAACACCTCGAAGATGCGGTCGGTCGCCGTGCGCGCGTCGAGCAGGAAGGAGAAGAGGAACCCGATGGACTCGATCGGCCAGCGCAGCACGGTCGCCATCGCGAAGAAGGCGAAGAGCTCGGGGACCGCGATGCCGCCGGTGGACACCAGCCAGATGCCGGCGGCGAGCGACAGCGCGAAGGCGACGTCTGGCATCAGCACGAGCCAGAACCACACGACTCCGATCGCCCGCGCCTTGCCGAGCTCGGTCTCGCGCAGGTGCTCCGCACGGCGCTCGAAGTTGCGGAGCGCGTGCTTGCCGCGCCCGAACGCCTTCAGCACGCGGATGCCGTGCACGCTCTCCTCGACGGCGGTGGCCAGGTCGCCTGCCTGGTCCTGGCTCTGCCGGGTGAGCGCGCCGTAGCGCTTCTCGAACAGGTAGCCCTGAACCCAGAGGGGGATGGCCGTGACGATGAAGATGACGGCGAGCAGCCAGTGCCAGCGGAACAGGATGACGGTGCCGACCACGATCGTGATCATGTTCACGACGAGCAGCACGATTCCGAACGCCAGCCAGCGGCGGATCATGCTGATGTCCTGCATCATGCGGCTGAGCAGCTGCCCGGACTGCCAGCGGTCGTGGAACGACACCGGCAGGTTCTGCAGGCGCGCGTAGAACTCGGTGCGCAGGTCGTACTCGACCTTGGTCGCGGGCCCCAGCACGAACCAGCGGCGGACCCACACCAACCCGGCCTCGACGAGACCGATCGCGAGGACCGCGACGGCTCCCCACACGATGGGCTCCAGCTCGCCCGATGCGATCGGGCCGGCCACGACGGCCTCGAGCACGAGGGGCATGAGCAGCGCGACGAGGGCGGCCAGGAGCGCGCTGATGAAGCCCATGACGAGGCGCGGCATCACGGGCTTGACGAACGGGAGCAGGCGCGCGAGAGCCTGTGCGGTCGACAGGCGCTTCTTGGTCTGCGCTGCGGAGGCGGACGATGGTGGTGGTGCGGCGGTGGTGGTCATGATCCTTGTGGGGTGACTGTGTTGCGGTGGCGGTGTCGCCGTCGCGGTGACGGTATGTGGCGAGTGATGCGGAGCCGTGGAGGGATCCGGGGTGGGACGTTTCAAGCGCCGGGCCGGGCGCGCGGACGCTAAAGCGACCGGAGGGTCTTCCGGTGGAACGTCGGGGGCGGCGGCTGTATGCCGCCGGCGATCAGCCGATCAGGCCGAGCTACTCAGCCTCGGTAGCCGAGGACCCCGGGTGCTCCGCGGAGGACGAGCGCGACCGGCGTGATGGCGACGGCGATCGAGAGCATGGCATCCTCCTTGGGCTGAGTGGGAGCGCCGGACGGCGCGACAGCCCTCCAGCCTATTCCTGAGAAGCACCTGAATGCAAGACGGATCGGCGGTCGAATGCGTCGGCGCACGCCGCACCGGCATCCTTCCCCGTGCGCAGCCGGAGGGCGCGCTCAACAGCTCCCCCCGGAGCCGCTGACCAACAGTAGCGGACGAAAGGCGTCCGCAATAGTGCCTAGACGTGGCGGTGGACCGCACCTACGTTTAGGGTGGCTCACTTTGGGCCGTGCTCCTCCGCATCTCTGGGGATGAAAAGGCGGTTCCCATGGGAACCCACACGTCAATTGAGCCCGGCCCTTTGCAATGGAGCCGATATCGAAGGCCCGCCGCGGGGGTCGGCGTCATCGGCCTCACCCTTGCCACGTTCGCAATCTGGACGCCCAGCGCCTACGCAGCGACGGCGATCGATCTCGCGACGGCGACGTCCTACGCCGTTCTCGCCTCGTCGACGGTCACGAACACCGGCCCGACCGTCCTCAACGGTGACCTCGGCGTCTCGCCCGGGTCCGCCGTCACCGGATTCCCGCCCGGACTGGTGAATGGGGAAATACGGACAGAGGCGGCGGCCGCGGTGGCCGCGCTCGATGCCGAAGCGGCATACATCGTTGCCGCCGCCCTTCCACTCGCGACGTCCATCGACACCGAACTCGGCGGTGAGACGCTCCTGCCGGGCCTGTACGAGGCCGTGGAGGCGACCGGCATCACCGGTCAGCTGAGCCTGGACGCTCAGGGCGACCCCGACGCGGTCTGGATCTTCCAGATCGGGTCGACTCTCACCACCGCGTCCGGCAGCTCGGTGCTGCTGCTCGACGGCGCCCAGGCCTGCAACGTCTTCTGGCAGGTGGGCAGCTCCGCCACGCTCGGCACGGACAGCGACTTCGTCGGAACGATCTTGGCGCGCGCTTCGATCACGGTCGCAAGCGGGGCAGATGTGGAGGGCAGGGCGCTCGCCCTCGATGGGGCGGTGACCCTGGACACCAACGACTTCGTCTTCCCGGAGTGCGCGGGCGACACCGATGTCGATGTCGACGCGGATGCCGATGCGGATGCGGCGGCGGACGCAGACGCCGCGGCCGACGCGGATGCTGACGTCGATGGCGCAGCCGACGCAGATGTCGATGCGGCCGCCGACGCGGACGCTGACACCGACGCGGACGCCGACGTCGACGGCGCAGGAGACGCAGATGTCGATGCGGCCGCCGACGCGGACGCTGACACCGACGCGGACGCCGACGTCGACGGCGCAGGCGACGCAGATGTCGATGCGGCCGCCGACGCGGATGCCGACGCGGACGCTGACGTCGATGCGGCGGCCGACGCGGACGTCGACGGCGCAGGAGACGCCGACGTCGACGCGGCAGCCGACGCGGACATGGATGCCGATGTCGACGCGGCTGCGGATGCCGACGCCGACGCCGACGTGGATGCTGCCGCGGACGCGGACGCGGACGCTGACGCTGCCGCGGATGCCGACGCTGCCGCGGATGCCGACGCTGCCGCGGACGCCGCCGCGGAC
>DASUQB010000421.1:0-20663 GCA_036280835.1 Microbacterium sp. | reverse complement strand
GCCGTCTTCGGCGTGCTGATCGCCGCCGCGTTCGTCGACCAGTCCGACGCCGGCGGCCTCGGCGCCAAGCAGGCCTGGCTGTACGTGACGATCCTGACCGTCGGCTACATGGTCAGCCGCGGCCTCGCCAAGTCCGGCAGCCGCCAGCCCTACGACGAAGATCGCTCCTAACCCGCGTCGCTGAGGAGCACGAACCCATGGATGCATCCAAGACGAAGGTCCTGCAGTACCTCGACGAGGCGCACGCGCATGAGCGGGCGCTCGTGAGCGTCCTCACGTCCCAGATCGCGATGACGCCGCGCGGCAGCTATCGCACGGCGCTCGAGAGCCACCTGCGCGAGACGCGCGACCACGCCGAGCGCGTCGGCCGCCGGCGCAAGGCGCTCGGCGGCGGCACCGGCCCGCTGGGCTCGGTCCTCGGTCTCGCCGAGACCGTCGTCGGCCAGGCGCTCGCGCTCACCAAGACGCCGCTCGACCTCGTGCGCGGCTCCGGCGGCGAGGAGAAGATCCTCAAGAACGCCAAGGACGCCTGCGCCACCGAGGCGCTGGAGATCGCCACCTACACCGCGCTCGAGCGCCTCGCCCGCGTCGTCGGCGACACCGAGACCGCCCAGCTGGCGGCCTCGATCCGCGCCGACGAAGAGAAGATGCTCGAGCGCGTCACTCGCGAGCTGCCCCAGCTCACCGACGCCGTCGTCCGCGCCGACGTCAAGGGCGAGCATGACTTCGACGTCACGGAGACCGGCACCGCCGACGCGGCGCGCACGACCGGCCGCAAGGCGGCCTCGGCCGCCCGCAAGACGACCGCGTCGGCCAAGCGGCAGTCCCGCCAGGCGCGCAAGGTGCCGGGCGTGGTCCGCGCCGAGGGCACCCTCAAGGGCGCCGCCTCGTCACCCGCCGGCGTCCCCATACGCGCAAACGACGCCGACCCTGTGCCCGACGAGCACCAAGAGCTCCGGGCGGCCGCCGCTGCCGGAGACGGCGCCGCGGCCTTCACGCTCTGGGAGCGGCTCCGCGACAGCGACTTCGCCGCCGCCGAAGGCTGGCTGCGAACCGCGGTGGAACTGGGTGACGTCCGCGCCGCCCACCGGCGCGGCATGCTGCTCTGGGAACGGCGCGACGTCGACGCGGCAGAGGCTACGCTGCGGAGAGCCACGGCCGACCCCGAGGGCGCACACGCACTGGGACGGCTGCTCTGGCAGGAGCGCAGCGACGCAGAGGCCGCGGTTCACTGGCTCGACCAGGCGGCCCGGACGGATGACCCTGCGGCCGAGCGCGATCTCGGCATCGTCCTGCGCGAGCACGGCGACCTTCAGGGCGCGCACTACTGGCTGAGCCGAGCGGCCGACCGCGACGGGGAAGCTCGCGAAGTGCTGGCCGCGCTCCACACGGGCCAGTAACCGGGGCCCGGACCGCAACGGCGGTGTGCGCGATGCGTGAATCACGCATCGCGCATCCGCCCCGGACGGGCGCTCGACTCGTGCCCGGCTCGAAATTCCGATGCTGCGTTGCCTCACGCGGGCGGGGCCGGACGACCCCGCCGTCGACCTCAGCGCCGGACCCGATCCTTCATCCACACGGCGAGCCTCTGTAGGGCGGCCCCCGCCTTTTCCGGTCGCGAGCCCGGCTTCGGCGCCATGCCTATCTGCCGACTCACGTCCATCATGTCGAAGGTGATCCGCAGACGGCACACGCGGCCGTCCCTGTACTCGTGCAGGTCGAACCCGTCAAACGCAATCCGCGTTCCCGTCGGCGCCAGACCGGGCGGGTTGAGCGGCCCCGTGAAGGTGCCCGCCCCGGTCCAGTGGAAGGCGGCCTTCGGCTGCCCGCCCATCAGGAACGGGCCGTCCACCAGTTTGAACTCGAGATCCGGCAGCGCCCGCCAGGTGCTCTCGAGGAACTCGCGGACGTCGCCGTACCCTCGCATCTGCCGCGGCCACGCCGAGTCGTCGTACTCGATGTCCTCGGTCATCAACTCGAGCAGGCGATCCGGCTGGTGCGAGTTCCAAGCCGACAGCCAACGCTCGGCGAACTCCGCGACGAAGTCGTGATCGACTCCGGTTTCAGCCGGCCCGACCGGCGTGCTGGACATGGTCCCTCCTCGAGGCACTGGTCCTTGGTCGACGCCGACGCTAGCCGGACGAAACCATCGCGGTCAAGCCTCGAGGGTGCTCCCATACGACGGCGGCCGCCGAGTCGCGGGCGCCGTCGTCACGACGAGTTCCGAAGGGGCCCTCAGGCGGGGTCGCCGGATGCGGACAATGGTGGACACGAGCCATCCGCATCCATTCCGCATTCGGCGGCCGCGAAGTCGCCAGCTGGTAGCCCGCGCTGTCGCGGATGACCGGCAGGCGCGGTCTGCTCAGGTCGAGCTTGCGATGCGGGCTTCCTCGCGCGCACGGGACTCGAGCTCGGCGCGGCGCCGACCGCCATACGCGAGCAACCCGTAGATCACGATGATGTCCAAGGTCAGGATCGTCATCGCCAGCACGGGAGCCGACGGGATCCAGAGCATCTGCAGGATCGCGTTCACGCTCGCGGTGATGACCCCGAACCACCGCCCCCAGGGCGTGCCCTGCCAGATCGCCAGTGCGGCGAAAAACTGGACCACGCCGAGAATGAGGACGAACCAGCCGAACGTCCGAAGGTCGGCGAAGACGTACTTCGCGTCGTTCACGAAGAAGCTGGCCTTGTCGATCGCGGCGATCCCGTACAGGGTGTTCAGCACCGCGGCGATCATGATCATCACGCCGGCGAACGTGACGAGCCCCTGGCTGTGGGAGTCGTCGTATTCGTAGACCTGATCGGACCTGTTACCCGGTCCGGCGTAGGGCACAGACATGGTGGAACCTCCTCCGAGGGATCGCACCTGGAACCTAAGCGCGATCGGCTCGGTGACCGTCACCCGAAACGGGTGAGGTCGGATCACCTCGTTCGGATGATGCACGACCCACGTCGGACGGCGAGTGTTCGCCACGACGGCTACCCGCGGCTCGCCCGGGACCCGGCGGGATTCGGCCGCCTCAGGGCGCATCGGGCCGAGAGGGGCCTCGGAGTACGACTGCTTGGTCAGGTCAACGCCGCGGCTTCCACGGCGGTCGAGGACTCAACGTCCGGCAGGCGGACCATGCGGAACGAGCTGAACAACCCGAGCAGCGCCGCGAGGATCGGTATGAGCAGCGCGAGTTGAAGGGCGAGGTCGTTCGCGTCGCTGTTGATGTCGAGGATCGCCTCCCGGACAGCCGGCGGCTCGTCGGCGAGCAGCTCGTCGAGCTGGGTGTTGCTCACCACCTGCGCGTCGTCCTCCAGCGTCTGCGCGATCTGTTGCTGCTGGGAGGAAGGAATCACAGCGCTCGCGTTCGTCATGTTGGTGAACGCCAGCGAGAGCGTCGCGAGCAGGACGCCACCGGCGACCGCCAGGCCGAAGGACAGCCCGAACGAGCCCGATGCCGAGTTCACTCCGGCTGCCTCGCTGATCCGCTCCTCGTCGATCGGAGCGAGCGTGTAGTTGTTGAGCTGCGAGACCAGCAGGCCGAGCCCAGCGCCCGCGATCACCAGCGGAATCGCGAGGTACCAGCCGGAGTCCGCCCGCGGCACGATCGGGACGATGAGTGCCAGGCCGAGCGCGCTCAGCCCGAACCCGAACCGGACGACCTCCGCAGAGCGCCTGCGACCGGACCTCCGTCCTGCGAGGACTGCGACGGCGAACATCGTCAGCGAGAGCGGAGCGAGCGACAGGCCCGTCTCCAAGGCGTCGTACTCGAGCTTGATCTGCAAGAAGATCGGCAGTGCGATCATTGCCCCGCCGAGCGTGACGTTCTGCAGCATCTGCCCGGAGATCCCGACCCGGAAGTGCGGCAGCCGGAACAGGTCCGGATCGAGCAGCGTCACCTTGCCCTCGCGATGACGCCGCACGAGCCAGCGGGCGAGCGCCCACAGCGCGAGCGCGCCGATCGCGATCAGCAGCACGACGTAATCGCCGCCCTCCTGCCACACCAGGATGCCCAGCACCACGCCGCCCATCCCCAGTACGGACAGCCCAGCCCCCACTGTGTCGACCTGCCGATCGCCCGTGTACGGGACGTCCTTGAGGAGCCCGATCTGCAACAGAACGACCGCGATGACGAGGGCCTCGAACAGGAAGCCGACGCGCCAGGACAGGTAGGTGGTGACGAAGCCGCCCAGCAGCGGCCCGACCGCAGCGGCGATCGCCGCCGCCGCGCCGATCAGCGCATAGGTCTTCTTCTGTGCCGCTCCCTCGAAGTTCCCATGGATCAGCGACTGCATGGCAGGCAGCAACAGCGAGGCGCCAAGGCCACCGATGATCGCCCAGAACACGATGATCGCCGTCAGGCTCTGGGCCAAAGTCATCGCCACAGCGCCGATCGCATACGCGAGCAGACCGACCACGTAGGCCCGCTTGCGTCCGAACAGGTCACCGACCTTGCTGCTGATCAAGATGAACGCCGCCGACACCAGGGCCTCCAGCGCGATCGCGCTCTGGACCGAACTGACCGTCGTGTCGAGATCGTCGACCACCGCCGCGATCGACACGTTCATCAACGACGTGTCCACCACGAGCACGAACATCGCCGCCGCAAGCACAAGCGACAGCCGCAGGTTCCCCGCTTGCTCCTGGGTCGCGCTCATCGTGCAGTCTCCTCGGTCTTGCTCGTGTGGCGACCGGGGGCGGCGCTACGTGCTGCCCACGGCTCGTGGCGCGGGCGCCATGAGCGCGGCGACGGAGGCGGCGGCGAGAAGCCAGAGCAAAGTGGACATGTCGCGATCGTCCTGCTCTCCGGCCGCCCAGTCGTCATCCCGATCAGGTGACGTCCGCGAGCTCACCCGAAGCGCGGTCCTGCCCGCCGCTGGTAGGAAGGCGGATGGCGGCGGCGAGGCCGACGAGGGCGAGGACGGCCAGCGCGACCATCGCGAGGACGTATGACGTGTTTCCCGAGGCGAGGTCGGAGACCAGGATCGTGCCGGCGATTGCCGTGCCGAAGGACGAGCCGAGGTTCGAGACGCTGCGCGAGAGCCCGGAGATCTCACCCTGTAACTGCTCGGGGAAGCTGGACTGCACGAGGTTGACCGAGGGGGTCAGCATGACCCCGAGGCCGAGACCGATCAGGAGCAGGCCGGGCGCGAAGGCGATGACGCGTGAGGAGGCTCCGACCAGGGCGAGCAGGAGTCCGATCCCGGCGATCGTGACCACGAAGCCCGCGATGATCAGGGTCTTCTGCGGGCGCCGCTTGGCAAGGCGTTCGGCGGCCAGCGAGGAGGCCAGGACGCCGACCGTCGCCGCCGTGAAGATCACCCCGGTCTCGATGGCGTTGTAGCCGCGGACGGTCTGCAGGAAGACGGCGACGACGAACGAGACGCCCATCAGCATCAGCCACTGGATGTTCTGCGTGACCAGCCCGAGGTTCGACGTGCGGTTCTTGAACAGACCGGTGGACAGCAGCGGTTCCCTGTCGGCGCGCTCGCGAGCGCGGATGTGCAGGAAGAACCAGATCAGGAAGGCGGCTCCCGCGGCCAGCAGCACCGTCATCAGCGCGAGGTTGCTGTCGGCTTGGAGGACCCCGAAGACCACCAGGAACATGCCGACGGCCGACAGGACGGCCCCGATCGCGTCGAAGGGTCGCGTCGGGTCGGCCGGCAGGGGGTCCTCGACCCGGCGGCTGAGCAGGACGATCAGTGCGATCACGGCGGCCTGGAAGACGAACGCCGCGCGCCAGCTGATCGCGGTGGTGATCAGACCGCCGATCAGCGGCCCGGCGGCGGCCCCGAGGCCCCCCAGGCCGCTGATGACGCCGAACGCCCGGGCGCGCGAGGTCAGCTCGCTGAAGCGCAGCGTGGTGAGGATGTAGACGGGCGGGATCAGCAGGGCGGTGCCGACGCCCTCCAGCACGGAGTTGCCGAGGATCAGCACCCCGAGGTTCGGGGAGACCGCGCTGATCAGGGCGCCGATCCCGTACAGGACCAAGCCGGCCGTGAAGCAGCGTTTGCGCCCCCAGATGTCGGTCAGTTTGCTGGCGGGGATCATGAGGACGGCCATGATCAGCAGGAACAGGGTGATCGCGGCCTGCACGCCGGTCACGGTCGTGTCCAGATCCTCCGTGATGTCGTTGATCATCACGTTCATGTTCGAGCCCGCGAAACTGCAGATGAACTGCGCGAGCGCGAGCGGAGCCAGGAATCTGCGCCGCGAGATGGCCGAGCTTGCCGATGCGGGATCCGTGCTCATGTGCGCCAGATGCGGGAGCATCCCCATCCGCCGCACGGGCCACAAGAGAGCGTGCACCTCATGCGGCCAGAAGCGGGCACCCGTCGGATCGAATGAGGCGCCGGCCCTCGTAAAGATCAGATGTCCGGCCGCTCAGCGCTCGCTTGCCGGCGTTCCCGGGCCGAGAAGCGCATCCTCGTCCCCGGCGGCGAAGACGTGGACGCCGAGCCGGGTGGCGATCTCGTGGCAGACGGCGATGCCGCGCACACTGTTGCCGTAGACGTCCAGACCAGGCGAGAAGACGCCGATGCCGAGCTTCCCCGGGACTATCGCGAGGATCCCTCCGCTGACGCCGCTCTTGGCCGGCACGCCCACCTCGTAGGCCCACTGCCCTGCGGCGTCGTACATCCCGCACGTGTACATGACGCTCAGCAGGTCGCGGACTCCTCCGCGCGGGAGCACGCGCTCGCCGGTGAACGGGTTGACCGCCCCGTTGGCGAGCGTGGCGCCCATGACCGCGAGCTGCGCGCATGTCACCTGGACCGAGCACTGATGCAGGTAGAGCGCCAGCAGCTCCTCGACGTTCCCGTCGAGCATCCCCTCCGCGCGCATCAGGTAGGCCGTCGCGCGGTTGCGATCGGCGTGGCGCAGCTCGCGCGCGAACGTCCGCTCGTTGATCTCCAGACTGCTGTCGCCCGCGCACGCCCGCATGACGCCGAGCAGCCGCTCGATCTTGCGCTCGCCGCTCGCGCCGCGCACCAGGTCAGTCGTGACCAGGGCACCCGCGTTGACCATCGGGTTGTACGGACGGTGGTATCGCTCATCGAACACGATCGAGTTGAACGCGTCGCCACTGGGCTCGACACCCACGCGGGCCAGGACGTCCTCCCGACGGTTGTCGGCCAGCGCAAGCGCATAGGCAAACACCTTGGAGATCGACTGAAGCGCGAACGGCCGGTCGTGATCCCCCTCGCAATACAGCTCGCCGTCGACCGACGCGAGGCAGATCGCGAAATGGTCCCGCTCCTCCCCCGCCTCCTCGGGCGAGTAATAGCCGCGCTCGGAGTCATAGAAGCGATCCAGACGACCCGCGTCGACGACACGATGGCGCTCGAACAGATCCCTGAGGCGGGCCCTGACTCTGGTATTCACCTCGTCCGGCACGCTGGCGACGCTACAGCGTCGGCGTTTGACGATCGAGCGATCTGACCATCGCCGCGAACGATCAGCAGCCACGCGATCGTTCGCTGGCTGCCGAGATGCGAGCCAGATCCCGGCGTCATGCGGGCACTGGGCCCGCGGTGGTGCGCGCCACATTGAGAGCCCGGCCGGCGTGGCGGAGGATCGGCGCTATCCGATCGAAGGGAGTTGGCAGTGAGCACGCTCATTGCGATCGCCTATCCCGACCCCGGGACGGCAGAGCGGGTGCGAGCCGAGTTGGTCCAGGCGACCAAGGAGCACCTCGTCGACCTGCAGGACGCCGTCGTCGTGGAGCATCGGCCCGACGGCAAGATCAAGCTGCACCAGGCCGTTTCCACGACCGGCACGGGCGCCGCCGGCGGCGCGCTCTGGGGCGGGCTGATCGGCCTGCTCTTCCTGGCGCCGCTGCTGGGCATGGCAGTTGGCGCGGCGAGCGGCGCCGTCGCGGGGAAGGTTGCCGACGTCGGCGTCAACGACGATCTGCTCAAGCAGCTCGGTGAGAAGCTTCCGGCCGGTGGCGCGGCGCTCATCGCGCTGGGCCGCAGCGACGCGCCGGACAAGGTCCTCGAGCGGCTGAAGCAGTACGGCGGCGAGGTCATCCAGACCTCGCTCGACAACGAGCGCGAGGAGCTGCTGCGCTCAACCCTCGGAGAGGGCGTCCGCGCGTGAGGCTCGCGCCGGCGCGGGTCCACCCCGGGCCCGGGCCGCGAAGAGATCACCGGGATCGCATCTCATGGTGGTTCAACCGACCGCGGCATCCGACCGCTCCGCCGCTGACGCGACGTGGCCGCAGAGCGCCGCCGCCCCGTCGCCGTTCACGCCGATCGCGGAGTACGCGTTCCTGTCGGACTGCCACACCGGCGCGCTCGTCGCCCCCGACGGCACGATCGACTGGCTGTGCATACCGCGTTTCGACGCGCCGAGCGTCTTCGGCAGCCTCCTGGATCGCCAGGCCGGCGGTTTCCGCTTTGGGCCATACGGCGTCAACGTGCCGACGGCACGGCGGTACGAGGCCGGTTCCAATGTCCTCGTCACCACGTGGCACGCTCCCGGCGGTTGGGTGGAGGTGCGCGACGCGCTGACGGTCGGGCCGCGCCGCGGACCTGACACGGTCACGCCCCACACCAGACCTCCAGCGGACACCGATGCCGAGCACCTGCTCGTGCGCGTCGCGACCTGCGTCTCCGGCGCGGTCGAGATGGAGTTGATGTGCGAGCCCGTGTTCGACTACGGGCGGCGAACCGCTGCGTGGGAGCTGCGCGGCGATCGTGCCGCCGACGCGACAGACGGCGAGCTCACGATCCGGCTCGCTTCAGACATCGCGCTCGGTGCCGAGGGCGGCAGGATGCGCGCGCGCCATGTCCTTCGCGAGGGCGAGCGGCTGTTCTGCTCGATGTCCTGGGCTCCCGAGGGCGCGTCACCCGCGGACGCCGCCGACGCCGACGCGCGGCTCACGACGACGTCGACGTTTTGGCGGGACTGGCTCCACGGCGCCCGCCCGCTCGACCATCGCTGGCGCGAGCCGATCGAGCGCTCCGCACTCACGATCAAGGGCCTCACGTACATGCCCACAGGGGCGACGCTCGCGGCGCTGACCACGTCGCTCCCGGAGACGCCCGGAGGCGAGCGCAACTGGGACTACCGGTACGCATGGATGCGCGACTCGACGTTCACGCTGCGCGCGCTGCACTGGCTCAACCTCGACTGGGAGGCGGACGAGTTCATGCAATTCGTCGCCGATCTCGAGCCGAATACCGACGGCGCGCTGCAGATCATGTACGGCATCGACGGTCGCCGCGATCTGACGGAGTCCACACGGGACGATCTCTCGGGCTACGCCGGGGCGCGGCCCGTGCGGGTCGGCAATGGCGCCTTCGATCAGCGACAGAACGACGTCTACGGAGCGGTCCTGGACTCGATCTTCCTCCACACGCAGCGCAGTCAGCGCCTGCCGCGGCGGCTCTGGCCGATCGTCGAGAGCCAGGCAAGCTGCGCGAGCCAAGCCTGGCGCGAACCCGACCAGGGCATCTGGGAGGCGCGCGGCAAGCCCCAGCACTACGTCTCGTCGAAGCTGATGGGGTGGGTCGCGCTCGACCGTGCGGCGAAGCTCGCGGCGATCGCCGGAGAGCCGGATCAAGAACGGGTCTGGCGCGCCACCGCCGAGGAGATCCGTGCCGACATCCTCGAGCACGGGATCAGCGAGCGGAGCGTGCTGCGCCAGCACTACGCCACCGACGCCCTCGACGCATCGACTCTCCTGGCGGGCATCTTCGGGTTCTTCGCCCCCGACGACCCGCGCCTGCGCGCGACCGTGCTCGCGATCGCCGACGAGCTCACGGAGGACGGCTTCGTGTTGCGCTACCGGACGGAGGAGACCGACGACGGGCTCTCCGGCCGCGAGGGAACGTTCGTGATCTGCTCCTTCTGGCTCGCCTCCGTGCTGGCGATCATCGGAGAGACGCAGCGGGCACGCGACCTGATGGAGCGCCTACTCGGCATCGCGTCGCCGCTCGGCCTCTATGCGGAGGAGTTCGACACCGCGACAGGTCGCCATCTCGGCAACTTCCCGCAGGCGTTCTCCCACCTCGCGCTGCTCGACGCCGCCGCCCGGATCATTCTCGCCGAACGGATCAACGAGTACACCTGACGAATGGATCGCCCCGAGCGGTGACGACGGGGGGAGCACGGTGTGGCGATCGCGGCCGACGGTCCGCGGGGCGCCTTGCGCGCGCTGCCGCGCTCGGCGTAGGGTCGACCTGGCGCGATGGCCATCACCGACGCGCAACCGGTCGTAGGGACCAGGTCGAGGGCGTTTCGCGGCCCGAACGAACGATGGCTGGCGGTCGCGGGCGGGCTGGTGTGCGTCGGAGCCGTCGCGTTGGCGTCGGCGGGCTCCTCCGGGGACGCGGCGTTCGGGCGCGGTCTGCTCGAGGCGTTGATCGTGGGCGTGCCGATCGCGGTCGGGCTCTACGCGTTGCGCGCGCCGGTCAACGCGTCGTTCGGGATCGCGCTGCTGGCGATCGGGTTCGCGTGGTCGTTGACCGCGTTGACGGAGTCGTCGCTGAGCGTGCCGTACACGATCGGGCGCCTCGCGACGTGGCTGACGTTCCCCTGCGTGGTCTACCTGCTGCTGGCGTTCCCCGACGGCCGCATCGACAAGGGGTTGGATCGCGGGCTGCTCGTGGCGGTCGTCGTGATCATGGTCGTGCTGTTCTTCGGCACCGCGCCGCTCGTACAGGCATTTCCGCCCAAGACCCTGTGGGGAACGTGCACGACCGACTGCCCGGAGAACGCCGTCTTCGTCCTCGAGGCGCAGCCGGGCTTGCTGACGAAGGTCATCTACGTCCGGGAATGGCTGGTGGAGCTGCTGTGGCTCGGGCTGTTGTACTCGATGTACCGCCGCTGGCGGGCGGCGTCGCCGTTGCAGCAGCGGGCGATGGCGCCGGCCTTCGTCGCCGGCGCTGTGCTCGGCGTGTCCCACTACGCCCACATCACCGCGCGCCAGTTCGGCGTCGAAGCGGACACCGTGATCGCGCTCTCCTCGGTGTGGACGTTCTGCATCGTCACCGTATGCCTCGGGTTTCTCGGCGGCCTGCTGTGGCGGCGCATGCTGCTGGCGCAGACGCTGGCGCGTCTCGGCTCCGCGCTGCGGGCCAGCGACGACCGGGCCGACATGCGCGACGGGCTGGCCACCGCCCTTCGCGACTCCACCGTGCAGCTCCGCTTCAGAGACCCCGGCTCCGGCGCCTGGCGAGACGGACGAGGCCGTCCGGTGGACTGGCCGCCCGACCCGAGCGATGACCGGGCGATCACCACCATCAGCGTCGACGGCACGCAACCCGATGTCGCGCTCGTGCACGACGTCGCGCTGCTCGACGACCCGGAGCTCCTCGACGCGGTCAGCGGCATGGTGCTCGCCGGCTCACGCCATGAGCGGCTTGTGGCCGACCTGGGCCGGGCGATGTCCGACCTCGAGGAGTCGCGACGCCGCATCGCCGAGGCCGCCGACCTCGAGCGCGCCCGGATCGAGCGCAACCTCCACGACGGCGCGCAACAGCGCCTCGTCGGCCTGCGCATCCGGCTCGGGCTCGCCGAGGAGCAACTCAAGACCGATCCCGCGGCCGGCACGCAGCTGATGAAGGAGCTCGGCTTCGAGGCGGAAGCCGCGCTCGACGAGCTGCGTGCCCTCGCGCGCGGTGTCTACCCGCCGGCCCTGACCGACCGGGGCCTACCCGACGCGCTGCGCTCGATGGCCATGCTGGCGCCGCTCCCCGTCCACCTGGTCGAGAGCGGCGTCACGCGCCACTCGATCGAGATCGAGAGCGCCGCCTACTTCACCTGCGTCGAGGCAACGCAGAACGCCCTCAAGCACGCTCACGGCGCCACGGGGATCTGGATCAAGCTCCGTCAGGTTCCGAAGTGGCTTCACTTCGAGGTTCGCGACGACGGCCCTGGATTCCAGACCGACAGTGCCTCCGGAAGAGGTCTGCGCAACATGCGCGACCGCGTCGAGGCCGTAGGCGGTCGGCTCTCCGTCGAGTCGGAGCCCGGGGCGGGGACGCGGGTGACCGGCACGATCCCGCTGCCCTGATTTGCGCGAACAGCGATGGCATGCCCAGCGGGTGAGCGTGCCGATTCGTCGCGGCCGGAAGGCGCGCCCTCTGTTGGGGGTGAACTCGTGGCTCCGCCGGGTAAGGCCGTCAGGGACTCCCGCACCACACGTGCGAACCCCGCCCGAGGGGCGGGGTTCACTTGATCCCGATGCGGCGGTGGCGGACTACTTGAGCTGGCCCCGGATCTCACCGCCGGGATATCGCGGCGTGTGGACGTTGACGTAGAAGCCGCGTGGGTCGGCCGCGATCGCCGCCAGCTCTGCGGGCGTGAGCGCGCCACCTTCGGTCGCGGTGATGCACTCCGAGACCGTGCTCGTAGCGGCAGGCGGGGTCGCCAGCGGGACCGCAACGGGCCCCGCGACGTTGCGCCCGCCGGGGTGGATGTGGGCGGCAACCGGGGCGGCGGTCAGGTCGCGCACCTCGAGCGTGTAGCAGAGCTGGTTGCCCGAGATCGTGTACGAGAAGAACCCGCTGGCGTTGCTGACGACCTCCCCGGTCTCTTGCTCCGGGTTCAGCGGGATGGCGGGTGGCTTGGCGCTCACCCCGGCGGCTCCGACGGCGAGCACGAGCACGATCCCGGCAACAAGAGCTGCGGCACTGAGACGCATAGCTCCTCCTCCCTGTCTTGTGGGCGTCCGGCATCCTACATGTCGCGCCGCCTGCGACAACTCGCGACCAGGCCAGGGCTCCATGCCGCCACCTGCCGGTCCGCGGCGAACAGCCCTGCCCGGGCGGCCGCCGCAAGGCGGCCGCCCAACGCGAGGCCAGGCGATGCAGGGCCTGTTACTTCAGGTCGATCGTGAACTCCTGCGTCTGCGGGTTCAGGTGGCCGAGCTTCCTGGCCCCTGCGACCGCCGGATCGCTGAGCTTCCAGATGATCAGTCCGCGCGTGATGTCGGATTCGTAGATGTGCCCGTTGTACCAGTAGGTCGACCAGTCGCCGCCGAGCTCGATTCCCACCGGCGGGTTGGGGTCGACCAGCGGCGCCGGATCCGCGAACGCGATCTCGTGCGCGGCGGCCGGATCCGTGAAGTCGACCACCGAGATGCCCGACTGGTAGTTGCCGGCGACCAGGACGTACCCCTTGTTGGTCGGCACGACGTTGAGGTTGTGCCACGTGCAGTTCTCGAGGTTCGTCTGCGGCCGCGGGTGGACGATCGAACCGGCGATGTCTCCCGTCTCCACCTCAACGAAGTAGAGCGTCCTGTCGACGATGTTGCTCGTCGCCTGGCACCGCGCCTGGCTGCCGCCGCCGGGCTCGTGTCCGAAGACGGCGTACTTGCCGTCCCAGGTGAACGACGCCGTGTGGCCGACGGTCACGCCAGTGAACTCCGTGTGGTGCATGAACATCGGTTCCTCGAGTGAGCCGCCGTCGGCGGGGTCGAGGCTCCAGAACGTCTGGCTGTTGCCGCCCGAGCATGCCGCCATCATGGCGTCGCCGAGGATCACGGCGCTGTCGTGGCACGCGTGGTGGTCCTCGACCGGCTCGGCCGGGTCGCCGGACGGCAGGAAGTTCAGGTACGACGCCGCCGCCGGATCGGCGAGGGGTACCTCGATGATGTCGATGCCGCGGCAGTTGAGCGGCTCCTCGCCCGGTGTGGGCGACCCGAAGGTCGTGTTGGCCGACGCGTTGCTGTAGACCAGCAGCCGGTTGTTCGCGAGGTCGGGCACCAGCGTCTCCGTATGCGACCCGCATGGGATGTCGACGAACCCGATGACGTCCGGGTTGGCGGGGTCGCTGATGTCGATGATGTGGACGCCCTCCTGGCCCCGCTCGGGGAGCGGCGGAGCCGCCGGCTCCCGGAACATCGGCCAGTCACCGCAGAACGCGCCCGGCGTCGTGTAGCGGTCGGGATCGTCGACGGGGATGTTCACCCCGCCCTCCTGCGGCGCAGGTGTCGGCGAGTTCCATGACCGGATCAGTAGATCGCCCCAGATGATGACGTCGCCTTGGTTGCCGACGGTGCTCGTCGGGCTGGTGCACTCGGTCCAGTCGACGAGCTGCACCGGGTTGTCGGGCTCCGAGACCTCGACGAGCCTGAAGCCGGAATACGTGCCCTGAACTGCGGTGGTCCCCCAGAAGGCGAGATCGGAGTTGAACACTCCCTGTCCGGGCACGGTGTTGTCGATGGGGACGGTGTTCTCCGAGAACCCCAGGGGGTGCATGTTCCGGGTGTAGTCGAAGGTGCTGGTCGCTGCGGCCGCGGACGGCGGGATCGCGGCCGCCGTTGCCGGCACCAGCAGCGTGACCGCCACCGCCGCGGCACATCCGAGCAATGCTCCTAGCTTGCGCACAAGATCTCCTCGATTACGAGGAGCCGGCGGAACCCTCCTCCGCGGAGTCCAGCTCTCGACGCGGGTGATCCGCGGCTCCCCAATTTCCGCTCGCGTGCCGCGTCATCGGCCGGAGAGCCCTGTAGATCGCTCCAGGTCGGGCGAGGCGGTCCGCGCGGGCGGCATGCCGTGATCGCCCCGGTTCCGGCGTAATCGGCTTCCCTCAAGCCCTGATCTCCTACGTGTTGTAGGACTAACCGCGCTAGTCGCTACCCCCAGTCGGCGTGAGCCAAACCGGTTCCCTGGTACACAGGCGTCAATCGCTCGGACGCACCGGCACGAAGTCCTTCCCGGTAGCTCCCGCGGGGCCTGGGCCGGCTGTTCGATAGGGCGGGCCCGTGGTGTTGCCGAAGATCCGCTCGACTGTGACGCTTTGGATGTCGTGGAACTACCGGTCGTGCTGCCCGTCGTGAACGGCGGGCTCATGGACCGGCTGATCGGACGACGTGTCAGCCGCTGCGCGCGAGAACCTCCGCGCGCCAACCGGTTCGACGCTCCACGCGGCACCGCGGACCTGCTCGTAAGCGTGGCCCGCGCGCAGCACGGTTGCGTCGTCGAAGTGCCGCCCGACGAGCATCATCCCGATCGGGCGCCCGTCGGTCATACCGCACGGCACGCTGAGCGCAGGGTTGCCGGTGACGTCGAACGGCGACGTGTTGTGGAGGTTCCCGAGTGCAGCGGCGAGGACTTCCGTGATCGCGCGGTCGGCGGGGATCGGCCGCGCGGTCATCGCCGTCGTGGGCATCACGAGCACGTCGTAGCGCTCCAGCGCCTCGCCGTAGCGGGCGCGCAGGCGCCGCCCGAGGTTCTGCGCCTTGGCGTAGTAGTGGTGGTTGTAGCGGTCCGAGAGATAGCCGCCGAGCAGCGCCGTGAGCTTGACGGTGACCGAGTAGTCGTGGCCACGGGCACGGCGAGCGCGCCCATAGAAGTCGAGGAGATCGGTCGTGTAGTGGCCCTTGTGATTCGTGCCGAACGCGTCACCGCGCACCATCAGTTCGGTCGCGCCCTCGATCGCGATCGCGTTCCAGATCGCCAGCCCGTCGCGGTGCATCGGCACCGAGACCTCGTCGACCTCGGCCCCCGTGCCGGCGAGCGCATCCGCCGCACCACGGACCGCCGCATCGACGTCCGGCTCGGACACGTCCGGGATCTCGAACCCCTCCGACAGCACGCCGACGCGCAGCCCGTCGGCGCCGGCCTCGAGCGGCTGCGTGTACGGCTGCGTCGCGACGTCGATCTGGCGCGGGTCGAGCCCGTCGGGACCGGCGATCGCCTCGAGCATGACCGCGCAGTCGGCCACCGTCATGGCCATCGGGCCGATGTGATCGAGCGTCAACTCGATCGGGAAGATCCCGGTGTAGGGGACGAGCCCGTGCGTGGGCTTGTGACCGCAGCACCCGCTCCACGAGGAGGGAAGCCGGATCGAGCCGCCCTGGTCGCCGCCGAGCGCGAGCTCCGCCTCGCCGGTAACGAGGACCGCGGCGCTGCCGTTGGAGGACGCGCCGCAGAGGTACGCCGGGTCGTGGGGGTTCGTCGGCTGCGGGTCGGGATAGCCGGTCAGCCCGCCGCCGTCGAAGCAGAACGCCGGAACCGCGGTCTTGCCGACGATGTGCGCGCCGGCGTCCAGCAGGCGCGTCACCACGGTCGCGTCCTCGCGCGGCACGTAGCCCTCCATGATCGGAGACCCGTTGAGCATCGGGACGCCGGCGACGCAGACATTGTCCTTGACGCCGACCGTCCGGCCTGCGAGGGGACCCTCGGCCGCGCCGCGGATCGAGCACTTCCAGCTCCACCCGTTCGACGGGTTCTCCTCGCCGATCGGCCGGTGCCCCACATCCTCACGTGCATAGGAGACCGGCAGGCTCTCGTCCGGGAGCTCGTCGAGCCGCATGTAACCGGCAAGCGACGGCCCGGCGAGCTCCGCGAAGGTGCTGAGCTCCTCCTCGCTGAGACCGAGCCGATACTCCTCGGCGATGCGGGCAAGCTCGGCACGGGATGGCGGCTGGATTGGCACGGCGTCCTCCCTCACTCGGCCGTTGGAAGCCGGACGCCGGGTCCGGCCCCTCCAAACGCAAGCAGCGAAGGCGCGCCGCGTCAAGCGAGCGCCGAGCTCGTCCAGGCGGTATCGCCTGGTTCGCTCGCACTCGGCACGGCCGCAAGACCCTCGAGCGCGGCGCCACGCTGGTCGCGACCACTGCGACGCTCAGCGCCCGGGGCCACACGCCCGCGCCCCACGACCAGACAGCCGCAGCCGTGAATGCAACCACCACGACGCCGTGACCCTTGCCCTGGAGGTGGACGCGCGGCGAGACCGTCATGTCGCCCGGCCCCGGGTGTCATGCGACCGTCGGTGTGGCTGCCGCGGGCGCCGGCCCATCGGGGCCGGCGCCCACGAGGGTTACTCCTTGCCGGTGTAGCGGAAGATCCACAGGCCGCTGTCGCGGTCGCTCATCAACAGGAGCGGACGCTTCTCGTTGTGCCGGCCGCGTCCCTGATCCTTATCGTTGAGCAGGCACTGGCCGGCGCACACCGGGAACGTTCCCCAGAAGTGGTTGCCGCCATCGGCGATGAAGTGGCCGACCTCGGTCATCCCGCCGGGCCCGAAGGCCACGACGCGCATGCCGGCGTTGTAGTACGAGATATACGCGAGGTCCTTCTTCGGCCGCGGATCGGTCTTGACCTCGTGCACGCTCAGGATCCCGAAGCCATCGGCGTGCTCCTCATCGAGGGCCTCGGGCACGGCGTAGGAGTCGATGATCCGCATGTTCGGATCGCGGGCGTCGTGCAACTGCACATAGCCCCATCCGTCGAACTCGGTGCTGGCGGCGTACCTGGCGCCAAGCGCGCCGAGCGGGACGTCGGTGCCCTCCGGGCCGGTGTACTCCGGCGCGTCGTTGAACATCAGGTGCATGGCCCGGTGACCGACGCAGATCGCCGGGACCTGCTCGTCGTAGTCGTGTCCCTGGCCGCCGCAGAAGAATCCGTCCGGCAGCAGGCCGTTGCGAGTACCCCCGTGGCTCTGACCGACGATCACGACGTCATAGCCGAGATCCTGGCCAGCGGCGATCTTCGTCGAGAAGAAGCAGCCCCCGCGGGAGAAGACGACCGTCTTCTGCTCCCCCGGCGCGGCCGGGATCGCGCTCGCCGGCGGCGGCTGCGGGTCGCCGACCGCATCCGGGCCGGCATTCGGCCCTGCGGCGAAGCAGCCGCGCCCACCGAAGACCGTCGGCCCGCCGACCGTGCCGCCGGGCTGGCTGTCGATCGACGGCGTGAAGCCGAACTCACCCGCTCCGTACGGTCCCGCGTTCGGCCCGCTCGTGACCGCGAAGTCGGTCCGGAACGGCGAGAAGTCCTCGTCCGTGGAGAGGATGAAGTCGTTGCTGCTGGACCAATAGGACTGGTGGCTGTTGCCCTCTGGGATCGCGAACTGCGGCATCAGCGGATCCGGGAAGCGGTAGTCCGAGTCCGTCACGAACCGCGGATCGGCCGGGTCATCGATGTTCAGCAGCACCTGGCCGGCGTCCCAGTAGGAGGCGAGCAGGTAGTCGTGACCGCGGATCCGCTTGTGCTGCATGTCGTGATGGAAGACCGTGTCCCCGTTCGCGTACGAGCCCTGCGCGCCGGGCCAGTCCTCCAGGCCGCGCTCGGCGAGCATGACGGGGGCTCGCGGATTGGAGACGTCGAAGATGTCCACGTCGGCCAGGTCCTGGTTGTCCTGCAGCGTCGCGATGACCCGGTCCTTGCCACCCAGTACGCCGCGCTGGACGAAGAGCTGCGCGCTGTGGGTGGTGTGGTAGGTCTGCAGCTCGACCGCGGGGCTCGGGTCACCGAAGTTGAGCGACAACGGCTTCGGGCTCAGCGGGTCGGTCACGTCCCACAGGGACGCGCCCGAGGGCGCGAACTGCGTGGCGTTGCACGTCTCGTTGTTGTGGATCAGGATGTCGCCGCGGAACGACGGCGTGTCGGCACGGACGATGTGGATGCCCTCGCCGACGAAGCTGTTCGGGTGCGCCGCGATGAAGCCGACCTTCTTCGGGCTCGCCGGACGGCTGATGTCCACGACGTGCACTCCGGTGCCGCCGCCCCCGTTGGACGTGCACTCGGGGCTGAAGGCGTTCAGGTACGCATAGCCGTCGAACGCGGACACGTCGGCGATCCCGCCGTCGACGTTCGTCAGGCGCACCTTGCCGACGAGGTCGACGTTCCTGCTGCCCGCGGGCAGATGGCCAGGCCCACCGGGATGCTCCTCGATCGCCGTCATCGGCCCGTCCTCGGCGTTCCAACCGACCGCGTGGACCGGGATGGCGGCACCGGCGGGCGTCGCCAGGCCGAGCAGGCCGGCCACACCCGCGGCAAGCGCTGCGGTGCGCTTTCGCATCGAACCGTTCTCCTCACCGCGCCCCTCCCCAGGAGCGCTCGTCACCCGAATTTTCCTACATGCTGTAGGACGTGTCAATCGGGTGCCGGCGTCCCGAAGTCCTTCGAGCCCCGGGCCGATCGCGAGCCGTCATCGAACGTCATGCACGCAGTCTGCGCTCAACCGGCAGCGGTCCTCCGACAAGCTGTAGGAGAACCCGCTGGTTTGACCTTGCGCTGTGCGGGTGACCAATCGCTTTGGGGAGCGGTGCGCTGCCCGTCAGGCGCGCATGGCAGGAGAGTCGGCCGACGCTCTCCAGCCATCACGACATGGAGGGCGACATGTCCTCATCGAAGTGGTCCACAGCGCTCGCAGCCGTCGCTGCGGGGGTGATGCTCGCTCTGCCCGCGGCGGCGGCGGCGGCCGGCCCGCCGCCGAAGACGGGGTCGCTGGCCGAGGTCGGCCACGAGCCGCTCATGAACCGTGGCATGAACGCCGCGCTCGCGGTCAAAGGCGACTTCGTGTACGTCGGAAGCCGGACCGACGGCGGCCACGAGGGCATGCCGCACGGCGGCATCATGGTCGTGGACGTCTCGGATCCGTCGGACCCGATGCTCGTGGCCGGGCCGCTGGACGCGCATCCTGGCGAGTCGTCGCGCGAGCTGCGCATTTGGAGGTCGCAGGACGTGCTGATCGTGCTCAACACGAACTGCGGCGTCGGCGACACGCTGCATCACTGCACGCAACCGTCGGTCAGCAACTTCCGCTTCTACGACATCTCGGGAGCGAACGCGACCAGGCCGCGGCTGCTGTCGCAGCTCAACGTCAACACCCACGAGTTCTTCCTCTGGGTGGATCCGAGCGACCCCGAGCGCGCGCTCATCTTCGCCGGCAACGCGAACCCGAACCCGAACTGCGGGACGACCGGCGGCGCGCCGACGTGTCCGCTCGAAGTCTGGGACATCTCCGGGGTTCCGGCGGGCAACGCGCCGGTCAGCCTGTACGGCGCGTTCGGCGGACCGCACGGCTACACGCGATTCCCGGCGGCGCCCGCGCCGGCGGAGATTCCGACCGGCGGGCTGCACTCGCTCTCGATCAGCAACGACGGCGCGAGGGCCTACTACGCGCTGCTCACGGGCGGGTTCGCGGTCGCCGACGTGTCCGACTTCGCGGCGGGCGCGCCCTTGCCGGAGCCGCACCCGATCACGATCAACGAGAACCGCCCGCACTGGGCCGGCCCGGGAGCGCACAGCGCGGTCAAGCTCTGGGGCCGCGACTGGGCCTGGGTCTCGGACGAGGTCTACGGCACCGCGACGGGGTCGGGCCACGGCTGCCCTTGGGGCTGGGCGCGGATGCTCGACATCTCCGATCCGGCCACGCCGACCGTCGAAGCCGAATTCAGGCTGCCTGAGAACCAGCCCGACAGCTGCGACGCCTGGAACCCACCGCACACGTCGTACTCGGCCCACAACCCGACGCTGACGCCGCACATCGCGTTCAGCACCTGGCACTCGGGCGGGTTCCAGGCCGTCAGCGTCCAGAACGCGCACCGGCCCTATCAGCTGGCCAAGTTCTTCCCGGACCCGCTCAACGAGGTCATGCTCGAGGATCCGCGGCTCTCGGACGACCCGGACACAGGCCGACACGAGAAGGTCGTCATGTGGAGCTATCCGGTCATCCAGGACGGCCTGATCTACGTCATCGACCTGCGCAACGGCCTGTACGTACTGAAGTACCACGGCGCGTTCGAGAAGGAGGTCCAGCGGATCTCGTTCCTCGAGGGCAACTCGAACCAGGGCAACGCGCTCTGCTACGAGCCGGTCGGTACCGCCCCCGACTCCTGCGGCTGAGGATCACGAATCCGGCGGGGCGGCACGACCGCCCCGCCGGTCACGGCCATCGATGCGACCGTGGCGATCATCTCTTCCCGCGCCGG
>DASUQB010000420.1:0-3006 GCA_036280835.1 Microbacterium sp. | reverse complement strand
GCGATCGGGGTGCGCTTCGAGCTCCCGAAGCGCCTGCTCGCCATCATGCTGTCGTTCGCGGCCGGGGCGCTGATCACCGCGCTCAGCTTCGAGCTCTTCGAGGACTCCTACGAGAAGGGTGGCATCTGGCTCGCGGCGATCGGCCTGTTCGCGGGCGCGATCGTGTTCACGGTGCTGAGCGCCCTGCTCGACCGGTGGGCGCAGGCCGGTTCGCGCTCGACGCCGGCGGACGAGTACCAGGGCAGCGCGAAGCTCGACACGGACGCCGCGGCGGCGGATCGTCCGGCCACCGCCGCGACGACCAGGGGCGCGGCGGGACTCGCGCTGCTGGCCGCCGTGACGCTCGACGGCGTGCCCGAGAACCTCGCCCTCGGCATCTCGCTGACCGAGGGCACCGGCGGGATCGCGCTGCTCGCCGCCATCTTCGTCTCCAACTTCCCCGAGGCCCTCGTGGGGGCGGCCTCCATGAAGGAGCAGGGTCGCTCGAGCGCGCAGGTGCTCGCTCTCTGGACCATCTGCGCGGCGCTGCTCACGCTGGCCGTGGTCGTCGGCGCGGAACTGCTCGTCGGCAGCGACCCCGCCGTCGTCTCGCTTCCGCTCGCGTTCGCCGCCGGCGCCGTGCTCGCCTCGCTCGCCGACACGCTCATGCCCGAGGCGTTCGAGCACGGCGGCCCCGCGGTGGCGCTCAGCACGGCGGCCGGCTTCGTGCTGTCGTTCGTGCTGTCGCTCGCCTGAGGAGATCGGTCAGGCGGGGAACTCGGCGTCGTCCCAGTGGCCCGGCTCACTCAGCGCACGGTAGTGCACGTCGACGGCGCCCTCCGACACCGACGCGACGCACATCAGCAGCGACTGCGTGGGATAGCCATGCGGGCGGTTGTCGCGGATGAGCGCCCGGTCATCGACGCTCTCCAGCGCCGTGGAGCGCGCGAGCACCCCGATCCACGGCGCCCACCACCGGTCGCCGTCGGGCAGCTCCGCAGCCGCGAAGTCGTCGAGCCAGCGGGCGATGCGCGGCGTGGAGGGGTCATCCACCCCGTCGTGCGCGACCATGTGGGTGCCCGGCGAGAGCTCGGTGGCGTCGATCCGGATGCCGTCCCACGAGACGACGTGCGCACGGACGCCCTGCACCTCGACGAGGTTGAAGCCGTGCGTCCGGGGATTCTCGGGCGACCTGCCCGCCACCGAGTCCAGGGCCAGGCCGCCGCGGGAGACGAGCTGGGACTCGGGCGTCGACGACACGTCGGCGCGGTTGAGCAGCACGGCGAGCCGCCCGGCGTCGGGGTCCGCGGCCAGCCAGGCGCCGCCGGCGCGGACGTCCCGGACGCCGATCACACCGCCGTGAGACTCGGGCCACCACCGACCGAGCGGGCTCCACGGCCGGTCGGGGTCCTCGTCGCGGATGGCGAGCACGCGGATGGGCCGGCCCGGCGACGGGGGCACGCGGATGACGACGGTGCAGATGGCTGACTCCCGGAGGTGAGGGGTACGCCACGATCGTACGGCGTTCGTCGCCCGGAGGGTCGCGGGGGAGCGGCTCCCCGCGGGCGGGCCGCCGCGGGCGGCATCCGCCCGTCACAGCTTGCGCAGCAGCACCTCGCCGACGGTGTGGTCGGCGGACTTCTGCAGCACGAGGGTCGCGCGGTGCCTGGTGGGCAGCACATTGTCCACGAGGTTCGGCAGGTTGATCTCGTCCCAGATGCGCCGCGCGGTCGTGGCCGCCTCCTCGTCGCTGAGCTCGGCGTAGCCGCTGAAGTACGACGACGGGTTGCGGAAGGCGCCTTGGCGCAGGGCCATGAAGCGTTCGACGTACCACTGCGCGATGTGGCCGGGATCGGCGTCGACGTAGACCGAGAAGTCGAAGAGCTCGCTGATCGAGGTCTGGTCCGAGCTCGGCGGGGGCTGGAGCACGTTGAGGCCCTCGACGATCACGACGTCCGGGCGGCGGACGGTGACGTGCTCGTCGGGCACGATGTCGTAGCGGAGGTGCGAGTAGATCGGCGCCCGCGCCTCGGCGGCACCGCTCTTCACCCGCATGAGGAACTCTCGGAGCGCCCGCCGGTCGTACGACTCGGGGAACCCCTTGCGCCGCATCAGCCCGCGGCGCTCGAGCTCGGCGTTCGGGTGGAGGAACCCGTCGGTCGTGACGAGCGCGACCCGGGGAGTGTCGGGCCAGCGGCCGAGCAGCTCCTGCAGCAGGCGCGCGACGGTGGACTTGCCGACGGCGACCGATCCCGCGATCCCGAGCACGAACGGGGTCGTCGTGTCCGGCTCGTCGAGGAACCGGCTGGTCGCCGCGCCCAGGCGCTTCGCCGAGCTCGCGTACAGGCTGAGCAGCCTGCTCAGCGGCAGGTAGACCTCGCGCACCTCGTCCATGTCGAGGCGGTCGCCGAGGCCCCGGATCTGCTCGATCTCGCCGTCGGTCAGCGGTTGCGTCATCCCGGGGGCGAGGCGAGCCCAATCCGCTCGACCGATCGTGCGATAGAGCGAGAGCTCGGGCGACCCCACGGCTATCGCCCCGGCCGTGCGGCGAGCAGTTCCACGACCCGGTCGAGCACGGCGTCCGCCACCCGGCGCTTGCTGCCCGACACCTCGGCCACGACATCCCCGGAGGTCCCGAGCACGAGCACGTCGTTGTCATCCGCCCCGAAGCCCCGGCCGCCGCCCACGGCGTTCGCCACGAGGAGGTCGGCGGGCTTGCGGGCGATCTTCTCCCGCGCCAGGGCCAGCAGCTCGTCGCGGTCGGCCGCGGTCTCGGCCGCGAACCCGACGACGACGCGGCCGGGCGCCGGGTCGGCGACGAGCGCGCCGAGGATGTCCGGGGTGCGGCTGAGGGTCAGTTGCATGCGCTCGCCCTGCCCGCCCTTCTTGATCTTGCGCTCGGAGAACTCCGCCGGTGTGTAGTCCGCGACGGCGGCGGCCATGATGACGACGGATGAAGCGCCCGCGCGCTCCCCGACCGCGCGAGCCAGGTCGGCCGCCGTGACGACGTCGAGGGTGTCCAGGCCG
>DASUQB010000419.1:0-2183 GCA_036280835.1 Microbacterium sp. | reverse complement strand
AGATTCCGCTCGACGACCCCAGCAGCCCGACGACCCCGAAGCCGGTGCCCCTGACGGGCACACCGGCCTTCCCGGCCAACGGCTGCCACGACTCCGGCGTCATCCTTGGCGACGCGAACCTCTTCGCCTGCGCGAGCGGCGGCAGCGCCAACGTGTTCGACATCGGGGACAACGAGTTCCCTGGTGGCTCCCTGACCGATCCGGTCCTGCTCTACACCGTCAACGAGCCCGGCGTCGGTCAGCCTGGCACCAACGGCAGCTGGCACTCGGCGGCGTTCACGTGGGACGGTGAGGTTCTGGTTCTCGGCTGGGAGCCGGGTGGCGGCTCGCAGCCGGAGTGCGAGGCGACCGATCCGGACGTGGACAAGAGCTGGTTCTTCTACGACGCCCAGACCGGCGCGAAGCTCGGGCAGTTCGTCCTGCCACGGCCGCAGACCGCAGCCGAGAACTGCACGATCCACAACTACAACATCGTCCCGACCGACAAGCGCTATCTGCTCGTCGGCGGCAACTACCAGGCCGGCATCAGCGTGGTCGACTTCACAGACCCCGCCAACGCGACCGAGGTGGCATACGCCGATCCGGCTCCGCTGGTTCCGACCCAGCTGGGGGGTGACTGGTCGACCTACTACTACAACGGCCGCATCTACGAGTCCGACATCACGCGAGGGCTCATCATCTGGAACCTGTCGGGCAAGTGGGACGCGGGCGCGCGGAAGCTCGACTTCCTGAACCCGCAGACCTCGATGTTCACGATCGGTTGAGTCGACTCATCACGCGATGACGAAGAGGGCGGCCGGTCGGCCGCCCTCTTCCATGATGCGGCGTTCCCAAGTTCATCGGGCGGAGCCTCCCCGCGAGCCGCTGCATGCGCTCTCGACCATGCGGGCGTGCTTCGCACCCGGGTCCGTAGTTCGCGCGAGAGCTCTGTGGAGAATCCCCGCCGTATGCGGTACCCGCCGGGGGTATGTTCAGGGTGCTCGCTTCCCGACTTGAAAGGACCCGGCGATGCGCGGACACGGAGCTCATATCTGGATGTGCGCGGCGGTTGTCGCGGTCGCGCTGGTGTTGGTGCTCGCGACCGGCAGCGGCGCGTGGTTCGTGCTGCCGGCGCTCGGGTGCGCGCTGATGATGGGCGCGATCATGTGGACGATGATGGGCGGCATGGGTGGCCGCGGCGGCGGCTCCGGCCCCTCCGACCGCAGCTAGGGCCATGGCGGCGCCCGCGGTGAACCACGCGCCGGCGGCCGCTTCGACCGCGGCCGCCGTGGCCCGTACGGGCCTCGTCGGCCGTTCCCGCGCCGGCGTCGCCGCTCTCGGCGCGGCGGTGCTGGGCGCCGCGCCGCACGTGCTGCATCACGTCGGGCCGCTGGCCGGCGCGGCGCTGCTGGCGGGCGCGACCGGCAAGTTGCTGTTCGGCGCGCTCGGCTTCGTGCTCACCATCCCGATGCTGCGACGGCTGCGGCGCCGCACCGGGTCTTGGCGAGTGCCCGGCGGGGCGCTCGCCGCTATGGCGGTCATCTTCACGTTCTCCAGCTTCGTCATCAGCCCGGCGCTGGCCGGCGGCGGCGAGGCCGAGCGCGAGTCGGCGGCCCCGTCCCAGACCCTGCCCGCCGCTCCGCCCGGCGTGAGCGACTCCGAGCACGAGTCCCATCACCGCTAGGAAGCGACGGTGCGTCACGCCGACCGCTGCTCCCGTCGCGGCCGGGCCGGTACTGGCGATCGACGGGGTCGCGAAGGCGTTCCGGTCAGGCCCCCGTGCCATCGCCGCCGCGCATCGGCCAACCGATCCGCGAGCGGGACGCTGCGGACGCTCAACAACGTCGCCGGGCCGGGAGCGGGAAACGCACCGCCCCAGCCCCAGCGCCAGTGACCTAGCCATTGACGTCCTTGTAGAACGTGAGCTCGCCGTTCTCGTCGACGGGGCCTAGCGTCCGGCTTTGGCTCACGTTGCGCTCTCGACCGCAGGCGCGGCCTCTCTCCGAGCGATCGCGAACCACGGGTCGGCGGATCGCTGCTCGTCGAGCAGGCCAGCGACGTAGGCACCGAGCGCCGGAGCGTGCTTGAAGCCGTGACCCGATCCTCCTCCGACCAGCCAGACGCGATCCTGCTCGGGAAGCGGGCCGACCAGGAAGCCGCGGTCGGGAGTCATCTCGTAGTGCATCACGTGGGTCCGCAGCACA
>DASUQB010000418.1:0-2902 GCA_036280835.1 Microbacterium sp. | reverse complement strand
TTCTCGTCTTCGACGCCGTCCGGGGGTTACGGCGCCGGGTAGCCGACGATGTAGACCGGTGCACCGATCTTCGTCATGTCGGCGGCCTCGCCCACGCCGTTGACCACGTGCCGGATGGTGCCGGCGCTGAGGTTCACGGTCATGATGTGGTTCAGCTGCACGCCCGGCGTCTCGGGAACGACGAAGCCGTTCTCGGTGATGATCGACGGGTTGTTCTGGTTGAAGACGTACACGCCGGCACCGTCGAGCCGGTGGGTCGTGACATCCGGCCCCACGGCGTAGCCGGGCCAGCCGAGCGTGCCGTCGGGCTGCTGCCAGTGGGCCTGGGTGGGCGGGTCGTACGGCAGCTCGTTCTGGTACAGGATGACGCGTCCGCCGTCGCCGTTCCACAGGGTGTTGTACTGCTGGAAGTGCTCGACGAAGAGGCCGGTCGCGGTGACGCCGTCGCCGTTGACGATGACGCCGTTGGTTCCGATGTTGGTCGCCCAGCGGTCGGTGTCGCCGTTCACGCCGTTCGTGAAGCCCTCGAGGCCGTGGTCGGCCCTCCACACCCAGATGTGGTCGATCAGCACGTTGTCGGAGTTGACCTCGACGGCCGTCGTGGCCTTGCCGATGTGCGGCCCGCCGACGCGGAAGTACACGTCGTTGAGCGTGATCGGGTTGGTCTCCGACAGCTTCTTGCCGTTGTCCTTCTTGCCGATCTTCAGCAGCACGGGGGAGAGGCTGGTGCCCGCGTCGATGGTGACGCCCGCGACGACGACGCCCTCGACATCCTTGATCTCCATCGGGATCACGCCGTTCACGGGGGTGAGCGTCGCGTGGCCGAGGCCGAGCACCACGGTGTCGGCCCGCTTGACGTCGATCGTGCGATCGATGTCGTAGAGGCCGGGGGTGAAGATCAGGTGCTGCCCGCGGGCGAGCGCGTTGTTGATGTCCTTCGCGCTGTCGGCGGGGGTGGCGATGAAGAAGTCGGTGATCGGGATGCTGCGCCCGGCCGTCTCGCCCTCCGCCCACGACACGCCGCTGGTGTCCGTCTGCGCAGACGGCACCCGCACGTTGTACGCGCCGGAGTCGTCGACGTAGAGGTAGGGCTTCTCGCGGCTGAGCGGCGTCTCCTCGATCGTCGTGTACGGCGGGTTGGGGAACGAGTCGTCCGCGGGGGCGCCGACGACTCCCGAGAAGACCTGGTTCCAGACGCCGTTGCTCCAGCCGGCGATCTCGCTGTTGCGGGTCAGCCACTGCTGCTGCGAGCCGCTGACGACGAACGGCAGCCGGGAGTCGGCGATGTAGCCGCCGCTCGCGAATTGCGGTCCGGCGGTGCAGTAGTCCATCAGCGACAGGTTCGCGCCGGAGATGTCGAGGCGGCGCATCGACACCGCCTGCGAGACGGCCCAGAAGTTGGCGCTGGCGCGGCATCCGTCCTGCCCCGCCTTGTCGACCTGCAGCGAGAGGTTCGAGATCGTGCGCCAGAAGTTGACCAGGGCGAGGCAGTTGGCCGTTCCGCCGTCGGCGAGGCAGCGGTTGTACACCTCGATGCCGCCGTTGACGGTCACATCCTCCGGAGAGGCGCCGAGGCCCGCGACCTCGGTGTAGTAGCCGACCTCGAACTGCAGCGGCTCCTCGGCCGTGCCGTACTCGCCAGGCAGGAAGTAGACGGCGTGCCTGGTCGAGCCCATCTCGTTGTCCCGCTGAGCGTCGGCCAGGTCGTCGAGGGTCGTCTGGATCTCTGCCAGGGGAGTGTCGGGGCTGAAGACCGTCACGTTGGCGCCGAGGTCGGGGTCGTACGGGTCGACGGCGCGGGGCGGTGCGGCGTTGGCCGGGGTCGCCATCAGGGCTCCGGCGACGAGCGCCGCGCCGGTGGCGGCGGCGGCGAGGCGTCGAAACCGACGCCGGGGTGTGCTGGTCATGCGAAAACCTCTCCATCGAGGGAATCGGCGGCGAGCGCCGCTAACTTACAGCACTGTAACCAAATCCTGGGAGCGTTCTCAAGGGGTTGACCCCAGATGGCCCCGCCTCACCGGGAGCCCGGTAGTGTGGCGCCGACGGAAGGTATGGAATGCAGCAGCGAATCCTCGGCAGGACAGGACGGGATGTCTCGGCCATCGGTCTCGGCACATGGCAGCTCGGCGCGGACTGGGGCGATGTCAGCGAGGACGACGCGCGCGCACTGCTCGCTGCGTCCGTCGACGCGGGCGTGACGCTGTTCGACACGGCGGACGTCTACGGGGACGGCCGTTCGGAGCAGCTCATCGGAGCGTTCCTCGCCGACCGGCGTGATGCCGGCGTCTTCGTCGCGACGAAGATGGGCCGCCGCGAAGCGCAGCTGCCCGAGAACTACACGCCCGAGAACTTCCGCGCGTGGACCGATCGCTCGCGCGCCAACCTCGGCGTCGACACCCTCGACCTCGTGCAGCTGCACTGCCCGCCGACCGAGGTGATCGAGTCCGACGCGACGTACGAGGCTCTCGATGCGCTCGTGGCCGACGGGTCGATCGCCGCCTACGGCGTCTCGGTCGAGACCTGCGCGCAGGCGCTCGCCGCCATCGCGCGCCCGGGCGTCGCGAGCGTCCAGATCATCCTGAACCCCTTCCGGCTGAAGCCGCTCGACGAGGTGCTGCCGGCGGCCGAGGCCGCCGGGGTCGGCATCCTCGCCCGCGTGCCGCTCGCTTCCGGGCTGCTGTCGGGTCGCTACACGGCCGACACGACGTTCGCCGCGGACGATCACCGCAGCTACAACCGTCACGGCGAGGCCTTCGACCGCGGAGAGACCTTCTCGGGGGTCGAGTACGAGGTCGGCATCGAGGCCGCACGCGAACTCGCGGCGGCCCTGCCCGCGGGCGTGTCGCTGCCCGCCGCGTCGCTGGCGTGGGTGGCGTCGCGACCGGGCGTGACCACGGTCATC
>DASUQB010000417.1:0-3332 GCA_036280835.1 Microbacterium sp. | reverse complement strand
CGCGCGGGCGCCGGTGGGCACGGACTGATCCGACAGACATCAACGGCGGGGCGCCCAGCCCGACGCCGAGCCGCCCGCCGGACACCCTCCTCCTCGACCGGCGATGGGGGGTCCAGCGGCGTCGGTCTGCGTAGGCGACGCGGCTGCGGGGTAGCTCCTCTGTGGGAGGGCATTCGTGTCGAAGTCCCAGGTCCCGCGCCAGTGGACTGGGAGTGCGTCGCCTGACTTCTCGATTGTCCACCCGCGACGCGAGAGGCAGCACGTAGTGCGTTCCCAGGTTGAGGCTCGGCCGGCGGTCGAGGCGCCTCCCATGATGACCCGGACAGTCCGGCCGACCGCCGGCGCCGAGAGCCCGGATCCACCGTCCTGGCGCGAGGTGATGGCGCCCTACGCCACGCCGTCGCTGCGAAGCAGCCTCGCGAACGTCGCCACCTCCGTCGTGCCCTACGTCGCGCTGATGGTCGCGATGTTCCTCGCGCTGCGTGTCTCGCTCGTCCTCACGCTCGCCCTGTCGGTTCTGACGGCGGGCTTCTTCGTTCGCACGTTCATCGTCTTCCACGACTGCGGCCACGGGTCATTCCTGCCGTCCAAACGCGCCAACGCCTACCTGGGCGCGGTGCTCGGCCTCCTGCTCTTCACGCCTTACGCCAAGTGGCGGCACGCCCACGCGCGGCACCACGCGACCGCGGGGGACCTCGGTCGCCGCGGCGTCGGAGACATAAAGACGATGACCGTCGCCGAGTACCGCGCACAGTCGCTCGGGGGCCGGTTGGCCTATCGCGCCTCGCGCAACCCGCTGGTCATGCTCACCCTCGGCCCCGTCTTGGTGATGGTCATCCAGCCGCGGTTCGTCCGCGGCGGAGAACGCTCGCGCCTGCGCCGCAGCGTGCTCGGTACGGACGTGGCGCTCGTCGCGCTGGTCGGCGGCCTCTGCTGGCTCTTCGGCTGGCAGGCGTACCTGCTCGTCCAGGGATCCGTCTTCCTGCTCGGCGGCGCGGCGGGCGTGTGGCTGTTCTACGTGCAGCACCAGTTCGAGGACACCTACTGGCAGAGCGGCGAATCCTGGAGCTACGCCGACGCCGCGCTGCGCGGCAGCTCCTATCTCAAGCTCCCGCGCGTGCTGCAGTTCTTCACCGGCAACATCGGCCTGCACCACGTCCACCACCTCAGCGCACGCGTGCCCAACTACCACCTGCAACGCGCGCACGACGACAACGCGATCTTCCATGACGTGCCCGTGCTGACGCTGTGGCAGGGGATGCGCGCCTTCCGCTTGAAGCTGTGGGACCCCGACCGCGGCCGGCTCGTCGGGTTCGGACCGGCGCACGATCCGCACCGGCGTTGACGCTCAGCGGGAAGGTCCGACGCGAGATGCTGACGCTCCCGAACCCATAGTCTGCGTTCAACGGCGATCGATCCGAGGAGGCGCTGATGACGAGCAAGACCGAGTTCAGCGAAGACGAGTGGACGCGGCTCAAGCGATCGCCCTTCGTGGCCGGGATGGCGATCTCGCTCGCTGACCCCGGCGGCCCGATCGAGCTGGTCAAGGAGACCGCGGCGACGCTGAAGACCGTGCGCGAGGCGGCAGACTCGGGCGGACGCGGAGAGCTGGTCGACGCGGTCGCCCAGGATGTCGTCGCTGACGCGCAACTCCGCAAGAGCCCACTCCGCGACTTCAAGGCCAAGGGCGCGCTGGCCGGCCAGGAGATCCTCGAGGAGCTCGCCGAGGTCAATCGGCTCGTGTCCGAGAAGGCCACGCCGGAGGAGGCCGACGCCTACCGGGAGTGGCTCCACGCTGCCGCCCAGGAGGCCGCGAACGCGGCCAAGGAGGGCGGGTTCATGGGCTTCCACGCGCAACGCGTGAGCGAGGGCGAGCAGCGGATGCTCGACAAGCTCGCCGAGGTCCTCCCGCGGCCGGCCTGATCGCCGGCGGTCCCGAGGGGCGGGACCTTCACGCGTCGTGAGCTTGCGCGCTGCGTCGAACCGCCGGTTGGATCGCTGCGTAGCACCGGGTGTCCGAGGCCTTTGAACGGAGGAAGGGGAGGCCGATGAGGAACAGGACACGACGGGTGTCTGGGCTCGCGCTCGCAGTGGCGACGACGCTGGCTCTCGCGCCGGCGGCGGACGCTCAGTCGCCGACCGATCCGGAGGTGCTCGATCCCGCCCTGGCGGTGGGCGCGGCAGCGTCCGGGCTCAACCAGCCGATCTCGATGGCCTTTCTCGGCAAGGACGAAATGCTCGTGCTCGAGAAGGCCAGCGGGCAGGTCAAGCGCGTCGTGCGCGGCCAGGTGCGCGACGTGGTGCTCGACCTGGCGGTGAACTCCGCGTCGGAGCGGGGGCTGCTCGGGATCGCGCTGCATCCGAAGTTCCACCGCAACGGCTGGGTCTACCTGTTCTGGAGTCAGAGCCGCTCCGGAGTCGACAGCACCACCCTCGCCGACGTCCGGCTGATGGCCAATCGCGTCGACCGCTTCGAGTGGGACGACGGGACGCTCGAGTTCGACCGCAACATCATCAAGTTCCGCGCCTACCAGAACGACGCCACCAACGGCGTGCTGCGCGGCAATCACAACGGCGGAGTCATCCGCTTCGGGCCTGACGGCAAGCTGTACGCGATCGTCGGCGATACAGGCCGGCGGGGCCAGACGCAGAACCTCGCCAACGGCCCGTTCACGCCGCCGGCGGACGACGATCAGTTCGGCGGCCCGGAGCCCGATGACGCGCACCGGACCGGCGTGATCGTGCGCCTGGACGACGACGGCGACGCACCACGCGACAACCCGTTCTGGCGCGCCGGGCGCAGCATGGGCGGCGAGGTCGGCGAGAACCTGCAGAAGATCTTCGCCTACGGCCTGCGCAACTCGTTCGGGATGGCCTTCGACCCGTTCTCGGGCAACCTGTGGGAGCAGGAGAACGGCGACGATTCCTTCAGCGAGCTCAATCGTGTGCCGCCGGGCCTGAACTCCGGCTGGGTCCAGATCATGGGGCCGGCGTCGCGGGTCGCGCAGTTCAAGGCGATCGAGACCGATCCGACGGCTCCCCAGCCGTTCACCCCGAACGGCTACTTCGGGCTGCAGCAGGTTCGCTGGTCGCCGACGAACATCGCCGACACCCCGGCGCAGGCGCTGGCGCGGATGGTGATGTTCCCCGGTGCGCAGTTCAAGGATCCCGAGCTGAGCTGGAAGTACGAGGTCGCCCCGGGTGGGATCGGCTTCCTCGACAGCCGCAGGCTCGGCAGCCGCTACCGCGGCGATCTGTTCATGGCCGGCGCGCGTGACCTGCTCGAGGGCGGCCACCTGTTCCGGGTCGAGCTGAGCGGCAACCGGCGCTCG
>DASUQB010000416.1:0-9930 GCA_036280835.1 Microbacterium sp. | reverse complement strand
AGCATTCGCCTGCCACGATGCAGACGGCTCATGACCGTGCCGATGGGGGTTTTCATGATGTCGGCGATCTCCTGGTAGGCGAAGCCCTCGACGTCAGCGAGGTACACCGCCAGCCGGAAATCCTCGGGAATCGCCTGGAGGGCTTCCTTCACGACGGATGCGGGCATCCGATCGATCGCTTCGGCCTCCGCCGAACGGCTGCTCGTCGCCGTCGTCGATTCCGCGCCCCCGAGCTGCCAGTCCTCGAGGTCGTCGATGGTGCCCTGATAGGGCTCGCGCTGCTTCTTGCGGTACGTGTTGATGTAGGTGTTCGTCAGGATCCGGTAGAGCCACGCCTTGAGGTTCGTGCCCTGCTGGAACGTCTTCCACGACCCGAAGGCCTTGACGAACGTCTCCTGCACGAGGTCGGCCGCATCCGCCGGGTTCCGCGTCATGCGCATCGCCGCGCCGTACAGCTGATCCATGAACGGCAGCGCCTGCTCCTCGAACTGGGTGCGCGCGTCCGCCACGGCGCTGTCCGCGCCCACTGCCTCATCGTTCATCACGAGCCAGTCTACGGCCGTGATATCGGTGGATACCGGGGGCCGTTCCAGGGTGGCGATCACGGGACTCCTTTCGCGGGTTCAGTAGGGTAGAACCCGATGAGTGCTGATCGGTATTCCCCCGCCCCGAATGCGGATGCCTCCGGCCCTCCGACGGGGGGCGCATGGCGTGCGCCCGAATCCTCCGGCCCGCTGCAGGCGACGCTCACGATCCCGGGCTCCAAATCGCTCACGAATCGCGAACTCGTGCTCGCGTCGCTGGCCGAAGGCCCCGGCCGCATCATCGCGCCGCTGCACTCCGACGACTCCGCGCGCATGATCGACGCGCTGCGCGCGCTGGGCGTCGGCATCGAGACCGAGCGGGGCGACAGCGAGTACGGCGACGACCTGCTGGTCACGCCCGTGGCGCCCCTCGCCGGCGGCGGAACGGTGGACTGCGGCCAGGCCGGCACCGTCATGCGGTTCGTCGCCCCGCTCGCGGGGCTCGCGCGCGGCGATGTGCACGTCACGGCGCACGAGAGCGCCCTGCACCGCCCGATGGGCGTCATGATCCACGCCCTCCGCGACCTCGGGGTCGACATCGACGACGGAGGGCACTGGGCCCTCCCGTTCACGGTGCGCGGACGCGGGCACGTGCGCGGCGGCGAGGTGTCGATCGACGCCTCGGTCTCGAGCCAGTTCGTCTCGGGGCTGCTCCTCGCCGCCCCCCGCCTGGACGTGGGTCTGCACCTCGTGCACACCGGCGCACGGCTGCCCAGCATCCCCCACATCGACATGACCATCGAGTCCCTCGCCCACCGCGGCGTGCGCGTCGAGCGACCCGCTCCCGGCGAATGGGTCGTCGGCGCGGGCCCCCTGCGCGCCAAGGACGTCGCCATCGAGCCGGACCTCTCGAACGCCGCCCCTTTCCTCGCCGCCGCGATGATCGTCGGCGGCTCCGTGACGATCACGGGCTGGCCGGCGCACTCCACGCAGCCCGGCGCCTCCCTCACCGAGATCCTGTCGCTGATGGGCGCGCGGGTCACACGCCGGGCGGGTGCGCTCACCGTGACCGGCAACGGCGCCATCCACGGCGTCGACCTCGACCTCTCGGCCGTCGGCGAGCTGACGCCGACCCTCGTCGCGCTGGCCGCGTTCGCCGACTCCCCCTCCACCTTCCACGGCATCGGCCACATCCGCGGACACGAGACCGACCGGCTCGCCGCCCTGCGCACGGGCCTCGAGGGCCTCGGTGGCGAGGCAGAGGAGCTCGAGGACGGCATCCGGGTCGTGCCGCGGCCTCTTCGGGGCGGCCCGTGGCGGGCCCACCACGACCACCGCATGGCGACGACCGGTGCGCTCATCGGGCTCGCTGTGCCGGGCGTGGAGGTCGACGACATCGGCACCACGGCCAAGACACTCCCCCAGTTCACCCAGCTGTGGGATCGGATGCTCACCGAGAGCGCCGACCACTCCGCCGCCGAGCCGCAGAGCCCGCACAACGTCGCCTCATGAGCTGGCTCGACGGGACCGACGAGGACGACGAGCCCGACTACGAGTTCCGGGTCCGGCCGAACCCGAAGGCCAACCGGCCCCGCACCAAGCGGCGGCCCGCGCACGACGACGCCAAGATCGCCCGCGTGCTGGGCGTGGACCGCGGTCGCTACACCGTGCTCGTCGGAGAGGACACACCGGAGGAGCATCGCGCGCTGGCGACCCGCGCGCGCGAACTGCGCAAGACGGCCATCGTCACGGGCGATCGGGCCCGCGTCGTGGGCGACACCACCGGCGACGAGGGGACGCTCTCGCGCATCGTCGGCATCGAGGAGCGCACGTCGCTGCTGCGCCGCAGCGCGGATGACACCGACAATGTCGAGCGCGTGATCGTGGCCAACGCCGACCAGATGCTCGTCGTCGTGGCCGCCGCCGACCCCGAGCCCCGCGCGCGGCTGGTCGACCGCTACCTCATCGCGGCGCTGGATGCCGGCATCCGCCCGATGCTCGTCGTGACCAAGACCGACATCGCCGACCCCACGGAATTCCTCGATCACTTCGAGGGCCTCGACCTGCAGGTCTTCACGAGCGCCCGCGAGGAGATGCCGCTCGATCGCATCGGGGCGGCGCTCGTCGGCCACTCGACCGTGTTCGTCGGGCACTCCGGCGTCGGGAAGTCCACGCTCGTCAACGCCCTGGTCCCGTCCGCGCTGCGCGCGACGGGCCACGTCAACCTCGTCACCGGCCGCGGGCGGCACACGTCGTCCTCGACCGTCTCCTACCGCTACGAGGGACCCGAGGGGTCCGGCTGGGTCATCGACACTCCGGGCGTGCGCTCGTTCGGGCTCGGCCACATCAACCCGGACAACATCCTCTCCGCGTTCACCGACCTCGCCACCGTCGCCGAGGAGTGCCCGCGCGGCTGCACGCACCTCCCCGATGCGCCGGACTGCGCGATCATGGAGGCGGTCGCGGCCGGCCGGCTCGGTGACAGGGGCGCCGCGCGCCTGGATTCGCTGCAGCGGCTGCTGCTGACATTCGAGACTCGCGACACGCGGACGTAGGCTGGGGGCGTGACGACCACGCAGCTCGAACCCGGCTCCCCCGCTCCCGACTTCACCCTGCTCGACCAGGACGAGCGGGAGGTCTCCCTCTCCGCGCTCCGCGGCCGGAGAGTGATCCTGTACTTCTACCCCGAGGCCATGACCCCCGGCTGCACCACCGAGGCCTGCGATTTCCGCGACAGCCTCTCGTCGCTGCAGGGCGCGGGCTACACCGTGCTCGGGGTCTCCCGCGACCTTCCCGAGAAGCTGCGGGAGTTCCGCGAGAACGACGGACTCACGTTCGACCTCCTGAGCGACCCCGACCGCACGGTGCACGAGGCGTACGGCGTCTGGGGCGAGAAGCAGAACTACGGCCGCACCGTGATGGGCGTCATCCGCTCGACCTTCGTCGTCGACGAGAACGGCCTGATCGAGCACGCGCTCTACAACGTCAAGGCGACCGGGCACGTCGCCCGCATCCGGAAGCTCGTCGGGCTCGACGCCTAGGCGGGGTCGCCCGCGTCATCGTCCGCCGCTGCCCTGCGGGCGGCGGCGATGAGAAACGCGAGCGCGATGATGGCGGGAGCGGCGAGCGCTGCTGCGGTGAGCGGATGCGCGTAGGCGCCGGTGACGGCTCCGAGCGCCACGGCGAGGATCAGCACCTGCGTGACGATGGCCCCCGAACGACCCCACGACCGGCCTCGGGCGATGCCGACCGCGAAGGCCAGCACGGCCGCCGCCCCGACGATCGTGAGCACGAGGAGCGCGAACGCCGTCGGGGCGTAGGCGATGTCGCCCGTCACCAGGGCGAGGACCTGCCACGCCGCCAGGACGACGAGCCCCACACCTTCGAGGCCGACGATGACAGCGGCCACGGCGGTGGCTGGGTGTGTACGCATCGCTGGATCTGAGTCCTTTCCCGGGGGCGGATTTGTCGAAAAGCTCCAGTGCTCCGGGGGAATGCTCAGCAAATCGCACAGATAGCCGTCATCGATCCCTTGATTCACGTTAGCCGCTGTGGGACGATGGTTGAAGCCATGTGCTCCCACAGCGGCGTGGGGCGAGCAATCGCTCGCAACACACCCGGGTATCCGACCCGACAACGGGCTCTGAGCACTTGCTCATCCCCCCTTCGCAACACGAGGAGCACCACCATGGACTGGCGCGACAAAGCGGCCTGCCTGACAGTCGACCCCGAGCTGTTCTTCCCGGTCGGCAACACGGGCCCCGCGGTCGACCAGATCGAGAAGGCGAAAGCCGTCTGTGCTCGCTGCACGGTCACCGAGATCTGCCTTCAGTACGCCCTCGAGTCCGGTCAGGACTCCGGCGTCTGGGGAGGCCTCAGCGAAGACGAGCGCCGCGCCCTGAAGCGCCGCGCCGCGCGCGCCCGCCGCGCCTCCTGACCTCTACTTCGCGGAGCGGTCGATCCAGCGCAGCGGGATGTCGATCGTGACCTCGGTGCCGCTGCCCACGATCGTGTGCCAGTCGATGGTCCCGCCGAGTTCGCCCTGGATGAGGGTGCGCACGATCTGAGTGCCGAGTCCACGACCGACCTGGCCCTCGGGCAGGCCGGCGCCGGTGTCGCGCACGCGCACCTCGAGGCTCTCGTCCGAGCGCTCAGCGACGATCTCGACCTGGCCCTCCCGCCCCGCGAGCCCGTGCTCCACCGCGTTCGTGACGAGCTCGGTGAGTGCGAGCGCGAGCGGCGTCGCATACTCGCTCGGCAGCGTGCCGAACGTCCCCGATGACGACGTCTTGGCGCGCGTGTTCGGCGCCGCCGCGACCTCCGCCACGAGCTTCAGCACGCGGGCGAAGACCTCGTCGAAGTCGACCGTCTGCGCCAGCCCCTCCGAGAGGGTGTCGTGCACGACGGCGATCGCGGCGACGCGGCGCATCGCCTGCGTGAGCGCCTCGCGGGCCTCCTCGGAGTGCGTGCGGCGGGCCTGGATGCGCAGCAGCGAAGCGACCGTCTGGAGGTTGTTCTTCACCCGGTGGTGGATCTCGCGGATCGTCGCGTCCTTGGTGATGAGCTCCTGCTCCTGATGGCGCAGCTCCGTGACGTCGCGGCAGAGCACGATCGCGCCGATGCGCTGACCGTGATCGCGGAGCGGAATCGCCCGCAGCGACACCGTGACCCCGCGCGCCTCGATGTCGGTGCGCCACGGCGCGCGGCCGGTGACGACGACGGGAAGGGATTCGTCGATCTGCCGGGTGACGGGCAGGATGCCGCTGGTCACCTCGATCAGCGATTCGCCCTCGAGCTCGTCGTCGAAGCCCATCCGGTTGAAGGCCGAGAGCGCGTTCGGGCTGGCGAATGTCGTCACGCCGGCGACGTCGAGCCGGATCAGGCCGTCGGATGCGCGGGGGGCGCCGCGGCGCGGAGCGGTCGGCGCAGATAGATCGGGGAAATCTCCCGAAGCCACCATGCCGAACAGGTCGTCGGCGCAGTCGTTGAACGTGATCTGCTGGCGCGACGGGGTGCGCGTCTCCCCCAGGTTCGTGTGGCGGGTGAGCACGCCGATGACGACGGGCGCCTCGTCCTCGCCCCCCAGGCTGCGGACGATCGGGGCCGCGCGCACGCGCGTGGGCGTCTCCTCGAACCAGTCGGGCGACGCCGAGTCGACGATGCGGGCCGCGTGGAACGCTTCACGCACCTGCGTGCGCCACTGCGGCCGCACCCGGTCCCCCACGATGTCCCGGTAGAACAGGGTCGCGGCCCCGCTCGGGCGGGTGTGCGCGACGGCGACGAACGAATCGTCGGAGGTCGGCACCCAGATCACGATGTCGGCGAAGGCCAGATCGGCGAGCAGCTGCCCGTCGCTGGCGAGGCGGTGAAGCCATTCGACATCGGATTCGCTGGAGCGCCCCTGCGCATAGACCAGATCGCTGAGGGTCGACACGTTTCCAGCTTAGGCGGTGCGGCGGCCCTCCCCCTGCTCGTCCGCACGCCGGCCCCGCCGGCGGCGCGCGGTGCGAACGGTGGATGCCGCGCCCGGCCCGACGAGATCCCCGGCCAGTCGGCGCACGGCCAGCGTGAGAGCCGAGCGCGGCGCCGCATCGGCGATCGGCCGCGCCGACAGCATCGCGGCATCCGCCGCACGGGCATCCAGCGGCACGAACGCCACCTCGGTGATGCCGGCGAAGCGCTCGAGGGTGCGGCGCACCTGGCCGCGGGCGTCGATCCCCAGTGCGCCGGGCCGGAGTCGGTTCGCGACGACGGCGACGGGCGTCATCCCGATGGCGGCCCGCAGCTCGTCGTAGCCCCGCAGGAATCGCGACACCCCGAGCGGGTCGGCCGATGCGACCGCGACGACGAGATCCGCGGCCCCCAGCGCGGCAAGGGTGGCCGCGTTGCGCCGCGGACCTTCGAGGTCGCTCACGATCTCCTCGTCCCGCTCCAGCGGGGCGGCGACATCCACCACGACGTAGTCGGCCCATTCCCGGCACGCCGCCAGCGCGGCCCTCACGCGCGCATCGCTGAGCTCCGGCCACCGGCTCGGCCGATTGAGGCCGGTGAGCACATCCACGCGGCCATCCGACAGGGTCAGAGGCGCGCTCACCCGTGTGAGTTCGCGTGCGTCGAGTCCGCCGAGCTCGGCCTGCCGGCACGCGGCGGGGAAGCCCGGGCCCTCGTCGGCGAGACCGAGCGCGAGCGCAAGGGACGGGGCGTGGGTGTCGGCGTCCACGAGGCCGACGTGCCGGCCTCCGCGCGCGAGTTCGACGGCGAGTTCGATCGCCAGGGTGGAGCGCCCCGGCGCCCCCGCAGGACCCCAGACGACGATGATCCGTGCCGGAACCGCCTCGGGCTCCGGCAGGGCGACGGGCAGGTCGCGCGCGGTCAGGGTCCGCGCGATGCGCCAGGCTTCGGCGTCCGGCGGGAGCGGCTCGCCGAGGCCGAACGAGCGGACGAGCCGCTCGACCGACGCATCCTCCGCCAGGGCCACGATGCGCACACCCTGCCGATCGCAGGCGGCCACCACCGCCGGCGTGAGCGTCTCCCTGGTCGCCTGCAGGACGAGCGCATCGGCTGCGGCGAGCGCGGCCCAGGCCGCATCGGCCTCGTGGCCGAGCGCCACATCCGTCGCGGCCTCCGCCAGGGCCGCCGCGTGCAGGGTCGCCACGACCTGGACGCCCTCGATCTCCAGCTCCGCCCGCAGTCGATCGGCGCGAGCGTGCGCCACGATGACCCGTGCCGGTGTGGACGCTACGCCGTTCACGGGGCGCCGACTCCCCCTGTCGGGACCACCGAGAGCGCCGAGGCCGCAGCCACCTCGGCGAGCGCGTCCGCGACGTCCGCGCGCGGGATGACGAGCTCGAGCATCGCGGAGCCACCGCCGATCATGGTGTCATCGCGCGTCACCGCGGCGACGGTGGCGTCGGCGATCAGGATGCGCGGGGTGTCGTAGCTGCCGCGCTCCAGAAGGGGCGCGGTCCACAGCTCCACGGTCGATCCGGGCTCGATGGAGCCGGGCACGTCGACCGCGCTGCGCACCACGATGGTGGTGGACTGCGACGACGCCGCATCCGCGACGGCGCTGGCGGGGACGAGCTCTCCGTCCTCGATCGTGCGCGTCGCGATCATGCCCTCACCGAGGCCGTCGGGCGTGAGGTATGCATCCCCGGCCTGCCCGAGGGCGACATCCACGACGCGCAGCTCGTCGGCGCTCACCGTCTCGCCCACGACGATCGTCCGATCCGCTGCGAGCACGGGCGCCGTCTGCCGGGCGGATGCCACGACGAACCACACGCCGGCGATGGACGCCACGATCAGGAGGATGCCGATGAAGAATCGCGCGTCGCCCCAGAACGCGCGGCGCCGGACGGGATGCGATTGGGTCATGCAAGCCATGGTCGCAGGGCTCGCGCCGGCGGCCCCGATGTTATCCACAGCCCGAAATGGCCCGGAGCCGCTTCGTCCCACCGCCGCCATAATGGTGACATGCCCGATGACCCGACCTCCGGCGTGCGCTATCTGGCACCCGCTCAAGTCGCCGAGCTGCTCAGCATCTCGGTCGACGAGGTCGTCGCGCTCGTCCAGGAAGGGCGCCTTCGCGGCGCCCGCCTCGGTGCTCCCGCGCGCCTGCGGGTCGAGGAGGCCAGCGTCAGCGACTACCTCGACGATCAGGTCGAAGAGGCGCGGCGCATGGCGCTGTGGAACGAGTCGAACGTCGCGAGCTTCCCGGAGGTCTGGGGTTCGCGCACCGCCCGGGGCGACTGAGTCCCTAGACCAGCGAGACGCCGTTCGCGCCCTCGAGCCGCACCCACCCGATCCCGCCGAACGGCACCAGCCGGTAGCCGACCACGTCGCCCGCTCGGCGCGGGGCGCCGGGCTCATGGAGCGCGAGATCGAGGTGGTCCGCTCCCGCTCGGTCGATCGTTCCGGTCAGCATCCGGCCGGACACGGTTCCGACGGAGACGGGCACCCGGCGCCGGGCGACGTCGCGCATCACGAAGCCGAAGGTCATGCGCTCGGAAAGGCCGGGTCGCCGCTCCGCGGACCGGGCGCTGCGCAGGAGATCGCCATGACCGAGACCGACCCCTCGGATGGCGCCGAGCGGCACGATGGTCGGGCCCCACCGGGCCCCGTCGACGGGGACGGCGGCGAGCCAGTCGGCGCCGAGCGCCTGGATCCTGGCGGAGAGGGTCGATCCGTCGGAGAGCTCGAGCGACGGCGGCGGGCTCTCCTCGACCGACGCGTGCGACACGACGGCGGCAAGCCGCGACCGCAGCTCCATGCGCGAGAGGCGCAGCCGCTCCGCCTCGGTGTCCAGCGCGGCACGCTCGGCCTCCCACTCGGAGGCGAGTTGATCCTCGAGGTCCTCGAAGAAGAGATCCCAGCGCACCCAGCGAGAGTAGGGGAAAGGTCACGACACCATCACGAGTTATCCACAGGGGCTGATCCGATTCCTGGGAGAGCGCTGTGATGTGCTGTACTTCTCGGACAACGTCCCCCCCGTTCAGATAGGCACCGATGGCAATGCAGCCCTCGGGCTCCGCAGCCCGTTCCTATGCGCAGTTCGGCGACCCCGCCGCGCTGCACGAGTTCTTCACCCATCAGCGCACCTCGTCCGAGGCGCTTCCGGATCCGCAGCCGCTCATCACCAACCTGACGCGCGGTGTCCTGGAGGTGCTTGCCGGCGTCCGCGAGGTCGACCAGCTCGCGCGCTGGCTGACCGAAGACGCCTACCGCAAGCTCGTCACCCGCGCGAACCTCGCCACCCGTGCGCGCAGCGCGCGCGGAGTTCCGGCGTCTCGCCCGAAGCACGCGATCCTCTCGGTGCGCCACACCTCCCCTGCCGACGGCGTGGTCGAGGCCGTCGTGATCGTCGCCGGACCGGCGCGCACGCGAGCCGTCGCCATCAGGCTCGAGGGGATGGACCGCCGCTGGCGCGCGACATCCCTCGCCCTGCTCTAGTCCCACGAACCCGGGTCGGCCTCAACGAAGCGGCCGACTCGTCTCCGCCGCCCTGCCGCGTCACTCGTCGCCGTCGATGAGGTCGAGCAGTCCCTTCAGCGCGTCGCCGATCTCGGTGTGGTCGTACTGCCCGGCCCTGCTCTCGCCCGAGATCACGCCGGAGCGGTGCACCTTGCGGAAGTCCCCGAACGGAAAGCTGTAGGCGCCTTTCGTCTCCCGGTTCTCGCTCTTGTCGATGCCGAGGTGCCAGTGCGAATACTCGGTCCACCCCTCGCGCTCGATGAAGGCGTTCTCCTCGTCGGGCGTCGGAGCCGCCTCCGACCAGTCGTCGCGCTCGTCCTTGACGACCTTGCCTTCGCGCACGAGCGACCGCGCGTGGCGCAGCGCGGGCTCATTCAGTTCGATTGCCATGCCGGCACGCTACGCCGCCGCCCGTCGCGACGCACCGGGGTTGCCC
>DASUQB010000415.1:0-2238 GCA_036280835.1 Microbacterium sp. | reverse complement strand
GACGGCGCGTGGAACTCGCCTTCTTCGGCTTCGAGTTGAACCAGCAGGTTCACAGCGTTAGCTAGCAGCGCTATCTCCTGTTTCGGGGCGTGGAGCAGGGCTCTCGCGACGACGAACATCGGACACGGACGGATACCCGTGCCTGAGCAGGGCGGGACCGTGGGGGATCGCCCCCACTCTAGCAAGACTTCTCGCCGCTGCCGAATCGCTACACCGCGTAGAAGTGCGCGGCGACCGGCCCGGACGCCGGAAGCATGCGCGATACGGCATCCGACGCGCCGAACCGCCTACTCGTCGGTCGGCGCGGGCGGGAGCCGCGTGTCGCTCGCGTAGGGCAGGCGCGACTTCGCGACGACGAGGACGTCGACCACGAGCGACCCGATCACGCCCGCGACGATCGCGAGGAAGAGCACCACCGGGTCGAGCCATTCGGCGCCGCGCAGCAGCACGACCAGCACGATGAAGACGATGAACTTCAGCAGCCAGCCGCCGAGCACGATGCCGAAGAAGGCACCCACGAACACGTCCGAGCCGGCGAACCGGTTCGCGAGCAGGATGCTCGCCGCGGTGATGCCCATGAAGACGACGGCGATGAGCGTGCCGAGCAGGGCGCTGACGAGGCCCTCGGTGCCCGCGAGCACGTACCCGAGCGCACCGCCCACCACGGCGATCACGGCCGCGAGCACGCCGCTCCAGAGCAGCGCCCGGCGCAGCACCGGGTTGGAGGTCGGGGTGCGGTCGGCGGGATCTCGGGGTGCGGCGCTCATCGGGCTCCTGTGCGGTTCTCGCCCGACGGCTCGGGCGTGGCGGGGACGGGGGGCGTGGCCGGGGTGCCCACGGTCTCGGGGGGCCCGGGGATCGGGTGGTCGCCCGCGCCGAGCTCGTCGAGCCCGGGCGCGTAGGGCGCGTTCGCGACATCCGCCTCGGCCGCCACGGTCTGCCGCTTGCGGCGGCCCAGCGGCGCGAGTGTCACGGCGGCGAGGATCACGAAGCCCACGCCGATGAACGCGAACGCCCAGATCGGGTCGATGCGGAAGTACACGGGCAGCACGAACGCCAGAAGGCAGCCGAGCGAGGCGACCGCAGTCCAGCCGTAGAAGATCAGGACGGCGTGGAGGTGGGAGTGCCCCATGTCGAGCAGACGGTGGTGCAGGTGCTTGCGGTCGGCCGCGAACGGCGACTTGCCCGCCCGGAGGCGACGGATGACGGCGAGCCCGAAGTCGAGCAGCGGGATGATCAGCACCGCGAACGGGATGATGATCGGGATGAACGCCGGGAAGAGCAGCTGGCCCTGCGTGCTGATCGTGCCCGGGTCGATCTGCCCGGTCACCGCGATCGCCGACGTCGCCATGAGCAGCCCGATGAGCAGCGCGCCGGCGTCGCCCATGAAGAGCTTCGCCGGGTGCCAGTTCAGCGGCAGGAAGCCGAGGCACGCCCCGACGACCACCACGGCGAGCAGCGACGCGAGGTTGAAGTAGTTGGTCGGGGAGGTCTGCTGCACCAGCAGGTACGAGTAGAGGTAGAAGACCCCGCTGGAGATCAGGGCGACGCCCGCGACGAGCCCGTCGAGGCCGTCGATGAAGTTGATGGCGTTCATCACGAGCACGATGGTGAACACCGTGATGACCGCGCTCATCCACGACGAGCCCACGATCAGCCCGCCGTCCGGCCCGAGGCCGATCGGCAGCGAGACGATCGAGACGCCCTGCCAGGCGATGAGGCCCGCGGCGAGGAACTGCCCGGCGAGCTTGGTCATCCAGTCGAGGTCCCAGATGTCGTCCGCCACGCCCATGCCCACGATGAGGGCCGCCGCGACGAGGATCGCGAGGACCTGCCAGCGGTCCTGGAAGATGATCGACACGTTCGCGAACCGGTCGATGCCGAGCGTCGACACCCACGCCGCGGCGCCGATGGCCGCGAGGATGCCGACGAACATCGCGATGCCGCCCAGGCGCGGCGTCGGTCGGGTGTGCACGTCGCGCTCGCGGATCTTCGGGTAGAGCCGGTACTTCAGGCTCAGCTTCCAGACCACGATCGAGCCGGCGAACGTCACGATCGCCGCGACGAGCGCGAGGGCGACGAACAGGGTCATGAGGCGGCGGCGTCCGTCGGGTCGGATGCCGGGGGCGGCACGTCGGCGGATGCCGCGGGCTCGACATCGGCGGATGCCGCGGGCTCGACGTCGGCCGACGTCGCAGGCCCGGCGCCGGACGGCACGGCGATGCCCGCCCCCTCGGG
>DASUQB010000414.1:0-6446 GCA_036280835.1 Microbacterium sp. | reverse complement strand
CCACTTCGAGCTGCCGCAGGGCAGCGATTCGCCGCGCCCCGGCGACATCGTCTCGGTCCGCATCACGCATGCGGCCCCGTTCCACCTCCTGGCCGACGCGCCGGACGGCGCGCCGCTGCGCATCCGACGCACGCGCGCGGGTGACGCATGGGACCGCTCGCAGGCCGAGTCCTGCGCCGTCCCCGCAGCACCGGCCGGCGAGCCAGGCGCTCCGCGCGCCGTCTCGCTCGGGCTTCCCACGCTGCGCGTCGGGGAGTGAACGGTCCTCCGACGAAGCAAGGCGGCTCGGGCTCGCCGCCGGTGACGGGCTCGGCGGCCGCCGAGCCGCGGCTCTTCGCCGTCGTCGGTGCGACGGGAACCGGAAAGAGCGACCTCTCGCTCGACCTCGCGAGTGCGCTCGATGCGGCAGGCAGGCCGGCCGAGATCGTCAATGCCGACGCGATGCAGCTCTACCGGGGAATGGACATCGGCACGGCGAAGCTTCCGATCGCTGAGCGGCGCGGCATCCCGCATCACCTGCTCGATGTGCTCGCGGTGACCGACGACGCGGCGGTCGCGTGGTACCAGGGCGAAGCCCGCGCGGCGATCGACGGCATCCTCGCGCGGGGTTCGCACGCGATCCTGGTCGGCGGATCGGGGCTGTACGTGTCGAGCGTGCTCTTCGACTTCCGGTTCCCGCCCCGCGACGAGGCCGTCCGGGCGAAGCTCGAGGCGGAGCTCGACGCGGTCGGACCGGGGGTGCTCTTCGAGCGACTGCGCGCGGCGGACCCGGCGACGGCGGCCCGCGTGGACCCCCGCAACGGGCGCCGCATCGTCCGCGCGCTGGAGGTCCTCGCCCAGGGAGCGCCGACCCACGGGGCCGCCCTCCCCGAAGAGCCGGTGCTCTGGCGGCCATCGACGATCATCGGCATCCGCGGCCCGCGCGACGAACTCGTCACCCGGCTCGACGCGCGCGTCGAGCGGATGTGGGCGGACGGGCTGCTCGAGGAGGTCGAGCGGCTCCGCGCGGACGGGCTGGAGGACGGCGTGACGGCCCGCCGAGCCATCGGCTACGCGCAGGCGCTCGCGCAGCTGCGCGGCGACAGCGGCCAGGCCGAGGCGATCGCCGAGACGCAGGCGCTGACCCGCCGGTACGCCCGACGCCAGGTCTCGTGGTTCAAACGATATCCCGACGCGCGGTGGGTCGATGCGGGCGATCCGGGGGCCCTGGCACAGATACTGGGACGATGACCAGCATCCGCGCCTTCGCGCTGCGCGACACCGAATCCGTCATCTCCCTCTGGCAGCAGACCGGTCTCACGAGATCGTGGAACAATCCGCACCTCGACATCCAGCGCAAGCTCTCCGTGCAACCGGAGCTGTTCTTCGTCGCCGTGGACCGCGATGAGGTCGTCGGTTCGGTGATGGCCGGCTACGACGGCCACCGCGGATGGCTCTACTACCTCGCGTCCTCGCCCCAGCGCCGAGGTGAGGGCATCGCGCGGGCGCTCGTCGCCGCCGCGGAGGATGCGCTGCTCGAACTCGGGTGCCCGAAGGTGCAGCTGATGGTGCGTCCCGACAACGAGGACGTCCTCGGCTTCTACGACGCCCTGGGGTACGAGCGCTTCGCGACCACCACGACCGGCAAGCGCCTGATCGCCGACTGACCGTCGCACTCGACCGTGCTCATAGGATCGGCCCCATGACATCCACCGAAGACGTCGTCCGCCGGTATTTCGCGGTCGTGGCCGACCTCGGTTCGACGGCCGAGGCGCTCGAAGCGCTGCTGCATCCGGATGCCGTCTTCGTGGAGTTCCCGAACGCGATCGCGCCCGACGGTCATGAACGGGATGTCGCGGCGACCATGCGGGGCTTCATCGCGGGCAAGCAGCGCTTGAGCTCGCAGCGGATCGACGTCCACGAGATCCTGGTGTCGGGGGAGCGTGCCGCCGTGCGCTCGACGTGGCACGGCACCATCGAAGCCACCGAGGTCACGGCCCACATGGCCGGATGGGTCACCGTGCGCGACGGCCGCGTCCTGCGGCACGAGACCTACGACTGCTACGAGCCGCTCCTGCTCGAGCGATGAACGACCTCATCGCCGCCCCGTAAACTGGGGTGATGCCCGCCGACACGATCTCCTTCACGAAGGGTCACGGCACCGGCAACGACTTCGTCGTGATCCCCGATCCCGACGGGCTGCTCGAGCTGAGCGACGATCAGGTGGCGGCGCTCTGCGATCGGCGCTTCGGCATCGGCGCCGACGGCATCCTTCGCGTCGTCCGGTCCGCGCGCCTGCCGGAAGGCGCCGCGGCGCTGGCCGAGGAGCCGGGGGCGGAGTGGTTCATGGACTACCGCAACGCCGACGGCTCGAAGGCGGAGATGTGCGGAAACGGCATCCGCGTCTTCGCGAAGTATCTTCTCGACGCGGGCCTCACCACCCTCGCGGCAGGGTCGACGCTGCCGGTCGGCACGCGCGCGGGCGTGCGTGACCTGACGCGGAGCGCGACCGGGTTCCAGGTCGATCTCGGCCGCTGGCGCATCGAGGAGACGGACACGCTGGTGCGCGCTCGGGGCCTCGCCGTCACGCGTCCCGGCCAGGGGATCGACGTGGGCAACCCGCACGTCGTCGTCGCCGTGCAGTCGATCGAGGAGCTCGAGGGGCTCGACCTCACCGTCATCCCGCAGCTCGACCCGCTGCCGCCGCACGGCGCCAACATCGAATTCGTCGTGCCGGGCGATCCGCTGGTGCACGACGGGGTCGGCTCCATCCGGATGCGGGTCTTCGAGCGCGGCGTCGGCGAGACGCTCAGCTGCGGCACGGGGGTCGCCGCGGCCGCCCTGGCCGTGCGGCACTGGGCCGGACCCGCGGCTCCGGACCACTGGCGCGTCGACGTGCCGGGGGGAACCCTCGGCGTGCGGATGTTCCCGACGCAGGAGGGCGAGCACGTGGCCCTCTCCGGTCCGGCGTCCCTCGTCTTCTCCGGCGAGGTCGCCCTCGCGGGCTGACCGCCGGGTACGGGCCGGCCTCGGGCTTGGGCCGCTCAGCCGATGATGTGCAGCGGCTCGGTCGGGGGAGTGCCGTGCCGTCGCACCCGCAGCACGCGGAATCCCTTCGCCGTCGCCGCTCGGTGCACGCTGTAGCCGGTCGCGAACGTCGCGCCCAGCCAGCGCTGCAGCGAATCCGAGCCCAGATTCCGCTGCACGACCAGCCACGCATCGCTGCGCTCGTCGAGGCGGGGGATCCACCGCTCGAGAAGGCCGTGCAGCTCGCTCTTGCCCACGCGGATCGGGGGGTTGGATCTGATGCCCCGGAAAGACACGTCAGCGGGAACATCGTCGGGCAGCGCGGCGTTGACATTGTCGAGGCCCAGTGACAGAGCGTTCCGGCGCACGAGATCGAGGGCCCGTTCGTTGACATCGACGGCCCACACCGTGGCGTGCGGGGAGAGCAGCGCGATCGAGAGCGCGATGGGACCCCATCCGCATCCGAGATCGAGGATGTTCCCTCCCGGCGGAGGGGGCGGGGTGTTGGCGAGCAGCACCGCCGTCCCGACATCGATGTGCTCGGGGCTGAACACTCCACCGGCAGTCGTGACCTCGACATCCCGGCCCGCGAGGGTCACCCGGATGCGGCGCAGATTCTCGGGGGACGATGGTGCGGCGCTGAAGTAATGGTCGCTCCCCATGGGTGCGAGCGTAGCGGAACCGGGGTCGGTGGGGGAGGCTAGGGTTTAGGGATGCTCCTGTGATAGAGGCTCCGAGCCCCACTCCCACCGAGAACACATACCAGAAGCATCCGAAAGGCACTACATGACCGATACGACCACACAGCCGAGCGAGACCCCGACCGATCCGGTCGAGCGCGTCCTCGCCCGCGCGGAAGCGCGATCCGGCGTGCGGGTCTTCGGCTCCGATGCGAACCCGTCCGACGGGCGCGTGACAGGAGCCGCGCAGGCTCTCCAGGACGAATCCACCGCAGGCGGCGCAGGTGCCGACGGCGACCAGTGGGACCGCGAGGAACGCGCCGCTCTGCGCCGCGTGCCCGGCCTCTCCACCGAGCTCGAAGACGTCACCGAGGTCGAGTACCGCCAGCTGCGGCTGGAGAACGTCGTCCTCGTCGGGGTCTACCCGCAGGGCGAGCAGGACGACGCCGAGAACTCGCTGCGCGAGCTGTCGGCCCTCGCCGAGACGGCGGGCGCCGTCGTGCTCGACGGAGTGCTCCAGCGTCGTCCGCATCCGGACCCCGCGACCTACATCGGCAGCGGCAAGGCCGGCGAGCTCCGCGACCTGGTCCAGGCCGTCGGTGCCGACACCGTCATCGCCGACACCGAGCTCGCACCCTCGCAGCGCCGTGCGCTGGAGGATGTCGTGAAGGTCAAGGTCATCGACCGCACGACCGTCATCCTCGACATCTTCAGCCAGCACGCCAAGAGCCGCGAGGGCAAGGCGCAGGTCGAGCTCGCGCAGCTCGAGTACCTGCTCCCGCGCCTGCGCGGCTGGGGTGACTCCATGAGCCGTCAGGCCGGTGGCCAGGTCGGCGCCGGCGGCGCAGGCATGGGCTCGCGCGGACCCGGTGAGACGAAGATCGAGCTCGATCGACGCCGCATCCGGACCCGCATGGCGATCCTGCGCCGTCAGATCCGCGAGTTCGGCCCGTCGCGTGAGGCGAAGCGCGCCGAGCGCAAGCGCCATACGATTCCGTCCGTCGCGATCGCCGGCTACACCAACGCCGGCAAGTCGAGCCTGCTCAACAGGCTGACGAGCGCGGGCGTCCTCGTCGAAAACGCGCTGTTCGCCACCCTCGACGCGACCGTGCGGCGCTCGGAGACGGCCGATGGCCGCACCTTCACCCTCACCGACACGGTGGGTTTCGTGCGCAACCTTCCCCACCAGCTGGTGGAGGCGTTCCGCTCGACCCTCGAAGAGGTGGCGGGCGCCGATGTGATCCTGCACGTCGTGGACGCGGCGCATCCGGATCCGGCGAGCCAGCTGCAGACGGTGCGCGACGTGATGGCGGATGTCGGGGCGCGAGGCGTCCGCGAGATCGTGGTCTTCAACAAGGCCGATCTCGTCGACGACGACACGCGCCTCGTGCTGCGCGGGCTCGAATCCGACGCGCTGTTCGTCTCGTCCCGCACCGGCGAGGGCATCGACGAGCTGCGCGCGGCCGTCGAGGCGGCTCTGCCGCTTCCCGCGGTCGAGGTGCACGCGCTCGTTCCGTACGACCGGGGCGATCTGATCTCGGCGGCGCACGACTCCGGGCACATCCTCTCGGCCACCCACGAGGAGGGCGGCACCGCCCTGCACGCGCACGTGTCCGAGCGGCTCGCCGCGGAACTGGACCAGTACCGGGTGTAGCCACGCCCACGGCTCAGCGGCCGGCATCCACTCGAAAGGACGTGGATGCCGGCCGCTTCGCCGTTCGTGGCCGCACCGACTTCGGAGAATGTCCCGGTTCTCGGCCGAATCAGCCCGAATCGTCCGAAGTTCGCGACATTCTCCGAAGCACGCGGCACACCGAGCGGCTATTCGAGGGGCAGCGCCGGGATGCCGGGGGTCTCGAACCCGAGCACCTGGCCGAGGAAGCTCAGCTCCGACTCGAACGCGTTCACGATCGTCTCCGCCCTCCGGAAGCCGTGGCTCTCGCCTTCGTACTCGACGTAGGCGTGCCGCACGCCGTTCGCCGCCAGCGCGTCCCGGATCGCGAGCGACTGCGCGGGCGGGACCACCGGGTCATCCGCCCCCTGCAGGATCAGCACGGGCACCCGCAGGCGCTCGGCGTGGGTGAGCGGCGACCGCTGGATGTACACGTCCTCGGCTTCGGGCAGGGGCCCGACGAGGCGATCGAGGTAACGCGCCTCGAAGTCGTGGGTGTCGGCGGCGAGGGCTCTCAGGTCCGCCACGCCGTACCGGCTGATGCCGGCCGCGAAGGCACCCGTGTTCGTCAGGGCGCAGAGCACCGTCCAGCCGCCCGCCGACCCGCCCTTGATCGCGAGGCGCGAGCCGTCGGCCGACCCCGCGTGGGCCAGGCCCCGGACCGCGGCGGCGACGTCCTCGACATCCACGATGCCCCACTGCCCGGCGAGGCGCTCGCGGTAGCCGCGCCCGTAGCCCGATGACCCGCCGTAGTTCACGTCGAGTACGCCGATCCCGCGGCTCGTGAAGTAGGCGACGGCGGCGGATGCGTCGCCCGACACGTGACTCGTGGGCCCGCCGTGGACGAGCACGAGGTAGGGCGGCCGCTCGTCCTCGGGCGCCGTCACCGAGGGGTTCGTCGGCGGGTAGTCGAACGCGTGGACCTCACCGGACGGGCCAGGGAAGGTGACCGGTCGCGAGGGCGGGAGCCATTCGGCATCCAGGCCCGACCCGCCGCGCAGGGCGACGAGGGAGGCGGGGTCGTCGACATCCAGCAGCCACAGACCGCCGGGGGTCCGTGAGCCGGCGCCCGTCAGCAGCACGCGCGA
>DASUQB010000413.1:0-11583 GCA_036280835.1 Microbacterium sp. | reverse complement strand
GACCACGGTCGCCGATTCGGATGCCGTCGAGCCGGTCACCATCGACAGCCCCGACGGCCTCAGCATCCTGCGGCACTCGGCCGCGCACGTGCTCGCGCAGGCCGTACAGCGCATCAACCCGCAGGCGAACCTCGGCATCGGACCGCCGATCACCGACGGCTTCTACTACGACTTCGGCGTCGACGAGCCCTTCACCCCCGAGGACGTGAAGGCCATCGACAAGGAGATGCAGCGCATCATCCGCGAGGGCCAGCGCTTCGTCCGCCGCGTCGTGACCGACGACGAGGCCCGTGCGGAGCTCGCGGCCGAGCCGTTCAAGCTAGAGCTCATCGCTCTCAAGGGCGGCGCTTCGACAGGCTCAGCGACCGCGATCGCCGAGGGCGCGGACGTCGAGGTCGGCGCCGGCGAGCTGACCATCTACGACAACGTCACCCGTGACGGCGAGGTCGTCTGGAAGGACCTCTGCCGCGGCCCGCACCTGCCGAACACGCGCATGATCGGCAACGGCTGGGACCTCACCCGCATCGCCGCCGCATACTGGCGCGGCAGCGAGAAGAACCCGCAGCTGCAGCGCATCTACGGGACCGCGTGGCCCTCGAAGGACGAGCTGCGCGCCTACCAGGAGCGCCTCGCCGAGGCAGCCAAGCGCGATCACCGCCGCCTGGGCAAGGAGCTGGACCTCTTCTCGTTCCCCGACGAGATCGGCTCCGGCCTGTCGGTGTGGCACCCTCGCGGCGGCGTCATCCGCCAGGAGATGGAGCAGCACGCCCTCCGCCGGCACAAGCGCGCCGGCTACACCTACGTGTACACCCCGCACATCACGAAGAAGGACCTCTTCATCGAGTCCAACCACCTCGTGACCTACAAGGAGGGGATGTTCCCTCCGATCCATCTCGACGAGGAGCGCGACGAGAACGGCGAGATCACCAAGCAGGGCGTCGACTACTACCTGAAGCCGATGAACTGCCCGATGCACATCCTCATCTACCGCGAACGGGCGCGCAGCTACCGCGACCTGCCGATGCGGCTCGCAGAGAACGGCACCGTCTACCGCAACGAGCTCTCGGGCGCGCTGCACGGCCTGACCCGCGTGCGCGGATTCACCCAGGACGACGCGCACCTCTTCGTCACCCCCGAGCAGCTCGAGGGCGAGGTGGCGGAGGTGCTCGAGTTCGTGCTGTCGCTGCTGCGCGACTTCGGCCTGAACGACTTCGAGCTCGAGCTGTCGATGCGCGACGACGAGAAGTCGAAGTGGATCGGCGACGAGCAGCACTGGGCGGAGGCCACCGATGCTCTCCGGCGGGTCGCCGTCGCGAGCGGGCTCAAGCTCACCGAGGTGGCCGGCGAGGCGGCGTTCTACGGCCCGAAGATCGACCTCAAGGTGAAGGACGCGATCGGACGCACCTGGCAGCTCTCGACCGTGCAGCTGGACTTCAACCTGCCCGAGCGATTCGACCTCGAGTTCACCGACCGCGACGGCGCCAAGAAGCGGCCCGTCATGATCCACAGGGCGCTCATGGGCTCGATCGAGCGCTTCTTCGCGATCCTGCTCGAGCACTACGCCGGCGATTTCCCGGTGTGGCTCTCGCCCGTACAGGTGGTCGGCGTCCCCGTCGCCGAGCAGTACGGCGAGTACCTCGACGGGGTCATCGCCACGCTGCGCGCCGAAGACGTGCGAGCCGAGGTCGATCACTCCGACGACCGGATGCAGAAGAAGATCCGCAATCACACCACCGGCAAGGTGCCGCTCATCCTCATCGCGGGGGAGCAGGACCGCGCAGCGGGCACGGTGTCGTTCCGGTTCCGCGACGGCTCGCAGGAGAACGGCGTGCCCGTCGACGACGCCGTGCGCCGCATCCGCGCCGCCATCGATTCGCACGCCCTCGTGCATGAGGCGGGGGATCTCGCCTGATGTCGGACGGCGACGGATCTCTCGAGGATGCCGCACGGCTCGCCGGCGTCCCGGATGAGTTCCAGCGTCTCTGGACCCCGCACCGGATGGCCTACATCAAGGCCGGACCGCAGGTGCTGCGGGACGCGTGCCCGTTCTGCGCGGCGCCGGAGCTGACGGATGCCGAGGGGCTCATCGTCGCGCGCGGACGAACGGCGTATGTGCTGCTGAACCTCTTCCCCTACAACTCCGGTCACCTGCTCGTGTGCCCCTACCGGCACATCTCGACGTACGACGAGGCCACCGAGGAGGAGGTCGCGGAGATGGCCCGGCTCACGCAGACGGGGATGCGCGTGCTGCGCTCCGTCTCGCGCTGCGACGGCTTCAACATCGGCATGAACCAAGGGGCCATCGCGGGAGCGGGCGTGGACGCGCACCTGCACCAGCACATCGTGCCGCGGTGGGGCTCGGACGCGAACTTCTTCCCGATCATCGCGAAGACCAAGGCGCTGCCCCAGCTGCTCGGCGATGTGCGGGTCGCCGTGGCCGACGCGTGGCCGCACTCCGCCTGAGCCGGACCGGCCGCGCTCAGCGCACCTGGCGGACGGGGAACTGCAGTCGCGGGTGCGCGTAGTACTCCTGCGACTCGATGAGCTGCAGCTCGCGCTCCCCGGATTCGTGCGTCGTGCGGAGCAGATCGAACACGCTCGAGATCGTGCGCGCCAGCGCCTGCGCCGAATCGCCCGTCTTGCGGTAGTGGGCGGTGAACAGCGCCGCGGTCACATCGCCCGAGCCGTTCGCCTTCATCGGCAGCAGGGGAGTCTGGGCGATCCAGGCGCCCTCATCGTCGACGACCAGCATCTCGATCGTCCCCTCCTCGCGGTCGGGGCGCTCGACGCTCGTCACCAGGACGGTGCGGGGCCCCATGTCGCGGGCCCTGTCCGCCGACTCGAGCGTGGACCGGAGCGTGTCGGGTGAGGTGCCGGTGAGGAAGCCGAGCTCGAACTGGTTCGGCGTGATGATGTCGGCGACCGGGACGACCCGCTCGCGCAGCAGCACCGGGATGGCCGGCGCGACGAAGCACCCGGACTTCGCATTGCCCATCACCGGGTCGCACGCGTACAGGGCAGCGGGGTTCGCCTCCTTCACCCGCGCGACGGCGTCCACGATGACGTCGCCGATGCCCTCGCCGCCCTGGTAGCCCGAGAGCACCACGTCGATCTCGCCGAAGACGCCGCGCTCCTCGATGCCGGTGAGCACCTCGCGCACATCCTCCGGCGAGATCAGGGGCCCGCGCCACGCTCCGTACCCGGTGTGGTTCGAGAAGTTGACGGTGTAGACCGGCAGCACCTCGATGCCGATGCGCTGGAGCGGGAACACCGCGGCCGAGTTGCCCACGTGGCCGTAGGCGACGGCCGACTGGATCGAGAGGATCTTCACCCGCTCGATCATGCCACCGGCTCCGCACTGGCGGTAAAGGGAGTGCCCCCAGGCCGAATAGAATCGAAGATTATGACGGAAAGCACCAATCTGGTCGGATCGAGTCGCGTCAAGCGCGGTCTCGCGGAGATGCTCAAGGGCGGCGTCATCATGGACGTCGTCACGGTGGAGCAGGCGAAGATCGCCGAAGACGCCGGGGCGGTCGCGGTGATGGCGCTCGAGCGCGTACCCGCCGACATCCGCGCCCAGGGCGGCGTGTCGCGCATGAGCGACCCCGACATGATCGACGGCATCATCGAAGCGGTCTCGATCCCCGTCATGGCGAAGGCGCGCATCGGCCACTTCGTCGAGGCCCAGGTGCTGCAGCAGCTCGGCGTCGACTACATCGACGAGTCCGAGGTGCTCTCGCCCGCGGATTACGTCAACCACATCGACAAGTGGAAGTTCACCGTCCCGTTCGTGTGCGGCGCCACCAACCTCGGGGAGGCGCTCCGGCGCATCAACGAGGGTGCGGCGATGATCCGCTCCAAGGGCGAGGCCGGCACGGGCGATGTCTCCGAGGCCACCAAGCACATCCGCAAGATCTCGAGCGAGATCAACGTCCTCCGCTCCATGACGAAGGACGAGCTGTTCGTCGCTGCGAAGGAGCTGCAGGCGCCCTACGACCTCGTGGCCGAGATCGCCGAGACCGGCAAGCTCCCCGTCGTTCTCTTCGTGGCCGGAGGCGTCGCCACCCCCGCGGACGCCGCCATGATGATGCAGCTCGGCGCCGACGGCGTCTTCGTCGGCTCCGGCATCTTCAAGTCGGGCAACCCGGCGGAGCGCGCCGCGGCGATCGTGAAGGCGACGACGTTCTACGACGACGCCCAGGTGATCGCCGACGTGTCGCGGGGTCTGGGCGAGGCCATGGTGGGCATCAACGTGTCCGACCTCGCCGCGCCGCACCGCCTCGCCGAGCGTGGCTGGTAAGCCGAGAGTCGGCGTCCTCGCCATCCAGGGCGACGTCCGGGAGCACGCACGCGTGCTCACGGGCCTCGGTGCCGACGTGTCGCTCGTGCGGCGCCCGGCCGAGCTCGAGGCGGTCGAGGGCCTCGTCATCCCGGGGGGCGAGTCGAGCGTCATCGACAAGCTGTCCCGCGCGTTCGGGATGCAGCGGCCGATCCGCGACGCCATCGCCGACGGGATGCCGGTGTACGGCACCTGCGCGGGACTCATCCTGCTCGCCGATCGCATCACCGACGGAATCGAGGGGCAGCAGACGTTCGGCGGACTCGACGTCGTGGTGCGACGCAATGCGTTCGGCAGCCAGGTCGACTCGTTCGAGACGGACCTCGACATCCCGGCCCTCGGCGCGCCGGCCGTGCACGCGGTCTTCATCCGCGCCCCGCTCGTCGAGGAGGTCGGCGACGGCGTCGAGACGCTCGCGGCCCTGGACGATGGGCGCGTGGTCGCCGTGCAGCAGGGCAGCCTGCTCGGCACGTCGTTCCACCCCGAGGTGACGGGGGAGACGCGGTTCCACCAGCGTTTCCTCGCGCTGGTCGCGTCTCGCTGACGCCCGCGCTATAGATTCGTCTGCATGGCGATCAACGACTGGTGGACCGATCGCCCCGACGAGCGGTACTGGATGGTGGCGCCGCCCCGGGGAGGCATCGTCGACGCGCTCCAGGCGCCACGGCGATCCGGCGACGACGAGCGCTTCGAGTGGACCTACGACCTCGTGCAGCACGTGCAGCCGGGCGACACCGTCTTCATCTGGAGCTGGTCGGGAGGCAAGCCGGCGATCACGGGGTGGTCGCGCGCGATCGGGCCCCTGGAAAGCGTGACGGACGTCTGGCGCGAGGGCGCGCAGGCCACGAGCATCCCGCTGTGGCGGATGCCGATGAGTCCCACGCTCACCCTGCAGAACCCCATCACGGTTCCGATGCTGCGCCGGTTCGGGGCGGACCTCGTCCGCGTCGAGGCGTCGGTGCGGGCCGGTACAGACGGCCCGATCTACTTCCCGTTCATCGGGGGAGCGGACACCATCGCGGTGCTGCCGTCGTACCTCACCAAGTTCCCGCGCGACCTGTTCGCGCTGCTCTCGGCGAACTACGGCTTCGACTTCACGCTGTGACGGTATGGGTGGCGCTGTTACGCGGCGTGAACGTCGGCGGCATCACCGTGCGCTCGGCCGACCTGCGCGAGCTCTTCGAATCCGAGGGGCATACCGGGGTGCGCACGGTGCTGGCCAGCGGCAACGTCGTCTTCTCCTCAGACAGGAGTGCGGGTTCGCTCAAGCCGGCCATCGAGAAGGCGCTCCGCGAGCGGTTCGGCTATGACGCGTGGATCGTGCTCGTTCCCCGCGACGCCGTTCGGAAGGCGATCGACGCGTTCCCCTTCGACGCGTCCGACGCGTCGCGGCAGCCCTGGGTGATCTTCGGATCCGACGAGGCGGTGCTCGACGAGCTGGCGGATGCCGCGGCATCCATGGATCAGGCGGCCGACCCCGTCGCGCGCGGCAGGGGCGTCCTGTACTGGAACCCCGTGAAGGGCACCACCGTCGACACCGCCTTCGCGAAGCTGCTGGGCCGGAAGTCCTTCAAGGCGACGACGACGAACCGCAACCTGCGCACGCTTCAGAAGATCATCGGCTGACGACGGCTCAGGATGCCGCGAGGCGCCTCACAGCATCCAGTGTGCGGTCGATGTCCGCCGGCGTCGTCACCCAGGACGACATCGAGCAGCGCAGGGCGGGGCGTCCCTGCCAGTCCGCCCCGGTGACGACGGCCGTGCCGTCGGCGAGGATCGCGGCGCCGAGCGCCCGCGTGGCCTGGTCGTCCCCCAACCGGAACATGACCTGCGTGTACACGACGTCGTTGATCACCTCGATTCCAGGGATCGCCCGCAGCCCGTCCGCCATCGCGAGCGCATTCGCGTGCAGGCGGTCCACCAGCGCAGCGACCCCGCTCCGACCGAGGCTGCGCAGCGCCGCCCACGCGGGGACGCCGCGCGCGCGTCGCGAGAGCTCCGGAGTGACATCCCACGGATCCAGGCCTGTGTAGACGAGGTAGTCCCCGCCGGTCCGGAACATCGCGATCGAATCCGCGGGGTCCCGCACGATGGCCATTCCGCAGTCGTAGGGCACGTTGAGCGTCTTGTGTGCGTCGGTCGCCCAGGAGTCGGCTCCGGAGATCCCCTCCGTGAGCCGAGCGAGGGACGGGGATGCCGCGGCCCACAGACCGAACGCTCCGTCGATATGCACCCACGCTCCGTGCTCCCGCGCGAGGGGCACGAGACGCGAGAAGTCGTCGAACGCACCGGTGTGGACCTCACCGGCCTGCAGGCAGACGACCAGCGGTCCCTCTCCGCCCGCCAGAGCATCGCGCAGCCCGTCGGGGGACATCCGCCCCTGGTCATCGGCCGGCACCACGACGAATTCCGCACGCCCGATGCCCAGCATCCGCGCCGCGCGGTCGATGGACCCGTGGCGGTGCTCTCCCACGACGATGCGCACCGCCGGCGCGGACCGGAGCCCCCGCTCGGCCATGTCCCACCCGCTGCGCGCCAGCACGGCGTTGCGGGCGGTGGCCAGACACGTGAAGTTGGCGATCTGCCCTCCCGTGACGAAGCCCACGCTCGCCGATCCGGGCAGACCGAACAGGTCCAGCATCCACCCCCCGGCGACCCGTTCGAGGGCGACGGTCGCGGGTGTGAGCGCGGACGAACCCGAGTTCTGATCCCACGACGACACGAGCCAGTCCGCCGCGAGCGCGGCCGGAAGGGAGCCGCCGATCACGAAGCCGTAGAACCTCCCGCCCGCGATGCCGGCCAGTCCGCGGTCCGCGACCCGCGCCAGCTCGTCGACGACGGCTTCGGCATCCATCCCGTCGTCGCTCAGCGGCACCTGAAGCTCGGAGAGGAGGTCGGGGAGCGTGACCGGCGGCCACACCGGTCTCTCGTCCACGGTATGCAGGAATTTCATCGCGTGTCGGTGCGCCGCGTGCAGCGCCCGGTCCCGGTCGTCCACGGCCGTAGTGTGGCACCGGGTGCGGCGGGGCGCAAGGGATGTATCAGCGGTGCCGGAGAAGGCTCCTGATCACCATGACCGATACCGCCGCCCCGCGCGAATGGGGCTGTCGCACCGACGACATCCTCGTGGCGCACGCCATCTTCCGCCGCCTGTTCTCGCTCCTTCCGGGCGCCATCCGCTCCGTCGAAGCAGGGGACCGCCGCCGCGCGCGCACGATCGCCGGCCGACTCTCGATGGCGTCGAGCGGGCTCCACCACCATCACCACGCCGAGGATGCGAAGCTCTGGGACACCCTGGAGGACCGTGCGCCCGGCTGCGCTCTGCATGTGGGGCTCATGCGGGCGCAGCATGCGAAGATCGCCGGCATCCTGGAGGAGGCCGACCGCCTCGCCCGCTGGTGGGTGGTGGATGCCGATGCCGCCGTGCGCGACCGGCTCGCCGAGCGCACCGACGCCCTCTCCGCCGCCCTGGAGGCGCACCTGAAGGACGAGGAGGGCAAGGTGCTCCCCGTCGTCCAGCAGGTGCTCACGCAGCTCGAGTGGGAGGAGGTGGGCGAGGCCGCCCGCTCCGATCCCGACCCGCGGTCGATCTTCATCATGCTGGGACTGCTCTTCACCTCCGGCACCGAGAGCCAGCGGGAGGCCGTGCTGCCGCACATCCCTCGCGTGGCGACCGTGCTCTACAACCTGTTCGGACACTTCCAGTACGAAAGGGCGATGGCCGACCTCGGCCTCGATGTGCGGCCGCCGCGGCAGGCCTCGCGCGGTGGACGTTTCGGCGCGCACGCCGCAACGTAAACTGGGGGCATGTCCGGTCACTCCAAGTGGGCAACGACCAAGCACAAGAAGGCGATCATCGATTCGCGCCGTGCCAAGTCGTTCGCCAAGCTCATCAAGAACATCGAAGTCGCGGCCAAGATGGGCGGCGCCGACCTCGCGGGGAACCCCACGCTGCAGGACGCCGTCCAGAAGGCCAAGAAGACGTCGGTGCCCATCGACAACATCAACCGCGCGGTGAAGCGCGGCGCCGGGCTCACGGGCGAGTCGGTCGACTACGCGACGATCATGTACGAGGGCTACGGCCCGCACGGCGTCGCGCTGCTGATCGAGTGCCTCACCGACAACAAGAACCGGGCCGCGGCCGAGGTGCGCACCCTCATGACGCGCAACGGCGGCACCATGGCCGACCCGGGCAGCGTCGCGTACAACTTCCACCGCAAGGGCGTCATCGTCGTCTCCGGCGAGGGGACGACCGAGGACGACGTCATGCTGGCGGTGCTCGACGCGGGGGCAGAGGAGATCGAGCCGCACGCCGAGGGCTTCGGGATCATCACCGACGCCTCGGACCTCGTGAAGGTGCGCACGGCCCTGCAGGACGCCGGCATCGACTACGAATCGGCGGATGTCGAGTTCGTCCCGTCGCTCAAGGTGGAGGTCGACGCCGATACGGCGCGGAAGGTCTTCCGGCTGATCGACGCGCTCGAGGACAGCGACGACGTGCAGAACGTCTACAGCAACTTCGACCTCACCCCCGAGGTGCAGGCCGAACTCGCCGAAGACGAGTAGCCGCAGAGGGCGCGCCTCCGACGCGGCATCGGCACCCGCGCCTAGCGTGGGACGGTGGCCCCTCTCCGCGTGCTCGGCATCGATCCCGGCCTCACCCGCTGCGGTGTCGGGGTGGTGGATGTCGCGCGGGACCGCTCGGCGACGCTCGTGCATGTGGGGGTGGTCCGCTCGTCCCCGGATGCGCCGATCGCCGAGCGTCTCGCGGCCATCGCCGCCGGCATCCGTGCCGTGCTCGACGAGCACCGCCCGCACGTGGTCGCCGTCGAGCGCGTCTTCGCACAGCAGAACATGCACACCGTCATGGGCACGGCCCAGGCGAGCGGTATCGCCCTGCTGATGGCCGCCGAGCGAGGACTGCCCGCCGCGTTGCACACTCCCACGGAGGTGAAGGCGGCCGTCACGGGCTACGGGGCCGCCGACAAGCGTCAGGTGCAGATGATGGTCGCGCGAGTGCTGCGACTCGATGCACTGCCGCAGCCCGCGGATGCGGCGGACGCACTGGCGCTGGCGCTGTGCCACGGCTGGCGCGGCGGTCCCGCGGAGTCGGCGTCCGCGGACACGCCGGCCCTTCGCGCGTGGCGGGAGGCCGAACGCAGGGCCACGCGCGCCGTCAGGCGCCCGGCGCCCCGCGTGGCACCCTGAGGCTGTCCGCGCCGCCGCCTAGGCTGGCCGAATGATCTCTTCTCTTCGGGGAACGGCCGCGCACGTGGATGCGGACACCCTGGTCGTCGAGGTCGGGGGAGTGGGCCTCGCGGTCGCCGTTCCCGCTGGTCTGGCCCGCGCGACGCACCCCGGTGACGCCGTCCATGTGCACACCCACCTCGTGGTCCGCGAAGACGCGCTGTCGCTGTTCGGCTTCCAGACCCGCGAGGAGCTCGGCGTCTTCGCGCTCCTCCTCGGCGTGACGGGCGTGGGACCCAAATCGGCCCTCGGCGTGCTGTCCGGCCTCTCCGTCGAGCAGATCGCCGCCGCCGTGGCGGCGGACGACGACGCGCCGTTCCGGCGTGTGTCCGGCATCGGCCCCAAGACCGCGAAGCTCATCGTCGTGCAGCTGGCCGGCAAGCTCGAGGCGCCGGTGCGCACCGCAGCGAGAACCGTCGGGGCCTCCACCGCGGTGCTGACGCAGGTGGCCGAGGCCCTGACGGGCCTCGGATGGCCGGAGCGCGTGGCGACCGAGGCCGTCACGACGACCGCCGCCGAGGCATCCGCCGTCGACCGGGCCTCGGTGCCCTCCCTCCTGCGCCTGACGCTCGCCGCGCTCGGGCCGGCTCCGCATGGGGCCGCTCGTGGATGACATCCGGGACGCCGACGACCCCGTCGACGAGACCGAGCTCGCGATCGAGGGAGCGCTCCGGCCCGCCTCGCTCGCGGAGTTCGTCGGCCAGCAGAAGGTGCGCGGTCAGCTTCAGCTGCTGCTGGACGCGGCCCGCATCCAGCAGCGACCGGCCGACCACATCCTCCTGTCCGGCCCGCCGGGGCTCGGCAAGACGACGCTCGCGATGATCGTGGCGCACGAGAGCGCGCGGCCGCTGCGGCTCTCCAGCGGTCCGGCCATCCAGCACGCCGGCGACCTCGCGGCGCTGCTGTCGAGCCTGACGCCGGGGGAGGTGCTCTTCATCGACGAGGTGCACCGCATGGCGCGCTCGGCCGAGGAGATGCTCTACCTCGCCATGGAGGACTTCCGCATCGACATCATGGTCGGCAAGGGCGCCGGCGCCACGAGCATCCCCCTCGACCTCGCGCCGTTCACCCTCGTCGGCGCCACGACCCGATCGGGACTGCTGCCCAACCCGCTGCGCGACCGCTTCGGCTTCACCGCGCACCTCGAGTACTACGAGCCCGCCGAGCTCGAGCGGGTCATCGAACGCTCCGCCGCGATGCTCGGCGTCGCCATCCCGCCGGTGGCGCGGGCCGAGATCGCCCGGCGCTCGCGAGGCACGCCCCGCATCGCCAACCGCCTCCTCCGGCGCGTCAGGGACTACGTGCTCGTGCACGAGCTGCCCGCGGAGCTCGACGCCGTGCGCGCGGCGCTGGAGCTCTACGACGTCGACGCGATCGGTCTCGACCGGCTCGACCGCGCAGTGCTGGAGGCGCTGGTGAAGCGCTTCCGGGGCGGCCCGGTGGGTCTCAACACGCTCGCGATCGCGGTCGGCGAGGAGCCCGACACGGTCGAGAGCGTCGTCGAGCCCTACCTCGTGCGCATCGGCTTCATGGGCCGCACCCCGCGCGGCCGGATCGCCACCCCCGAGGCGTACGCGCACCTCGGCGCCCGTCATCCCGACGGTGCGCTGAGATTCGATGACCTATAATCGCTGAAGGCTTCTCGCCGCAATCCCCTAGGCATCCTCGTCGACGTGGCGTGCCGCTTCCGAAAGGTCCACCCTTCTCGCATGGCAGAATTCTTCGCTAACTACGGCCTGTTCATCCTGCTGGCGGTGCTCCTCGTCTTCATGTTCTGGAACTCGCGCAAGCGCATGCAGAAGCAGAAGCTCGAGCAGGAGGCGAAGGCCCGCCAGACCGTGCCCGGCGCCGAGGTGCTGCTGCAGGGCGGTCTGTACGGGACGATCGTGGCGTACGACCCCGAGAACCTCGACCAGCCGGCCGAGGTGGAGATCGCCCCCGGCACCGTCATCAAGGTGCACAGCCAGGCGATCCTGCGGGTCGTCGACCCCGTGGCC
>DASUQB010000412.1:0-6225 GCA_036280835.1 Microbacterium sp. | reverse complement strand
AGCGATCAGCCAGGTCCCGAGGCTGAAGAAGCTGCCGATCCCGCCGATGCCGACCGCGGAGGCGATCAGCCCGCCGACGACCGCTCCGAGCACCCCGACGACGAGCGTTCCGAGGATGCCTCCCGGCTCGTTGCCGCGATGTACGGCCTTTGCGATCGCGCCGGCGATGAGGCCGAGGATGATCCAGCCGAGGATGCCCATGACGTTCTCCTTCTGTTGGGGCGTGCTCCACACCTTGCCGCCGTAGGGGGCGCAGTCCAATGGGGAGCAGCTCCCAAACCTCGTGCCCTACTTGGGCGCTGGTTCCCATGGGGGCCCCGTCGGCCGCTGCCTAGGCTCTGCGGGTGAAGCGGACCCCCACCGACGTCGCGGATACGGCGAAGACGAAGGCGCGGCAGGTGCTCGACCCGCTCGCGGAGTTCCTGCGCGAGGAGGCGGCCGGCGGCATCGCCCTGGTGGTCGCGGCCGTCGCCGCCGTGGTCTGGGCCAACAGCCCGGCCGGGGACGGCTACGTCAGCTTCTGGGGGCAGGAGGCGACGATCGGCATAGGGGACGCCGCGCTGACCGAGGATCTTCGCCATTGGGTCAACGACGGCCTGATGGCCCTGTTCTTCTTCGTGGTCGGGCTCGAGATCAAGCGGGAGCTCGTCACGGGCGAGCTGCGCGAACGTCGCGCGGCGGCGCTGCCCGCGATCGCCGCGGTCGGCGGCGTCGTGCTGCCAGCGGTGCTCTTCCTGGCGATCACCGCGGGGAGCGGGGAGGTCTCGGGCTGGGCCATCCCGGCCGCGACCGACATCGCATTCGCCGTCGGCGTGCTCGCGCTGCTCGGCGACCGAGTCTCGTCGGGAGTCAAGCTGTTCCTGCTGACCGTCGCGATCGTCGACGACATCATCGCCATCGCGCTCATCGCGATCTTCTACTCGGATGGCCTGTCGCTGCCCTGGCTCGCGGGCGCCGTCGGCGCGCTCGTCCTCGTCGCCGGGCTGCGCCGAGCCGGCGTGACGGCGATCGCGGTCTACGCGATCGCAGGACTAGGAGCATGGCTGGCCATGCACGAGTCCGGCGTCCATGCCACGATCGCCGGCGTCGCGCTCGGACTGCTCACCCCCGCGCGACCCGTCGCGGGCCGCCCGGTGCTGGAGACACTCGAGCACCGGCTGCACCCGGTCACCGCCTTCGCCGTCGTTCCGCTGTTCGCGCTCGCCAACGCCGGAGTCGACTTCGGCGGCGGCGTGCTCGCCGACGCGGCGAGTAGCAGCCTCACCTGGGCCATTGCCGCCGGACTGCTGCTCGGCAAGCTGCTCGGGATCGCCGGAGCCACCTTCCTCGGCCTGCGACTCGGCCTGGGCTCGCTCCCCGAGGCGGTCAGCCGCGCCCAGATATGGGGGATCGCGGCACTTGGTGGAATCGGCTTCACCGTGTCGCTGTTCATCGCCCAGCTTGCCTATGACGACGCGCAAGTCGTCGATATGGCGAAGGTGGGGATCTTCGCCGGATCGTTGGCCAGCGGCGCGATCGGCGCGATCATCCTGCTTCGGGCGCGGCCTCAGGAGTAGCGCTCCCACGCCGCCGGGGGGCGAACCAGCCGGCTGTCGGCGGGGGTTCGTTCGTCATGGCGCGACGGAGGGCACCGGCACCTTGAGCCGCAGCAGCATGTGATCGACACGGTCTCGAAGTTCCGCCGTTCCCATGCGCAGCGTGCTCGCGATCTCCACAGCTGGGGTGCGATCGAGGAGCATTCTCAGGATCGGGAGGTCATCGGGATCCAGCGCCTGGCCCGCAGCCTCGAACAGCGGCGGCGAGACCGGCGGCATCGCGTCGCCGCCGCGCGCCACACGACGGATCCCCTCGAACAGCTCGCGTGCGGGGCCGCCCTTGTGGAGGATGCCGTCGGCGCCGGCGACGAACGCGGGCACGGTCAACGTGGCATCGGCGAAGGCCGAGTAGAGGATGACCGCGGGCGCCGGCGGCTCGGACTTGATCCGCCGGCACAGCGTCAGTCCATCGATGTCGGGGAGGTGATAGTCGAGCAGGATGACGTCCGGCTGCGTGCGGTAGAGCATCGGCGCGACGCCTGCACCACTCGTCGCCGTCCCTGCCGGAACCAATCCCGGCTCGGAGCGGATCGCGGCCTGCAGGCCGAGTCGCACGGCATGGTGGTCATCGACGACGGCGACGCGGATCATGGGCTGTGAACTGGAGTGGTGTCCGACGTCAGCAAGGGGACGGCCCGCCCGCCGCAGGGGACGGCGGGCGGGCGCGTTGGTCTCGTCAGAGCAGTACGACCAGGACGATGATCGCGAGTGCCGCGAGCATCACGATGACCGCCATGCGACCTCTCCTGTCCGCTTGCGGCAACGGCTGCGGGATGCGCGGCTCGCGGTCCCCCTCCGGCCCAGCGGACGGGCCCTCGTGCTGTGAGTCGACGCGATGCGGTGCGGCACCCATGGCAATCAGCTCCTTCTCGTGGCACTGCCTGTCAGGACCACCATCAGCCTCGCTCGTCGCCAATCCGTCCACCATGGGGAGCGCTCCCCAAAGTCGGGAGCTAGGCGTCGACGAGACCGCGGCGGATCGCCCAACGAGTGAGCTCGACGCGGTCGCGCATGCCCAGCTTGCCGAGGATGTTCTCCCGATGGCGCTCGACCGTCTTGGGGCTGATCGTCAACAGCCCCGCGATCTCCTCGGTGCTGTATGCCTCCGCGACGAGCTTGGCGACCTCCTCCTCACGCGCGCTCAGCGGGCTGCTGTGCGCACGCTCGGGGTCATCGACATAGGAGCGCATCAGCATCCGCACCGTCGGCGGGTACAGGAAGGGCTCCCCGCGCATCACGGCGCGGCATGCCTCGACGAGGTCGCGGTCGGCGACCGTCTTGAGCACGTAGCCGGAGGCGCCGGCCTTGAGCGCCTGAAAGCAGTACTCGTCGAGGTCATGCATCGAGAGCATCAGGACGCGGAGCTCGGGCCTCCGGCGCGCCAGCTCGCGCGCCGCCTGCAGGCCGGTCCGTCGCGGCATCGCGACGTCAAGCACGGCCAGGTGGATGTCCTCCTGCAGCGCGCGGTCCACCGCCTCGATCCCGTCGGCCGCTTCCGCCACGACGTGGAGGTCCGGCGCGGCGTCGAGCACCATGCGCAGACCCCGCCGGACCACCGTGTGGTCGTCGGCGAGCAGGATCCGAGTGCGCAGCGGGACGGTCACGTAGGCACCTCGAGACGGACCTCGGTCCCACCCGTCGGGCAGCGGCGGACGGTAAGACGGCCGCCCACCAGCAGTGCCCGCTCCCGCATGCCGCCCAGTCCGACGCCCTCCCCGGAGACCTGCGCGTCGGTGATGCCGCGGCCGTCGTCACGCACCGCGAGCACCACGCTGCCGTTCAGCGGCCGCAGCGACAGCTCGACGCTCGTTGCACCGGCATGGCGCGCGGCGTTGGTCAAGCTCTCCTGCGCCACGCGGTAGATGGCGAGATCCTGCTCGGGCTCGAGCCGCGGGAGCTCCGTGGACACACCGTGCCTGACCTGCAGCCGGCTGCGCTCGGAGAAGCCCGTCGCCAGCGTGGCGAGCGCGCTGCGCAACCCGAACTCGTCGAGCGCCTGCGGTCGGAGCCCGCGAGCGATCTCCCGCACCTGCTCGACACCTTCACGCGCGGTCTCCTGAACAAGCCCAACCTGCTCGGCGAGCTCTCCTGGCGCCGCCCGGTGGACGCCCTCGAGCTGCAGGACCACTCCGGTGAGCGTCTGCCCCACCTCGTCGTGCAGCTCACGGGCGATCCGTCGGCGCTCGCCCTCCTGCGCCATCAGCGCGCGACGCCCGCTGCTCCGCCGCTCCTCCTCGAGCCGATCGAGCATCGCGTTGAACGCTCGGTACACGTCCGCTACCTCCGCAACGGACCGCTCGAGCTCGACCCTGCGTCCCTGTTCAAGGGGATCGATCCGCCGCATCACCGCGGCCAGCCGCTCCAGCGGCTCGAACACCCGTCGCAGAAGCACGACGTTGACGGCGATCAGGGCCAGCGTGCCGACGGTGAGTACCGCGCCCTCGGCGACCGTCAGCGTCGGGCTGACGGTGGCGGGCGAGAGTGCGAGTACCAGCGCCGCGACGACCAGGCCGCCCGCGTTGATCGCCACCACGCGCCAGAACAGCGACACGACGACAGCATGACGCACCAGGCGAGCCCCAACCATGGGCAGTGATCCCCATGCTCCATCGCCTGGTCGGGATGGGGAGTGCCACCCATAGCGATGGGCTCCCGCTACGGGAATGCTGTCCATGCATCGGAAAGGAGCCCCGCGGCGGGACCACGAGCCCACAGGCACGCCGTTCTCCGGGGAGGAGGCCGGCAGTACCAGACGCGATGTCCTCCGAGCCCGAGGCCACGCTTCACACCCGCCTGGGCGCGATGCCGCGGGCGCCCACCGATGTCATGCGGTCCCGCCCGCCGCGTCTATGCGGCGGGCGCGTCCGCCTCGCCAGAGGAACGGCCGTGAGCGAACCCATAGTCTGCGGAGTCGACGGCGAGCCACACTCGCTGCGGGCGCTCCACGTCGCGCACGAACTCGCCATCCGAAGCGGTCGCCGACTCGAACTTCTGCACATCACCTCGGCCGTCGGCGAGCCGAGCCGGCGCGACCGCCGCGAATGGCTGCTCTCCAGGCTCCGCACCGATCTCGGCCGGCCCGACCTCCAGCTACTGATGGGCAACGGCGCGCCCGCCCAAGAGCTCACCTGCGCGAGCCAACGTGCCGCCCTGATCGTGCTCGGAACCCGAGGGCCCAGCGCGCTCCGACAGGCCCTACGCGGCAGCGTCTCCCTGGCGGTCTTGCGTACAGCCGCCTGCCCGGTGATCGTCGTTCCGCGGCGCCGCCGTCACAACGGCCGCCCGACGCTCGCTGGCTCGACCGTGCTGTGCGCGGTCCGTGACGAGCGCGACCTCGCGCCTGCCGCCACCGCCGCGTGCTGGGCTCACGAGCTCGGCCTCGACCTCGTGCTCGCCTCCGTGGTGACTCCTCCGCGCATGCCCGTCGCGCCCGGCGTCGGGGCGCCGCCGCCCGGCATGATCCCGAGCACGAGCGAGCGCCTGGCGGCCACAGGCGACACCATCGACGAACTCGCGTCGCAGCTCGCGCCCCTCGCACACGGCGCGCCAAGGACACGAGTGATGACGGGACCGGTCGGGCCCCAGCTGCGACGGCTCGCCTCCGTGGAACGCGCCGGCCTCGTCGTGATCGGACCGTCTTGTCGCGGACCCATCCGCGAAGCCATGGCCGGATCACCCGGGCGGCACCTCCTGCGCCGTACAGCTTCTCCGGTGATGGTTTGCCCGTCAGCCGAGGCCGCCGTCGGCCCGGCCGAGCGCAGCGAGGCGCGCCTGCAAGCGCGCCCGGCCTGAGGAGCGCACAAGATGCGGTCAAGGGGCCGCGACCGGCGGCCCGATCCCGTCGGTAGGAAGCTGGGCCCCACACCGTCGACCACACCGAGTCGCCGCAAGAGCACCGGTCAAGTCTGGGCCCGCAACACCGGAAAAGTCCCGGAGGCGTCGCGACGACGCGTCGTTCCGTGCGCCCGGGGAGTGCCGATCAGGCTCGGCACATCACGCACGCTTGCGTAATCCAACGGCTTCCGGGATACGACCCCACGCATCCCGGAGGCCACCGATCGAAAGTTGGCTCTCCAGCGCGGTCGGCGTGACCGTCACTCGGCTCGCGAGGGGGTTTAACGACTAACGAACCAAAGAGATGCACCGTGACCGCCAAGGACGAGGTCAAGCGGCAGGTGCGACCGACGGCGCTCCTGACCTCCGGGCTGTTCGCCATCAAGCGGCGGGTCGGCTCAAGGCGCGAACACCCCTGTCGTTGTCGGACACCGTCCGCGGATGGCGAGAGTGGATAGCGATGCGACACGATGCGACAGGAACCCGGCCCCCTTGAGTCGATGGAACGTGTGTGAGCGAAGAGCGTCGTAAGGATGATCAGGAGCTTCGGCGGCTGCGATCGGAGGTGGAGGCCCAGCAGCGCGACATCCATGATCGGGATGACCTGGAGCACCGCCAGGACGCGCTGATCGCGCGACTCCGCGATGAAGCGGCAGTGCGCGAAGAGGATCTTTCCCTACTGCGTGAGCGGCTTGAGACGGCGCAGCACGAATTGGAGGATCTGCGCGCGATCCGCGATGCGCTCACCCCGCCCGAATTGCCGCGGCGCCCCGGCTTGGAACTGGCCGCGGCGTTC